>JAHEIO010000051.1 GCA_024639325.1 Gammaproteobacteria bacterium
CAGATTAATCAGCATAAAAATCGAGGCGGACCTCTTGGATGCGTTCAAAACCAAAGCGCGCCTCGACGGCGTTCCATACCAAAGCCGAATCAAAAAAATCATGCGTGAGTGGTTGAAGAACGAGGGTTAGTCTGCACGGCATTCCCCTATCTGCCAGGATGTCGGAGACACAATACTTAGTTGTCTATATGCCATCCTAAGCTTGGATGGATTGAGTATCGTGTCCCCGGATCTACTCGCTAATCTCTGACGACGGTTACGGAACATCCTGCATGTCGCGCGACCCTGGCGGAGTTCGGGCCCAATAAAAAGTCGGCCAGTGACGGGCGGTGAGCGCCCATCACGATTTGATCGATATTCAGGTCCTTGGCAGCTTCGACGACTTCCCTATATACCGTGCCGTTTTCAACGACTACACCGGCATAAAGATTTTTGGGTATATGCTTATCGGCAATTTCCTTGAGTTTCTTCTCGGCGTCGTCCTTCCATTGCTGTAAAGGATATTCTTCCGATCCATGCATTTCGCCGCGGATTGCGTAACGGGCATCGACGAGGGGAGTGATGCCCGGAATTACGGTCATAAGATATATCTGACTTCCTTCAAGACCTGTGGCCATATCGACGGTTTTTTTGATGATGCTCTTCCAGGATTCTTCTTCCGCCAAATCTATCGAGGCTAGATAATTAGTCATTTCGTATTCTCCTAGTTAACTGTTCGTGATTAGTCTTTATCCGGCATATTGAAATCCCGTGGGCTGGGTAAGGCACACAAATACAGAACCCAGACCGTGAACAAAATCATAAGAATGTTAATCAGGGATACGTCAAAACTGAAAGGCAGGGTTTTGTCCACCACATCGATTTTGGGTACTAGAGCGGCATGAACAGGAATCGCAGGATCGACAACTTCACCAGTTTTGAGTGCCTCGTTGATCAAACCCACGGCTTCATCACTGACCGGGACCGCCGAGGCGACGCCCACCGTACCCGGTCCGACTTCCCCCATTTGTTGCTGCTTTTCAACAGGACTTGCCAGGACGAACTGTGTGCTGACGCTCGACACAGGCAGAAGCTGGGACGGATAAGTTTCCGCTGCAATGGTTGAAGGTCTGATAAAGCTGTATCTGGCGGTGTGGCCGCCTTGAAACCATTCGTCCAACTGTACAAGATTCACAGCGGTGTTCTCCAGCGCGTTCTTTATTGTCCTGTCACCCTGTGGAACCATGGTGAAAATACCATCGAATTCGCCATTTACCAGCGCAGTCACCTGTTCATTCAAGTTACCTTCGGGGCGGACTATTTCCACGGTTTCCAACAAACCCAAAGAGCTCAGCAGCATTTCCAAAACGATTGCTGAACCGGTTCCCTCGGCGCCGGTGGCGATTTTCTTCATGTCCACGATAGAACTGGTGGCGCCGATTTTTCTGGCGATAAGGTGCGCTGTCTTGTAACCGAGTACGGCAAATGCCCGAGCGCTGCCTTTGGCGACAGGGCCGTCATCGCCTATCGAGTAGAATGACTCCGCTCCTACCATCCCCAGCCGCGATTCACCTTCCGATAGTGCTTTCAATGGGTCCGCCGAATTCAAAATCTCCAGATCCCTTCCGGGGAAACCCGCACGGATGGCTCTCAACGCTTTGGCGGTCTGGCTGCTTCGACCAACACTCGGATCGGCCGCTACCAGCAGCTTTTCAACCGCCGAACCGGCTGCGTCTTCGGGTAACAGTCCTTTGGAAACTAAAAAGGACGCCGCTACGGATGCCGGGGTTTGTGCGTCCAGATCCACGGCTTTGTTCATGGCCTGCATGTCCGCTGCACTGATCGCGCCGCCCAATTTGTTCAGCAATTTGTCAAGAGCGGGTATCTTCGCCAATGCATCGGTTCGCACTAGGGGGGCGGGTTCATACACTGGGAAAAATTTCTGCTCGTCCTGCAAAACAACAAGATTGTACTCGGCGATCTGGCCATCGGTTACGAATAATTCGGCAACATCGGCGGATCCGTCCAGCAAGGCTAGAACAATCTTGTCCTTTCCCTCGCTGCCCCCTGGAAACACGGCCAAATTCCCGACTGAAATTCCATAGCGCCTGGCCATCGGGCGCAGTCCATCCGCCGCCCGCGTGGAAAAATCCTCATCTACGGCAAAGTTAATGGGGGAGCCGGTATTCGCCAATTCACCAATTGAACCAACCCCCAGTTCCTGAGCCCGCTCCGAAGTCATGACAATAGCGTAGTCATTGGAGAACCCGAACCGATCCTTCCATTCCAGCCCCAGGGGTTCGAACAACTCCCGCACCTTTGAAGTGGACTCATCGCCGTCACTTATTGGCGCCTGCCCCAGGAAAATCAGACCGGTGCCGTTGTATTCCGGATAAACGTCCAATACGTTTTGCTTGGCTGCCTCCATGATTTCCTGGGTATCGCCAAACGGAATATTTCGCTCTACAGTAATTCCTTCATTTTCAGCCAGCTGCGCGATCATTTCCGCAAGAATCATGCTTTCCGCAAAATTCTTTGAGCCGATGCGCAGGGTATGGTCTTCATTCGCACAACCGATTAATGCAAACGAAATCGAGAGAATGACAAGAGTTTGACTTATTCTGTTAAACATAATCATTCTCCTCATGACGTTGTGCTTTCAGCTTGTGAATCGGGGGCGCTTCGCACCTTTGTATGTACTTTTCTGACAATAGGATCCTCGCGAACCACCCTGAGAAAACCCGCCATCTGCAGGATAATGATAATGGTAAAAGGAATCGCGCCGGTTATAGCCATCGCCTTTGCAACGGACACGCTGCCCGTGGCCAATGTACCCACGGTGATGGCTGCCATAATGATTCCCCAGATCAGTTTGGTTTTGATGGCTGGATTTAGATTCCCGTTGCTGGTCATCATGCTGATAACAAATGTGCCGGAGTCGGCGCTCGTTACCAGAAATATGAATATCAAACAGACCGAAAGGAAATTCAAAACACCTGTTGCCGGGAAATACTCGAAAAAGGCGAACAATGCCGCGGAAACGTCCGCAAATACCTGCTCAGACAAACCGCCTGCGCCGAACATTTCGATATGAATCGCGGACCCGCCAAATGCGGCGAACCACAGCATTGAGACAATAGTCGGTACACCGACCACAAAGATAACGAACTCTCGAATCGTACGGCCTCGACTGATACGGGCGATAAAAATACCTACAAAAGGTCCCCATGCCAGCCACCAGATCAGGTAGGTCAGCGTCCAGCCATGAAACCAGTTCCACGAGGCAGGGGGTTGGTAGCTGTAAGTCTTGAAAGACATCGGGATGAACTGAAACAGATAATCGCCAATAGAATATATAAACACCTGAAGCAGATAAGCCGTAGGCCCGCCGAACAAAACGACCAGCAATATGACTATCGCAATAACCATGTTGATGTTGCTTAGAATTTTGATCCCCTTTTCTACCCCGGTAGACGCCGATAGCAGGAAAGCAACCGTCATAACACCCAGTATCGCAAAGCTGATGGTGTTGGAGGTATTGTCGGTTCCGAACACTGAACTCATGCCCGAACGCACCATCAATGTGCCCATGGCCAACGAGCCGGCCAGACCGAAGATCACGGCGATGACGGCGAGGATATCCGCTGTTGAACCCAGAGTTCTCAATGCGGGTTTGTTGAACACGTTCTTGAATCCAACCAGTATCGGAGTCGAGATCATCGACGGTAGGCCGAGCCTGAATGTGAAATAAGCAATGACGAGTGCGCAGCAGCCGTATATCGACCAGGCGTGGAGTCCCCAGTGAATGTTGGTAATTACGAAGGCCTGCCTTGCGGCTTCTGGCGTTCCGCCCTCCATTCCCGGGGGGCCCGTAAAGTGATATACAGGTTCAGCCACGCCCCAGAACAACAATCCCGAGCCCATGCCGGCTGCAAACAACATGGCAACCCACGATCCCGTAGTGAACTCCGGCTCGTCATCATCGGCCCCTAGTTTGATGTTGCCATATTTTGAAAAGGCCATGACCGCCATGAAAACAACGAAAAATGTGCACAGCAGCAGAAAGAACCAGTCCAGGGCGGTGAGGGAATAATTGACTAGAGCTTGTGCAGCAGTTGTCATGCCATCCGGGTCAGCCACGCCCCAGATCCCAATGGCTGCGCACAAAACCATTGAAACGCTCATTACGATATTCATTTACATCTCCTCCTTACTTTTTTCTAGATTGGACGCACGACTGAGTCATTCGATAATGAACGAATCTCGTATCGATCGTGGTTCACTGGGTGGGACCTGACACGCGCCTCCTTCCGGCGGATCGTCTTAGATGGTCGATTATTTGATAATTAGAATTGATTTGGCGTGGTTCCGTAGTCTGGTGCCTCCCGCACTGTCACTACGTCGCTATGCAAACAAAGCGAAAACGCCTTCATTGTCGACGCATTTATTTTATACGACAGATATTTCACCAAATTTCCACCAAAATAAACAGGTTCTGTGCAACTAATTGTTTCTTATGGTGAAATCGATTGAGCGTTTCTCTACTAAGCGATCGGTGGGGGTTCGTATTCGGGAGAGGTGCTGCCGGTACAGACTGTTTTTTTGACAAATCCATAGACTTCGATTTTTGCAATGCTTAAGGAAACACTGATCAATTAAGAATTTCGCCGTTGCGAACGAAGTAAAAAAATCCAGCTCTGTTGTGGTAAAAAAACTTCTACATTGCCGCGTCCTGCCACGCTTCGCTTCGCTGATTCCGTATCACGGACGCTGGCGCCGCTATTGGAGGCTAGTGAAAACGATCATGCGGATGTCATTCGTGTGCGATAGCTGAACTAGCGGGCTGGAACCCGCTCAGGGCTGCAGCACGTAGGTACCCGGCGCATCGACAAGCGGCGAACCTCCTGGCAAGCCCATCGCGGGGGGCTTGGTTTTATCCGAGGAGTGTTCGCCCAGCCATCGCTGCCAGGCCGGCCACCATGAGCCTGGCTCGGACTGGGTCGTTTCCTGCCAGGTATCAGGACCGACATAGGCATCGCTCTCGTGGTGAGTGCGCAGCTGATAACTTCTGCGTGGATGGCCGGGTTCGCTGACTATGCCGGCGTTGTGGCCTCCGCTGGTCAACACGAAGGTCACTTCTTCGGCATCGGCGAGTAGATGGATCTTGTAGACGGAACGCCAGGGCGCGATGTGGTCATCGACGGTACCCACCGTGAAAATCGGTACGCGAATATCGCTGATGACAACCGGGCGACCATTGATCTGGTAGCGACCACTTGCCAGTTCATTGTTCAAGAACAATCGGCGCAGATACTCGGAATGCATTCGATAGGGCATGCGGGTGAGGTCGCCATTCCAGGCCATCAAATCACTCATCGGTTGACGCTGGCCAAGCAGATAGTTGCGCACGATTCGCGACCAGATCAGGTCGTTCGATCGCAGAATCTGGAACGCACCAGCCATCTGATAGCCGTCCAGGTATCCCTGGTCCCACATCATATTTTCCAGATACGCTACTTCGCTCTCGCCGATGAACAGCATCAGCTCGCCGGACTCGGTAAAATCCACCTGGGTGGCAAAAGTGGTCAGCGAAGCCAACCGCTGATCTTTTTCACGCGCCATGGCCGCGGCAACGATGGTAAGCAGCGTACCGCCCAGGCAGTAGCCAACCGAGTGAACCTTTTCGCCCGGGACGATCTTTGAGATCGCGTCGAGCGCGGCTAAAGGCCCCAGCCGTCGGTAATCTTTCATGCCGAGATCGCGGTCTTCCGATGTCGGATTGCGCCAGGAAATCATGAACACGGTGTGGCCTTGGTCGACCAGATACTTCACCAGGGAATTCTCCGGGGACAAATCTAGGATGTAGTACTTCATGATCCAGGCCGGCACGATCAGGATCGGTTCGGCATAGACCTGCTTCGAGGTGGGGGCATACTGGATCAGCTCGATCAATCGGTTACGGTATACGACCTTGCCGGGTGTGACGGCGATGTTCTGTCCGACCCGATAGTCCTCGGACCCAACCGGTGGCTTGCCGGCTGCGGCCCTCTCCCAGTCCTCGACGAAGTTTTGCCATCCTTGAATGAGGTTCATGCCGCCCGTCTCCATAGTTGCCTTCGCCACCTCCGGATTCAGCAACGGATTGTTCGACGGGGCGTAGCGGTCCAGCAACTGGCGCGTGGTAAATTGCACTACCCGCTCGCGCTCCGGTTCTAGACCGTCGATATCGGTCGTGGCGTTGTGCCACCACTGCTGCGTCAGCAGGAACGCCTGGTACATAAAATTGTAGGGCCACTGATGCCAGGATTCGTGCTGAAATCGGCGGTCCTGCGGCAGCGGACTGATACATGGCGGGGTATCCGCGTCGAGGACGGTTTGTCCGGCGTAGCGGAAAAACCGCTCGGCTTTACGCCCCGCTTTTTCGACCAGTTCCAGCTGCTTGCCCGGCGACAGCATCAGGTGTGAAAGCCAGTCGAAATAGATACTGGACAACCCGGCCGGCGTGATACCCGCGGTCAGCCTCGCCAGGTTGGCCTTGAAAGCCCGGTCCAGGGCATGGGCCGCATAGTGGCCGGGGGTTGGGCGTTCCTCGGCCGTCATGGCATTTCCGTTTGGATCTTTGGTATTCGCCATCTTATCTATAACTCCTAGAGCGGGATTCCTTCGAGCAAGCCCGCCGGGCCCCTGATTCGTGTCGGATAGTGCCCATGATCCGGCGAAACCCTGGGCGCATGGTTCAGGTTCTCGAATTATCCCGTAAGGCTTGTGAAGTGGTCACGCACACCGTCCCTAATCTTCGAAATGAAAGGTCCACATCGCCATATTATAGACATCGACAAGGGCATCGTGCTTCAACAGTTCAATTATTCTCCTGTCCGAGCCTCGATCGCAATACCTCGTTTGTCGAGTTCTTCTGTGATTTTTGGCGCCAGCTTGTTCCGATATGCACCCTGCTGCCTTGGTTTTCGCTGCCTCGGTTTTCGTCACCCGGTGTTATCGATTAGAACTCCAATTCACCCAGCCACTCGATGACGGCGTTTCCAAGTTCCTGGTTCCTGTCCTTGAAGTAGTGGTCGGCACCCTCGACGAACACCTGGGCTGACTGCGGGCTCCGAGATCTACTCAATATTGACTTTCGCACAATGGCCAGCGCAAGTACCCGCGAATACTCCTCGGTACCCAGGATATCGAGCAGCGGTACCTTCATATCCGCGATCGGGAAGGGACGAATCAAATCCTGGCCATAGTCGGTCGCCCCCATGCCGACGCCGATATACGCGTCTATTTTGGAATCGCCGACCTCGTCGATCCAGTTCATTGCCATGTGTGCCCCGCAGCTGTGCGCGAGTAAGACGACAGGCCCGGGCACGTTGTCCCGCATGAATTTGACCGCCGCCTCAATGCGTTTGTAAGACTCGGGAAACAATGGCACATAGTCATAGTACTTTTTTCCTTTTTCCAGCACCGGCATCTGGGCGGACAGGGTTGACCACCCCGCCGCCGCCAACGCAACCCGGAGGGGTCCGACCACATCTTGCCAGTCGGGGTGGAACCCGCGACCGTGAAGCAGGACAACCGATCCTCTCGGCTGCTCGTTTTCTATGAGCACCGCGGCAAAATCACGCTCGCCGTCCGACAGATAGACGACTTCCCCATCGAACAGATTGGCTTCCATCTCGCTGATCAGACGCTGTTCGCGTTCGAAGTCCGAGGGGAATACCAGACACGGATGCAAGCCCATGAACAACGAGGCAATGATCGATGCACGAAAATTCAAAACCCAGTCTCCTCAATTTGGCATGACGAACCACACATGGTACATATACACGAAGCAATGGGTAGTGTCCTAGCCCGCATTTCTCACCAGGCGGCTATAGAATCTCGTCAAGCATGGCAAACATTGAGGTCTATGGATTTGTCCAAGAAACAGTGTGTCTTGCAAACGCCTATCCCGGCGCTGGCTGGTCCAGGCCCCGATGTACTTGGGCTTCATTCGATCCATAGCACCGGCTATGCATCTCACTGGTTCGACGCATCCTAAGCGCCTCGCCCCTTCGGGGCTACCGCGAAAAATCGCTCCTGGCGATTTTTTCAGCCCGGCGTTCATCGGCACCTGTCCTGGGCAATCGCTCGGGATCCTGGTGAGAAATGCGGGCCCGGCCAGTTACTTCCCAACACGCGCGAAACAATTGGGTTCGCGCCGCAAAAAACCAGGGAAACCCCTGCCTGTCGCCGTAAATCGGACGCATCGGAGAAGCTGACGACCGAAAAATAAATCAGCCAACCGATTGATACGAAATGAACTGGTTATAATTTCAATAATTGGATATTGTCCAGCAACATAATCCACCAAACACGCGGCTATGATTACCGATCCCCAAGACCTGGAACGAAACTCGGTTTGTCCACTGGATTGCCCCGACACCTGCTCGCTGCGGGTAACGGTTGTTGGTTCCGAAATCAGCAAAATAAAAGGAACGCGCTCGAACCCCTATACCGCGGGGGCAATCTGCGACAAGGTGTCGAAGTACTACCCGGCGTTCGTTCACGGCGCGCATCGGCTTCGCACACCGTTGCTGCGAGCGGGGCCGAGAGGCAGCGGGCGTTTCGAACCGACAAGTTGGGAAAACGCGCTTTCATTGATCACAGATCGAACCCGTTCCGCGATCCGCCGATATGGTCCTCAAACGGTGCTGCCATTCAACTATGCCGGCCCGCACGGGCAGCTCGCGGCAGCATCCATGGATCGGCGATTTTTCCACAAACTGGGCGCGAGCCTTCTCGATCGCGGCCCCCTGTGCGGAGCGGTTCGCGGCACCGCCTACACCAGCCTGTTCGGCGACGCGCCGGGCATGCCGCCGGAACAGGCGGCCGACGCCGATCTGATTGCCGTCTGGGGAAACAACGTCACGGTCTCGAACCTGCATTTGGCCCGCGTAATCAAACGGGCGCGGGAGCGCGGCGCGCGGATGATCGTCGTCGATCCGAAGCGAACCCGCATCGCCGAGCAGGCCCATCTTTTTATTCAGATTTCCCCGGGTACGGATGTCGTACTGGCACTGGCGCTGGCCGCCGAGTTGGAGCGTCGCGACGAGATCGACACGGATTTCGTTGGTGAATGGGTGACGGGCGCCGAAGACTTCCTCAGCGAAGCACGGAAATACCCGCTGGAGGAGGCATCGAGAATTTGCGGTGTGCCGTTGGCGTCGATCATTGAAATGGCCGACCTGTATGCGGGGGCGCGGAATCTGGCACTCTCTATCGGCAATGGCATCGAACGCGGCAAAAGCGGAGGCTCCGGTTTGCGAGCGGCCATGTCGGTTTCCGCACTCCTCGGCCAACTGGGGAGGCGAGGTGCAGGCGTGATTGCCAAACCGGGATTTGCGTTCCCGGTCACGCCGGCCGCATTACAACGACCCGATCTCGTTCCCGAGGGCACCCGGACGCTGAATATCGTGGATGTGGGCAGGCATCTCCTCAAAGACGATCTGGACCCGCCAATTCGATCGGTTTTCATCTATAACCACAATCCCGTCGCGACCCACCCCGATCAGAACCGAATGATCGAGGCGCTGAGACGGGATGACATTTTTGTCACTGGAATCGACGTCGTCATGACGGACAGCATGCGTTGTTGCG
This sequence comes from Gammaproteobacteria bacterium, assembly GCA_024639325.1. Taxonomy (GTDB): domain Bacteria; phylum Pseudomonadota; class Gammaproteobacteria; order Arenicellales; family JAANXG01; genus JAHEKE01. Next base: position 9,619 of record JAHEIO010000051.1, read on the forward strand.
ACGTCGTGCTGCCTGCTTCTTCCCATTTCGAATTCAACGACATCTATACGGCGTACGGACACAGTTATCTGCAGCGCGCCGAGCCCGTCATACCGAAGGTCGGGGAATCGCTTCCGAACACCGAAATTTTTCGCCGTCTTGCCCGCGAATTCGGATTCGACGATCCGATGTTTTCCGACAGTGATGGCGAGCTGATCGATGCCGCGATCGACCCCGGTGACCGGCGGCTCAACGGCTACCGGCCCAGCGAGATCCCGGTCGACGAAGCCCTGCTCATGAACACGACTGACGGAAAAGATGTGATCATGTGCGACACCGTGAATCCCCGCACGGCTTCCGGAAAGATCGAGTTGTATAGTGTTGAACTGGACGAGAAGTTCGGTTTCGGCGTACCCCGCTATGATCCGGCAGAGAAGGATCGCCCTTTTACCGTCATCAGCCCGTCTTCTCCGAAACGCACCAATGCCACCTTCGGAAGCGACCAAGCGAGCGAGGGCGCAGAGGTCGTCGAAATCCATCCAGACGACGCCCGGCGGCACGTCATCGAAGACGGCAGCCTGGTAAAGCTGGAAAATGACATTGGCTCGGTAATCCTGAAGGCGAAGATTTCAGACGCCGTGCAGCGCGGTGTTCTCTATACCCCCAAGGGAACCTGGCTGCGCACCAGCCAAACCGGACGTACTGTCAACGCGCTCATATCTGCGGACCTGAGAACTGATATCGTCGACGGTGCCTGCTACAACGAAACATTCGTCGACATCGAAGTTGTTTGAACCTGGAAAGGTCGTACGGAGTATTCAGCCGTTGACGTCTGTACCGCTGAGGGTCTGAAGGTGAATGCTGATACACTCCGCCAACGCCTTGAGGTCGTACCCCCCCTCCAGCATGGAAATCAGCCGGCCGTTGCTGTAGGTATCTGCGACCTCCATCATCTGTTCGGTCATCCAGCGGTAAAACCCCGTACTCAGATTGATCGCGCCAAGGGGATCCGCGCGGTGGGCGTCGAAACCGGCTGAAATCAGCACCGCGTCCGGCTTGAATTTCCGGGCGGCGGGCAGAATGAGTTCCTCGAAGGCTTCGCGGTACTGCGCATCTCCGTAGCCGGCGGACATGGGGCAGTTCAATGTCGCTCCCGCGCCCGCGCCGGCCCCGTTTTCAGAGTAGGCGCCGGTGCCGGGATAGTAGGGATATTGATGGGTGCTGATGTAGAACACCGAGGGATCGGATTCGAAGCTGTGTTGCGTACCATTGCCGTGATGGACGTCCCAGTCGAGGACCAGGATCTTGTCCAGAGCGTGAAACTTCTGCAGATAACGTGCCGTGATGGCGACGTTATTGAACAGGCAAAAACCCAATGCCGTGGCCTTCTCGGCATGATGACCCGGAGGTCTGATCATCGCGAATCCGTTGTTTACGCTGCCCTGAACAACACGATCAGCTACGGCCAGCGCGCCGCCGGCAGCGAGCACCGCAACCTCCCACGAAGATTGGCCCACCGCGACGTCCGGCGTATCGATGTAGCTTCGTCCGGCGCTGCATTCCTGCCTTGTCCGATCTATGTAGTCCTGACTGTGGATCGTCTCCAGCCATTTTCGTTCACAAGGTGTCGGAGCGATGCGATCCAGCCGATCAAACCACGGCTTCTGTTCAAGTTCCCTTATTGCGTATGCCAGTCTCTCGGGACGCTCGGGATGCCCGGGGCCGGTGTCGTGATCGAGGTAACGTGGGTCGTAAAGTATCGCCGTACTCATGGGGTATCTGATTCAAGTTTTGTCGCAACACCATATTGTACTTCAATTGCCATATTCGTTATTGAACAATGGATACGAAAGCGCTTTCCCGGCGTAGCCGGATAAGGGGCGACATCAGACGACGGCCGCGAACACGGCACCGATCAATATGGCGCCAGAGATGCCGAATCCCATATACGCGAGAAACACCTGTTTGTTGACCAGGGACCAGACCGCCGCCATAGCCGGGATGGAACTGACCGCGCCCGCCACCATGAATGCCATCGCCGCGCCGGCACTCATACCCTGCTCCATCAATCCGGCGACGAGCGCCGGTGCGGCGTAGCTGTTTAGATAGGCGGGAGCGCCGACAATGGCCCCGATCGCGATCGGCATGAAACCGTCGCCGCCGACAACACTCCCGATGGCCTCGGCGGGGACATAGGTAACGAGGAGTGCCTCCAGGAGATACGCGAAAGTGAGCCACTTGATCAGAAACAGGCCGTTCAGCATGGCCTCGGTCCGAAAGGTCTGCACTCTTTCCGGCTCACGCCAGAATCGCCACTCGACTTCGCCCTCGAATGGGGAAGGCCCGCAGCCGCAGCAACCGCCGCTGTCGCGGTTTCGAAGCGGCGCCGAAAACGCACCTCGATTCACAAGGAATCGCACACCGAATCCGCCCATGAGCCCGAGCGCGACCGCCGCGAACGTTTTACCGATTGCGAATTCCCAACCCAACGCGCCTGCCGTAATGAGTACGGTGGGGGGATCGATGAGCGGCGATGACAGCCAGAATGCCATCACGGCGGAAAGCGGCGCGCCCACAGCCAGGAGACCGCTGATGAACGGGATCACCTCACACGAGCAGAATGGGGCAAGCCCGCCAAGCAGTGCGGCCAGCAAGATCATCCGCGTTTCCCGGCCTTGGAAGGCCCTGGCGACGACCGTCTCGGCGCCGGTGGCCTTGAGAATTGCGATGAGCAGTACGGCGACGATGATGTAGGGCAGCGTCCCCGCGAGTGCCCGCAGCGCAATCCCGAGGATGGTATCGAGTCGTTCAGCGTCATAAAGCGCTACCGCGATGGGTATGATCAGGATCAGGGTCCACACGGAGGCGGCCTTGTCCACGGTCCTGCGGATGCCATCGAAGCTCTTCAATACCAGTGCCGTCATCACGATCTCCGATTCAACGAACAAATCCGGCACGCACCGCGCTTCGCGCCGGTTTGGCATCTGCGCAGCATTCCCGCATCAGGAAGTCAGCGAGTTTTTCGATTCTTTCATAAGCCGCGCGATTGATCACGGCTCGCCCGGCACGCTGTTGTTCGATCAGTCCGCCGGCAGCGAGAAACTTGAGATGATGCGCCAGCGTGGAGGCAGGGATGCCCACGCAATTCTGGATGTCCCCGACGGTCAATCCGTCGGGCCCTGCACGCACCAGCGTCATGAGCACATCCAGCCGCGATTCCGACGCCACCGCAGCAAATCCCTGGGCCGCTTCTTCGAGAGTGAGCAATTATTGCACTTTAAACTATTTAACTAGTTTTATAGTTTATTTTTCCCGTGCGCTCCCGTCAAGCGAATACCGTCATTGGTATGCAGACGGCCTGACTCCCATTCGGGTCCCGGGCGAGCAGAGTGCGGACGCCGTTCCTGTGCGTGCTGCACATTACAATAGGTGTACATTAGAATTGCCCGATGCATAGCGTGAGATTAATCGTCATCGAACCCGCCGGCACGCCCGACCGCGACCTACTGGCCAAAAACATCAAGGACCTCGAGCAGCGTGAATTTACGGTGCTGCACACCCCGATGCGCCCGGAGACCGGATGGGTCTACGCAAGCGGGCCGGCGGCGGACCGATACAAGGCGCTGTCAGATGCCTTGAGCGACGACGCCAGCGATTTCGTATTAGCGGCGCGGGGCGGCTACGGCGCCAGCGACCTGCTGCCGCTCATGGACTGGGATCATTTGCGCACACTCCGGCCCAAATGCCTCATCGGACTGTCTGACATCACCGCCCTTCAGGCTGCCCTTTTCACCCGCCTCGGCTGGCGTGGCCTGCATGCGGTAATGCCGGGCGGATCCCTGTGGTGCCCGGGTTCAGATCACACAGAGCATCTTCTGGGACTTCTCGGCCACGGGCTGCCATGGCGTGAAGCGTTGCCGATCGAGGCGGTTACTGCCGATGGTGAGAAACGATCGGTCGAAGGGACGCTTCTTGGAGGTTGCCTGGCGGTGCTGACCAGCCTAATTGGCACCTCTTATCTACCGCCATCCTTGGACGGGATCATTCTTTTCATCGAAGATACGAACGAGAACCCGGGACGACTGATGCGATTCTGGAACCAATGGGAACAGAGCGGCACGCTGGCAGGACTGCGTGCAATTGTCATTGGGCAACTGATAGGCGCTTCGGAGCGCCATGAGATTCTGACGCAATTTGCCCGTCGCAGCCCCTGTCCCGTCTACGCCAGTGACCTGTTCGGGCACGAATCCCCAAGCTATGCCCTGGGCCAGGGCGCCCGCGCACGAATCGCCGACGGCAAACTGCACTGGGCAATCGACCAGATTTAAATCAGGAAGGAGAAGGAGCAGGAACGGCGGGAAACGCCATGCTGAATTCGGCACCCGGGTCCTTGTTGACCACGTCCACCCGACCGCCCATGGCGTGAGCCAACTGATCGACCAGGGCAAGGCCGATACCCGTGCCGATCGTATCCCGCGTCAACTCATCTTCGGATCGATAGAACAATTGGAATATCTTTTTCATTTTATCCCGGGGCACACCGGGGCCGTAGTCCCGCACCCGAAAACGCACGCTTCCGTCGCGCAAACGGATACAGTCGATATCGACACATTTTTTTACGGCGGCGGCGGAGAACTTCAACGCGTTGTCCACCAGGTTGATGATGATCTGTACGAACGCATCGGGATCTACCCTGATTACCGCTGTTCCCACCGCCGCTTCGATGTTTACATTCAGATCGAATCCGGCGCTGCGCACATGGGATGATATTTTCGATCGAACGCTGTCCATCAGCTCGGACACGCTAACGCGCTTCAATTCGAGCCGCAGATCGTTCCGGTTCAGGCGCGTTAGCTGCAGCACGTTGGATATCAGCCGGGACAGTCGTTCACTCTCCTCCGAGATGTATTTGTAGTAGGACGCTTTTTTGTCCTCGTCCGCCCATCCTTCCTGCAGCATCTCTCCATACATTCGAATCGAGGTGAGCGGGGTTTTCAGTTCATGGCTGACCGCGGAAATGAAGTCCTGCTGCTGCCTGCCAAGATCGATCTGCGCCGCTCCCATTCTGTACATCAGGTAGGAGCCGACACTCAACACCACAACGAGGATCACCGCCACCCAGAATACGATAGAACCTCCGGGACCCACGGGCAGGCCGGTGATGCTGAATATCAATTCCATGTCATCGAGGGGAGTGGAAAGGCGCGTTTTGAACAATAGCGTACCCCTCAACTCATCTGCTCTCGACAGGTATCCCGTCGACGATTGCCCGGTCAACGCGGCAAGCACGCCGCCCCCGTATGCAACTACCAGATCGCTTGCCGCGGCGAGTGCGGTCCGGCGAAACTCCTCTTCGATGACAGCACCGATGAAGCTTTCAGGGTCAATGAGTGCGCCCTGTACATAGCGCTCGCTGTCACGCCAGACGTTGCGAAAAAGCACAAAATGCCCGCTGTCGAGCAATGCGAAATCTAGGGAATCGATTTTACTCTCGAAAATTCTGATCACCGCGTCGGCAAGCAAAGGCGCGGCCGGAACGTTCGATGCATCCGCGACCGCCGCTTTCTTCTCCAGCAATGCGCTTTGCTCCTTACGCACGGCGCGCCCTGATCCGGGTTGCGAACGCTTCGGTGCCTGTGGTTTCACCGACACCGATCGGGGTTCGGGCAGATAGCCGGGCTCCAGCTTGAGATCCTCTACCCTTCCCAGAGTCCGGGCTTTCTGTTTGCTCAGTTGCCGGTCGCCGGGAGGTTCGTTCAGGCGGTCGAATGCGCTCGGGCTGGCGAACTCTTCCGTTTCGCCAAGCACCGCTTCCTCGGGGTCTTTGCTCTCCCCGGATACCCATGATTCCCGCAGCGCCCCGTCATCATCACGGCCGCGTTGGACCGGCGACCCTGCGTCGTCTTTCCGGTAATCGATCTCCTCCTTCTGCACCAGGCGGTTTTCGTCCAGCACATCGAAGATCCGCTGTTGAAGCGCCCTTCGCCGATCAGCTTCCTGATCCGAAACACCATACTGCCTCAGTGAAGACGCTTCCCGGGGCAGCAGCGGGCTGCTGAATCGACCGTCTGGATCGACCTGAAAATAGCCAATCAGCCCCGCAGACCCGGTTTCCACCGGGTAGTCCGAGAGCACGGAACGCTGCAGGAAGCTAGCGGTGGGATCGCCGCTGACCGTCAGGAATGCGTAATCGCCAAACGACCGCTGCTGTTCGATGTCGATCGAGGCGGCAATCCTGCGATCGATGCGGTTCGCTAACTCTTCGGCCATGACTCGATGCCGATGAAACGCCTCCCACTTCAGCTGGCTGTAGGCGTGCCGGATCAGGAACGCGGTCGGAATGGCAAGTGCAAGGAAAAACACGGCGATCCAGAATTTGAGACGACGCTTGCCGCTCTGGTGCTGCTTCGAGCTCTGCATTTACCGCACCAGCAATTTGTAGCCGGCACCGCGCACTGTGATCAGGTGGCGCGGGTGGCTCGGATCCGGCTCGATCTTGCGCCGGAGTTTGGCAATGTGAATATCCACGGTGCGGGTTTCGATACCCATGTTCCTGGCATAGCCCCAGATCCTGGACAGCAGCTCCTCGCGATGTACGGGCCGATCCGGATTCGCGCCCAGATACTCGAGAATATCCATTTCCCGCCGGGTAAAAGACAGCGTGCGAGTACCGCATCGTCCCGACAAATTACGCGGATCGATTTCCACGTCGTCACCGAGGTGAAATTGATCGAAGGCCCCGGTGCCTAGGCGGGATCGCCGGAGCACCGCCTGTATACGCAAAACGAGTTGCGCCACCGAAAATGGTTTCGCGACATAATCGTCCGCGCCCAGGGATAGGCCCTGAATGATGTCTTCGTCGCCGGTCTTTGCGGTCAGCATGATGATGGCCTGCTCGCGGTCTGCGGCGCGAATCTTTTCGCAGATTTCGAATCCGTTCATCCCCGGCAGCATGACGTCCAGCAGGACCAGGTCAAATGTGCCGGAGGTCGCCTTTTCCAACCCGGTCGGACCGTCCGCGGCATCGTCAGTCTCGTAGCCATGGTAAACCAGCACATCGATCAACCCGGCCCGGATCGCCTCCTCGTCCTCAACAATTAGAATGCGGGCCTTGCGTGACATGGTGACCAACAGCCTACCAGCTCACATGACCGTCGGCACGTAAATTGTTTGTAAATTACAGGCTCGATGTTTTACCAAAGTCTGCCTGTAACGGCACCCGGCACCCTCCTACACTGACTGCACTTTTACTGATTCGCAACCCAAGGAGGTAAAACCATGGCATTGATTACGCGATTCAACCGGCTGTTTCGGGCCGATATTCACGCGGTCCTCGACCGAGTCGAGGAGCCCGATATCCTGCTCCGACAGGCCATAAGAGAGATGGAAGAGGATATCGCCGGGGACGAGCAGCGCATCAAGGCACTGCAATACGAGAACGGGCAGATCGGAATAAGGCGCACTGAAATCGAACGGTCGCTGCACGCCATGGAAGAGGAACTGGATGTGTGCTTCAACTCGCGCGAGGATGATCTTGCGCGTACGGTTATTCGGCGCAAGCTTCAGGCGGAACAGCTTGACAGGGCTCTACTGCGAAAGCGCAAATCACTCGAGGATTCGCTTTCGGAACTCAACACCAGGATCGGCGAAAACCGGCAGCGCCTGCTGGTCATGCAGCAAAAATCAGCGCTGCTGGCGGAAAATGAAACCAACCCTCACTGCGAACAACCCTGGTCACTCATCCCGGCGGTCATCAGCGACCAGGATGTGGAAGTGGCCTACCTGCGCGAAAAGCAGCAAAGGGGGCAGCCATGAAACGCCCGACCTTCATGGAGGGCGCGATTGTGGCGGCAGCGGCCAGTGTCGGAGGTGCCGTATTGTTTGGCGCGCTGACAACGGTATTCGCCATGGGCCCGGTGCTGCGCCTGCTCATCACCGTCATTGGACTGGCTTATGTGATCTATCTATTGCGCCGCAGCGAAGAACGCGTCGGGCGCATCAGCGTATTGACGGTGTGGACTGCGTCAGCGGCGATGATCTGGTGGCTGTCGCCTTCGTTGCCCGTATATTTATGCCTGCACGTGGGCATGATCTGGGTTATCCGATCACTGTATTTCCACTCGGGCATATTGAGTTCGGCAGCGGATCTCGGCATCAGCGCGCTTGCTCTGGCTGCCGGTGTGTCGGGTGGTTTGTACACGAGCAGTATATTTCTCGGCGTTTGGTGCTTTTTCCTCACACAGGCGCTGTTCGTGGCCATCCCCGCTGTTTCCGGTTGGCGCGGTCCGGAGCGTACAGGAACCCATGTGCCGAACGACCGCTTCGACCGGGCGCACCGTGCCGCGGAATCCGCGCTTTGTAAATTCCCGTCCTGACCGAATCAATTCGACAAATCCGACAAAACATCTGAGGACAACCACGATGAAATCAAAATTGACAGCACTTGCTGTGTTCGCAATGACCGCGGCAGCGGTGGTTTTCTACCCGCAGCATCAGGGCAATGCCACGACTAACCACACGCCCGCCAATCCGACACCGGTAAATGACTCCGCCAGGGTGGAGGTCGTGTTCGTCCTGGACACCACCAGCAGCATGACCGGTATGATCGAGGCTGCAAAGGAAAAGATCTGGTCGATTGCCAGCAACATGGCGTCGGCCCGACAAGCGCCGGAAATCAGGATAGGCCTGGTGGCATTCCGGGACCGCGGCGACGCCTATGTGACGCGCATGGTGGACCTGTCATCGGACCTTGATACCATGTACGCCACCCTGATGGATTTCCAGGCACAAGGCGGAGGAGATACACCGGAAAGCGTCAACCAGGCGCTGCACGACGCGGTCCGGAACATATCATGGAGCCAGGATTCCGATACCTATCGGGTGGTGTTTCTGGTCGGCGACTCCCCGCCGCACATGGATTACCAGGACGAGGTCCAATATCCCGACATCCTCTCCCTCGCCGCCGAGAAAGGCATCGTGGTCAATACAATACAATGCGGGCCCAATCCCTCGACGGCGACGAAATGGCAGCAAATCGCCGGCCTTGGCGGCGGCCGATACTTCCAGGTCGAGCAGTCCGGTAGCGCCGTGGCCATCGCCACACCCTATGACGAAAAACTCGCGGAGATATCCCGCAGGCTGGATGACACCCGGCTGTATTACGGCTCCGTGGAGGAAAAGGAGAAGAAGCAGGTGAAGTTGGAGGCGACGGACAAATTGCACACGTCGTCGTCACCGGCGTCCCGGGCCCGGCGCGCCGTATTCAACGCTTCCGCCAGCGGCAGAACCAATCTCCTCGGCCGGGGCGAACTGGTCGAAGACATTGCCAGCGGCCGGGTGGATTTGTCGACAATCGAAAAGGACAGGTTACCCGAATCCTTGCAGGACCTGTCGCCAAAGGAGCAGAAAACCGTGGTGGAAGACACCGCACGGCAGCGACTGGTACTAGAAAATAACATCAGCGAACTCGCTGCAAAACGCAGAGCCTTCATCAGGGAAAAGGTCGATGCGGATGGCGGCGCCAGGGAATCTCTGGACGAAAAGATCTACGGCGCCGTCCGCGAACAGGCCGCCAAACACGGCCTGAGCTACGAAGCGGAATCGTCGGCTTACTAGCGTAATCATGATTGATCGCGGCGAGGGCGCCGCTCCTACGTGAATCCTGACTCATGGTCACGCTTTAGGAAGCGTCCCTCGCGCCGATAACCTGATTGCGGTGAGGGTGCCGCTCCTACCAGGAGGTGCGGCCCGGTTATACTACCGGGCCGCTTTGCATTACATCGATCAACCATTCCCGGGAGACTCCATGCTCGACACGCCAGAACAAGTCAACCGGCAGGCCGTCAAGGACGCCCTGGGATTTCCGGCGCTGATGCTGTTGGCGAGCATGACCGGTTTTGGATCGCTGGCGCGGGAGAGCGGGCTGACGCTGGGCGTGGCCCTGGGGTCCACCGCGGGTGTCTGGGGGCTGCCTGGCCAGGTGGCCCTGGCGGAACTCTACGCCGCGGGCATACCCGCATTTTTTGTTGTCCTTGCGGTGTCCCTGGCGAACGCACGATTCATGCCCATGGCGGTATCGTTTATTCCACTGATGCGCAAGGGCACGCGTTCCTATGGCTGGATGTTTATTCTGGTGCAACTCATGTCCATCAACTCCTGGGCCGCTGGACTGCGAAGATTCGACCAGATAGAACCGGGTCTGCGCCAGCGCTACTACGTGGTTTTTGCACTGATCTGCATGGCTTCCGGACTTACCGGAACCGCGCTGGGCTTTGTTGGCGTCGTCGCCATGCCACGCCCCTTCGCGCTGGGTTTGATCTTTCTCAATCCCCTTTTCTTTGCGGTGCTCCTTGCCGGCTCCCGCACCCGCATGGCGATCCTCGCACTCTTGATCGGCGCTCCGCTAGGGCCGGTTTTTCATCTGTTGTCTCCGGAATGGGGCCTGCTGGCAACGGGGGTGCTTGGCGGCACCGCCGCTTTCTGGATCAACCGCACGGTGGCGACTCGGAAAGCGCATGACTGATCCGGGAGATATCGAACTCTGGCTGCTGCTCCTTGGCGCGGTCGCCGGCACCTACCTCTGGCGCGGACTGGGCGTTATATTCGCCTCCCGGATAGACCCGCAGGGACCCGCGTTCCAGTGGATCACCTGCGTGTCCTATGCGATGCTGTCGGGATTGATAGCACGGATGATCTTCCTTCCCGTGGGCCCTCTGACTGAAGTGCCTTTGAGCTACCGCGTCGCGGGAATAGTCGCCGGACTGGCGGTTTTTTTCCTGTTCAAACAGCGGCTGCTGCCTGCCGTGGGGGCGGGTCTTCTCGTTTTTATAGCGTTGATATACGTGTAAAAGGTTGAATGTAAAGCGACAGAACGCGTTGAATTGACGCACCCCTTACCAACAGGATAGCGAGGTAAAACGCCGCGTCTTAGTTCTATTGCCGAACTCAATAAACGCCCTTGGAATTCAGAAAGATACCAAGGCTTTTGTCTAACTCGCATATATGAATTAGCGCCCAGTCGGTGGAAACGTCATAGTCAGCGTAAAAACCAAGATTTATTCCAATTGAAACGCCATCCACCAGATCAGTCAGGTACCGAAGCAGTTCTCTATGTTCCTTGTGATGCTGCCCAAGTCCAGGATAACCATGTTCCTTCATCAACTGTTCCTCTGTCGAGAAATGCATTCGCGTGAACTCCACGAGCTCGACCAACATATCCTTTAAATCATCTTTTTTAATACGGGCTTCAACAGCAGTATGCAGATTATTCACAAGTTCGAGCATTCTCTGATGCTGACTATCTATCACCGCGACGTTGACGTTATATTCATCGCGCCAAGTTACGATTGGCATTCGCTGCGCCCTCCTCGATTTCAAGCTTCTAGTATGTAGTACCCAGTTTGATCAGATCTATCCTACGACACAATCGACTCCGATGATGTTCACCGGATCGGTTGGTATACGCACGCTACTGAGCTTGCGTCGGAACCTCCTTTGACATCTCGAACCTGAAACGGAGCGCTTCATATACCGTCCATCGCGGACTCGTAATCTTGATCACATGCTCATGGTGGAATGCACGCTCATCCGGATCGAAGTATCGATCATACCATCTGAATTGGCGTCGAAAAAATCTTGACCCGGATAAGCGGACTCGCACTCGCCTGCATTTTGCACTAGTATGCCGAGCGGCGGCGAGGTTTGGCTGAGCGCCGGTCTGGTGCATACGCATGCCAGGGGAAAAGAATGGAATTTTTATTTATCTGAGTGATATTGAGTATTAAGGAAACTCTGATTAATCGTGTCATTGCGAGGAGCGGAGCGACGCGGCAATCCAGAAGTTGGCGAAATACTGGATTAATCAGAGTTTCCGTAAATGTGAGATGGTCTTAAAGGAGAAGAACCGCTATGAACGCGTTAACCATAATTCAGGGGGAGCATCGTAACTTGGGTATGACGTTGATGTGTTTCGAAAAACTCTTGTTGGAGGTCAAAAACCAACGGCGCAAACCGGATGCATTGCTGTTTCGCGCAATACTAAGTTATATCGACTCATTCTTGTATCGATTTCATCATCCCAAAGAGGATGACTACTTATTTCCGGTTCTGTGTCGGCGCTATCCAGCAGCGGAAGAACTTATACAAAACCTTCAAGCCGACCACCACAAAGGTGCCAAACTTTGCCATGAGTTGGACGAGACTTTGACCTGGTGCGAATCAAACGATGCTCGTTTCATTGAGTTCCATGCAACCGCTCTGAACTATATACGCTACGAAAGGCGTCACATGGGCAAGGAGGAAACAGAAGTGCTCCCATTAGCACGGGAGCACTTCAAGGCATCCGATTGGGAACCGATCGATAGCGCCTTCAGCAAGAACGATGATCCAATGTTCGGCAAAGAACCGAGTCAACGCTATAAACAATTATCCACACTTATTACCAATGTTTGCATCTTCAATGACCCAATGTTGTAGCGTTGCCGGTTCGTGACGCGTCCATTCAGCACCTTTTTTGTATCGGCACTCAAACCGGCTATTTAACTACTTTCGTCGCGCTTACCTTCTTCTTAGCCGCCGGCTTTGTCGCCACCTTCTTCTTAGCCGCCGGCTTTGTCGCCACCTTCTTCGCAGCCGCTTTCTTTTTCGCTGCCGGCTTTTTCACCACCTTCTTCGCAGCCGCCTTCTTCTTAGCTGCCGGCTTTTTCACCACCTTCTTCGCCGCCGCCTTCTTTCCCGCCACCGGTTTACTTACGCTCGCTTTTTTCTCGACGGTTTTCTTTTTAGCTGCCGCTTTCTTCGCCGCCTTGGCCCCCGCCGGGGTCAGACTCGTAATTTGATGGCGCAGCGCATCAAATCCCTCACCAACTGCACGCAATGACACTTCACCTGCTTCTTTTACTTCGTCTAGCGCCCGGGAAAGATGCGGGGTTGGATCGGCTCCGGCCATTTTTCCCGTCACCGACGCCGTCTTTTTAGCTGCGCTACTTGCAGCGGTAGAGACATGATCCGCCAATTGTTCGAAAAAATGTTTGACTTCATTAGCCAGCTTCTCACCGGATTTTTCGACCTCGCCAAGAAATGAGATCGCTGAATCCTTCATTTCAGCAGCTTCCTCAGGAAAGTCGTGCTTTGTTTTAGATTTCTTGCGTTGTTTCTTTGCTTTGGCAGACATTTGAGTACCCTCCTAGCGGTTGATTCGTTTCACCGGCACTTTAGCATTCGACATGATAATGGGTGAATCACATTTTGATGTTTGTCATATATCAACAATCGTTTATTGCGAAGAAGACACTGTCGGACGTATCCGCATGTGGCATGCAGCTAGATATCCTCCGCTTCCATTTTTATGGCGCCGCAGGGACACTCCAGCGCACACATACCGCATCCCTTGCAATAGTCGTAGTTGAATTCGAAGCGCTTGCCCGGACCCAGTTTCACTACCGCGTTGTCCGGGCATATCCCGTAGCAGTTGTCGCACTCGAAACAGTTGCCGCATGACAGGCATCGACGGGCCTCGTATAGGGCGTTTTCCGCGTCGAGCCCCTTGATCACCTCGTCGAAGCTGGTCTGCCGTCGTATCAGATCAAGCTGCGGTCGCACGGTTTTCGGCGCGTCGTCGTAGTACCAGGTGTTAAGGCTCTCGAAGGACGCCAGTTCATGCTTTGGTCGGGGGCTGTAAGTCTCGCCGCGCAGCCAGGCATCGATGTTGCGTGCCGCTTTTTTTCCGTGGCCCACTGCGACGGTGACGGTGCGTTCGGACGGCACCATGTCGCCACCGGCAAACAACCCGTCACGACCTGTCATCATCTGATCGCTGACCTCGACAACACCGTCCTTGGCGATGTCGACGCCTGGCGCCCTCTCGAGGAAGGAGGTGTCGACATCCTGCCCCAGCGCCAGGATCAGCGTGTCCGCTTGCAGCGTTTCGAACTCACCCGTCGGCTGCGGGCGGCCATCGTCGTCAATGCGCATTTTTTCGACGGTGAACGTGGTGTCGTCTATCTGCTTGATGGTGCGCAGCCAGTGGATCATAACGCCCTCCTCCTCGGCCTCGGTGGCTTCGAAGTCGTGGGCCGGCATCTCGTTGCGCGATCTGCGGTAGACAATCATGGCTTCATCGACCCCCAGCCTTTTCGCCGTGCGGGCCACGTCCATGGCCGTGTTGCCACCGCCATAGACGATCACCCGGCGGCCAAGCTGCGGGGGCTCATCACCTGTTTCCATGTCGCGCAGCACGCTGACCGCGTCCAGGATCTTTCCGGCGGCGTGCGCCGGGATGTTCACCCTTTTTGCAAGGTGGGCACCTACGGCAATGAATATGGCATTGAATCCCTCCCCGAATGCAGCCTCGATGTCGTCCACTTTAGTACTGAGTTCGATGGCCACGCCCAGCCCGGCAATACGCTGTATCTCCGCGTCCAGTACGTCACGGGGCAGCCGGTACTTCGGAATTCCAAACCGCATCATGCCGCCCGCCATCGGCCCCGCTTCACGAACGGTCACGGCGTGCCCCATCCGGCGTAAATGATAGGCGGCGGACAAGCCGCTGGGTCCGGCGCCGACGACCAGCACCCGTTTGCCGGAATCATCTGCAACGCGTCCTGGTTCCCATCCCAGCTCGAGCGCCTGGTCGCCGAGAAAACGCTCCACGGAGTTTATGCCAACCGCGGTATCGAGCCGGGCGCGGTTGCAGACATCTTCGCAGGGGTGATAGCAAACCCGGCCCATGACCGCGGGCAGGGGGTTGTCTTCCATCAGCTTCTGCCATGCCTCATGGTAGTTCCCCTCCTCGGCGTGATAGAGCCAGCTTTGGATGTTTTCACCGGCGGGACAGGCGTTGTTGCAGGGCGGCAATCGATCCAGATAGACCGGCCGCGACGTCCGCCAGGAACCGGTCAGATTGGCGAGGCTGGTGCCGGGATCGAGTGTAATCGCGTAGGGGTGCTCCGACTTCATAGCTCTACGCCCTCCTCGATCAAGCCGAAGCGCTCGATATTGAAATCCGCCATGCGCTGCAACTGATGGATGCGCGCGGTGTCTTCATGATCCTTTCGAAACAGGTGTGCGAAGCGTTTCTGTGTCCGGAGGTAGTCTTCCACCGGCACCTTTCGCCGGATCTTGTAGGCACCGGTTAGCATCCCGTGCTCCGCTTCGAACAGGGGGAACAGGCCGCACTCCATCGCCAGCCGGGCGATGCGTATCGTGTCCTGCGCGGCTGAGCCCCATCCCAGCGGACAGGGCACCATGATATGAATATAGCGCGCCCCTTCGATATTCATGGCCTTGGTAACCTTGGCCTCCAGGTCGTGCAGATCGGCGACGCTCGCCGTGGCCACGTAGGGGATGTTGTGCGCCATTGCGATCAGCGGTACGAACTTGCCGGTGCCGAAAACGTTGCCGGGCGCATCGCCGACCGCGGGCGTTGTCGCCGTCCGCGCTGCGGGAGGCGTGGCGCTGGAACGCTGCACGCCGGTGTTCATGTAGGCCTCGTTGTCGTAACAGACGTAGAGCACATCGTCATTGCGTTCGAACATGCCCGACAGGCATCCGAAACCGATGTCGGTGGTGCCGCCGTCGCCACCCTGGGCTATCACCTTGACCCGATCCTTGCCCTTGACGCGGTACGCCGCCGCCACCCCGGTGGCGACCGCGGGTGTGTTGCCGAACAGCGAGTGCAACCAGGGAATCTGCCAGGACGTTTCCGGGTAAGGCGTGGTAAAAACCTCCAGACACCCGGTGGCGTTGACGGCCACTACCTGGCCATCGTTGGCGCGCATCGCGGAATCCAGCACGTAGCGCGCCCCCAAGGCTTCACCGCACCCCTGGCACGCGCGATGCCCTGAGGTGATGGCGTTCGAGCGGTTGATGCTCGCCTGGACGGTGCGCCTGGTTTCGTCCAGCAGGCGATTGCCCACGGTGTGGGTGCCGGTCTGATAAAACTTCAGTCTTTGCGAGCTTTGTGCGTCGGTCACGGTATTCTCCTATGCGATGCTTCCAGAATGCCGCCGGGATTCAGCGTGCGCAGTATATTCTCGGCTATGGGACCGGAATGCCGCGTGTCACGGGCACGCGTCAACTGCTGTTCGATTGCATGCCAGTTGAGGTCCAGGAACGTCACGTCGTCCAGCTGGTCACCGATGGCTTTCCGGAAAATCTTCGTCAGGGATGCACGCGTGATGGACCGCCCGCCTAGGCCGGCGATAACCGTGTAAACCGGCAGCCCCATACCTCGCAGGGACATGCGAACGTTGGAGGCCAGTACGCCGCCGAGGCCCGGTGACAGGCTCTTTTCGATGCAGACCACGCGTTGGGCCTCCGACAAGGCCTGACGCAGTGCTTCCAGCGGAAAAGGCCGGAACGACGTGATGTTGATGGCGCCTATGGCGACGCCGTCGTGGCGCATCGTGTCGACGACCTCCTTGATGGAACCGCTTACGGACCCGAGCGCGACTATGATCGTCTCCGCATCCTGAGTCCGGTAGGTCTGCAGCAGTGCGCCCGCGGTTCGGCCGAATATTTCCTCGAACTCCGCTGAAATTTCGGGAATCATCAACAGGGCGTCCATCTGTTTCTGGTGCGCCAGATACCGGACCTCGGTAAACGCCTCGGGGCCAACCATCGCGCCGATGGAATACGGGTCCGCTGGGTCCAGCACCTGTACGGGTTCGAAGGCCGGCAGAAATTCATCGACCTGGACCTGATCGGGAACATCGATCGGCTCATAGGCGTGGGTAAGAATGAATCCGTCCATACAAACCATGACCGGGCAGCTCAGTCGTTCCGCCAGGCGGAAGGCCTGGATGTGCAGATCGACCGCTTCCTGGTTGGTTTCGGCGAACAACTGGATCCAACCCGAATCCCTCATCGACATGCTGTCGGAGTGGTCGTTCCAGATGTTGATTGGGGCGCCGATGGCGCGGTTTCCGATGGTCATGACGATGGGCAGCCCAAGTCCCGCCGCGTTGTATACGGCCTCTGCCATGAACAAAAGGCCCTGGCTCGCCGTGGCGGTATAACTGCGGGCGCCGGCTGCAGAGGAACCGATGGCCACCGACAACGCGGCGAATTCGGATTCCACGTTGATGAATTCACATTGCTTCAGTTTGCCGCTCTTCACCAGAGCGCCAACTCCTTCGACAATATGGGTCTGCGGCGTGATCGGGTAGGCGCAGACCACCTCGGGGCGGCACAGTGCCACGGCCTCGGCCACGGCCTGAGAGCCTTCCATTTGCTTACGCATGTCTTGTCCTCGTGTTCATTGTTCGCTTGCCGACGCCATCTCGAACGCCTCCCGGGCCGCGGCGACGTTCGCCTTCCCGACGGCACCCGGGAATTTACTCATGATTGCGCTTTCCACGGAGGCCATGCTCAACTGCCCGGATACAGCGGCGAACCCACCCAGAAGCGCCGCATTGGGAAGCGGTCTTTTCACGTGCTTTACGGCGAGCTCCGTCGCGCCGACGTCCTTGACGTGACCCTCGGGAAACGAACTGACGAATTGCTCGATGCCCAGCTCGTCGAAACTGCGCATCGAGTTGATCAGAATGTAGCCGTCACCTGCCAGGCCGCCGAACACGTCGACCGAATGCAGAAGCGTCGGGTCCTGGATGATTACGGCGTCGGGATTCTGGATCGGCTCGCGAATTCGTATTTCCTTGTCGTCTATGCGGCAGAACGAAACCACGGGTGCGCCCATTCGCTCCGAGCCGAAACTTGGAAACGCCTGGGCGTTCTTGCCCTCCAGAAAGGCGGCGATGGATAGCATTTCGGCCGCGGATACCACACCCTGCCCTCCTCGGCCGTGTATGCGGATTTGAAACATTCGTCTCCTCGATATTACTTGGTCTCAAAACTACTTCGGCCGCCTTGGCCGAATATGCGGGTGTATCCGAGCAGCGGCAATTTTTATCACCTTGCGCGGGGGAGGTTCTTGACCTCAGTCAGTATTCCGCGGATTATCGACAGGCTGCGACCGTCGAGTAGGCCTCATTCAAGGTCCGAACCGGTCCCCGGACATTGGTTCCGTCAACAACGGATCTACTTTTCCATGGCCCGAACCACCAGCCGGGCGAAGTGCCGTTGAACCGGATGCCAGCGGGGTGACAGCACACCGCCGACGAAACCGTCCCGTCTAACCCGTATGAATCAACAAATTTCGTTATAATCTAACTTAACAGAAATACTGATGGCTAGCCTGCAATATGCAGGCCCTCGTTATTCCTCCGGCAGCAGTTCGAGGTGCCGATTTGGAAAACAGAAATGGAAGGATGACGCCGTCAAACTCGAGCCGCAGGTCCTGGTCACCGAAGACGGCTACGAGATGCTTACCGCATTTCCGCTCGAAGCGGATCTTCTCGACTGAATCTTCCGCCGGGGCAGCCCGGCTGCCGCGGGCGATGTTGTGGGAAAATGTGAGAGAATGTGCGCGTGCAGG
>JAHEIO010000052.1 GCA_024639325.1 Gammaproteobacteria bacterium
TAAACTCTTGCCAGGCATGATTCGCATTGACCGGCGTAACGTGAAGCAGGAGATCGAAGTTTTCGCTGATTTCCGCGAGCTGCCGGTCGATCTCCAGTACCGCATCGGTTATCGCGCGCGGGCCGAGTTCGTGGTAATGGTCCGGGTAGTAACGCGTGTGTTTGTCACTGAATCGATAGAAGATCATTTTCAACGCGTGGGCCAGGCCGCGACTCAGCGCCTTCAGAGCAAACGGCAGAGGGACGCCGGTTTCGGAATCACGATAGACGGGGCTGACCTCCAGCCCCATCACCACGCAGTTCAGATCGCGGATCCGGTCCGGCGTCATCAGCGGCGGGAGACCGGGTGGCGAGCATTCACCGTTGAATTCCGTAGTGACCTTCGCCGATTTTCCCCTGAGCGATACTTCCTGCAGCGCGTTTTCCACGCAGGCGATAAACTCATTGGAAATATCCTGCGGGGCATGCACGTGGAACCAAGGCTCGGGGGCGCGTTCGGCGGGCTCTCCGCCAACCTCGCCGGACCATAACTCAACCAACAGGAAGCTGCCGAACGCGGCACTTTGCGTTTCCGCGACGGCGCCCACCAGCTGGCAAAAATCGCGCTGCGACGTTAGTTCGCCGGTACCCAGCAGAAAGGCCGCCTGGCCGTGCAACAGGGAACGGGTACCTGCATCCAGCCGATCGCCGGGTTGGCGATATACGCACAGGAACGGCAAGCTGCGATCGATATTGAGCTCGCCGCAAACACCAAAACGTTCCTGCACCCTCTCATCACCAAGAAGTCGCCGCCGAATCTTTTCGATCCATGCGGTGTCCGGTTTGCTGTCATGGTTCGTAACCGTCACAGCGCCGCCAGGGACTCCTTGATTCCGGGGAGGGTACTGGCCAGCGCCTGTCGAATGGCCTGAATCTGGACGGGGTCGCCCAGGCCACTCCATTCGTCCATGTAGAACTTCTTGAATTCGATGGCCAGCAGGCAAGCGCTTTTCGGGTAGTTTTCGTGGGTCCATTTTGCGAATTGCCTGCCGACGAACTTCACGTTTTCACGTACGTCGAGATGTCGGCCGAGGAAGTCGAAATGAGTCAGGTCCCGAATGAAGCGATCGACCAGCGCCCCCCAGTACCCACGGTCCAGGGTGCCGGTACCGATATTGACCTCGGGGTTCTCCACCGGTGACTGCGGCGGCGCGTCGGGACCTCCACGGCGGTAATTGTAGGCATGCAAATCGAACACCACGAAATGGCCGTGTCGATCCCGCATCTTGTCGAACACCTTTCTCAGCTCCGCGTACACCGAGTCGTATTCCCCCAATGACCGCAAAACCATTTCCGCGGTCGGCGCAGTTTTCCACAACTTCAGATCCCAAGCGTCCTGCGGTCGGACGTACACGGCCTCATCGCGGGCACGATTGAGGTCGAATTCGAAGCGGGAACGTTCCGGAAGCACGTAGTTGTCGGATATCGAGACCCAGGCATCGGTAAATGGATCTTCTTCCCGCAGACGGCTGCCCTCGTCCAGCGCCATGATGTCCCGAAGTTCGTCGCGCAGACTATGGCCGGAATGGATGGCTGTGACGATAACCGGATCGCCCCCCGTGTGCTCCTCCCAGAGCGGGTGCCGATATTCCCGTTGTTTAACCACAGTCTTTTGCTCGACGAATACCGATGTTTATGCTCATTTGCCGACCGGTTGAACGGGTTGCCGTAGGATACTTTTTACCTGGTGGCGTTCTACTGCACGGCACTTTTTCCGAGGAATTCGTCCACCGCGCGGGCGCACTCCCGGCCCTCCTGAATGGCCCATACCACCAGCGACTGGCCGCGGCGCATATCGCCGGCCGCAAACACGTTGCTTATGGACGTTCGGTAATCCTCCGTATTGGCCATGACGTTTCGTCTTGCATCGAGTTCGACGCCGAGTTCCTCCAGCATCCCCTCGTAGATCGGATTGACGAAGCCCATGGCCAGCAGGACGAGATCCGCTTTCAGGGTGAACTCGCTGCCCGGTATTTCTTGCATGCGCCGCTCACCGTCACCGTCCTGATTCCAGTCCAGGCGCACCAACTTGATGCCCGTGACGCGACCGTTTTCGCCAATGAACTCCTTTGCGCTCACCGACCAGTCGCGTTCGCACCCTTCCGCATGGGACGTCGAAGTGCGCAGCTTCATCGGCCAGTCCGGCCAGGTCAGGGACTTGTCCTCTTTTACCGGCGGCTTGGCCAGCAGCTCGATCTGGGTGATGGATTTCGCACCATGGCGCACCGATGTCCCCACACAGTCGGAGCCGGTGTCGCCGCCGCCGATTACGACAACGTCCTTGCCTTTGGCGTGGAACCGAGGGTCATCTTCGATCGATTCGTTGCCGATGCGCTTGTTTTGCCGAACCAGAAAATCCATGGCAAACAACACCCCCTCGAGTTCCCGTCCCGGTACCGGCAGTTCCCGCGGCCTCTCCGAGCCTCCGGCGAGCACCACGGCCTCGTAGTTCTGCACCAAAGACGCGGCGGACAAGTCGACTCCGACATGACGATTGCTGTGAAACCTCACGCCTTCCGCCTGCATCTGGGCGATTCGCCTGTTGATCAACTGCTTGTTCAATTTGAAATCCGGAATACCATAGCGGAGCAGACCGCCGATGCGGGCGTTTTTCTCGAGAACGATAACCGTGTGCCCGGCGCGGGCAAGCTGCTGGGCGCAGGCCAGGCCGGCCGGCCCCGAGCCGACGACGGCGATCCTTTTGCCGCTGCGGTGCTTGGGTATCACCGGTCCGATGCGGCCATCCTCCCAGCCCTTGTCCACAAGAGCACATTCGATGGTCTTGATCGTCACCGGCGCGTCGGTCAGGTTGAGGGTACATGCCTCTTCGCACGGCGCGGGGCAGACCCGTCCGGTAAACTCCGGAAAATTATTGGTGGCGTGCAGCAACTCCAGGGCATCGTCCCAGTCGCCCTGGTAGGTGAGATCGTTCCAGTCCGGGATCAGGTTATTCAAAGGGCAGCCGCTATGACAGAACGGTATGCCGCAATCCATGCAGCGCGCACCCTGTCGCTGCAATTCAGAATCCGGCAGGGGAACGAGGAATTCGTTGAAGTGATTGATTCTGCTGGCGGCCGATTCGTATGACCTCTCGTTTCGCCGGATCTCGAGAAATCCCGTGGGTTTACCCATGATCAGGTACCGACATTCAGACTAAGGGCGACCGGGGCCTCGACCTCGGCCGCCGCCTGCATCCGTTCAAGTGCGGCGCGATACTCGACGGGCATGACTTTAACGAACCGGGGTAGGTACGCTTCCCAGTTATCGAGGATCCGCTGCGCCTTGACGCTTCCCGTAAACGACTTGTGCCGTTCGATCAGGGTTCTGAGGCGCAGCGAGTCGTGCCGGGTCATGTCCTGCATGAGTTCCACCAGTCCGTGGGTTTCCAGGTCCAGGCCCTGGTGGTCCATAGCCTCCAGCGCGATGGCCTCGTCCGCAACGGGTTCCAGTTCCACCATCGCCATATTGGTGCGGATCACGAAATCTCCGGTTTCATCCAGCACATAGGCCACCCCCCCGCTCATTCCGGCGGCGAAATTCCTGCCCGTATTGCCGAGCACGACGACGACACCGCCGGTCATGTATTCACAGCCGTGGTCACCGACCCCCTCGACCACCGCCGTGGCGCCGGAATTCCGCACCGCAAAGCGCTCCCCGGCAACCCCGCGAAAATAGCACTCGCCGCAGATGGCGCCGTAGAGCACCGTGTTGCCGACGACGATGTTCTCCTCGGCCGCAACGCGCAATTCCTCGGCGGGGCGGATAATCAAACGTCCACCGGACAAACCCTTGCCGGCATAATCGTTTGCGTCGCCGGTCAGGTCTACAGTGATTCCTCGCGCCAGGAACGCGCCGAAACTCTGACCGCCTGTGCCCTTGGCCAGAATCCGGATCGTGTCGTCAGACAAACCCTTGTGCCCGTGTCGGCGTGCGACCTCGCCGGAAAGCATCGCCCCGAAGGTTCTGTTGACGTTGCGCACTTTCACGCCGTCTATTACCACCGGCATCCCCGAATCGATCGATGCCCCGGCCTTGCGGATGAGTTCACGGTCGAGCGCGCCTTCCAGTCCGTGGTCCTGACTCTGACAGTTGTATATCGCGACGTCCCCGGGCACTTTCGGCTGGTGCAGGACCCGCGAGAAATCCAGACCATGGGCCTTGTGATGATCGATTGCTTTTCGCATGTTGAGCCGCACCGATTGCCCGATCATTTCCTGCATGGTACGAAAACCCAATCTGGCCATGATCTCGCGAACTTCCTCCGCCACGAAGCGCATGTAGTTCTCGACATGCTCCGGCTCACCGGTAAAACGTTTTCGCAGTTCCGGATCCTGCGTCGCGATCCCGACCGGGCAGGTGTTCAAGTGGCACTTGCGCATCATCAGGCAACCCACGGCCATCAGCGCCGCCGTGGCAAATCCGAATTCGTCCGCGCCCAGCAATGCACCAATCACCACGTCCCGTCCGGTGCGGAATCCTCCATCGACCTGAACCGCGATCCGGCCCCGTAGATTATTGTTGACCAGGGTCTGGTGCGTTTCCGCCAGGCCGAGTTCCCACGGCGAACCGGCGTGGTAAATGGAAGTGAGGGGACTGGCACCGGTGCCGCCGTCGTCGCCGGAGATGGTCACGTGGTCGGCATGCGCCTTGGACACCCCGGCGGCAACCGTGCCGACACCAACCTCCGAAACCAGTTTTACGCTGATCCGGGCCGCGGGGTTTACGTTCTTCAGGTCATGAATCAACTGCGCCAGGTCCTCGATCGAGTAGATATCGTGGTGGGGCGGCGGTGAAATCAGCCCGACGCCGGGCGTTGAATGCCGTACCTGCGCAATCCACTCATTGACCTTGTGGCCGGGCAGCTGGCCGCCCTCGCCGGGCTTTGCGCCCTGGGCCATCTTGATCTGGATGTCGTCGGCATTGACCAGGTACTCGGCGGTAACGCCGAAGCGGCCGGATGCCACCTGCTTGATAGCGGATCGCATGGAATCGCCATCGGCGGTCGGCGTGAACCGGTCCGCTACTTCCCCTCCCTCGCCGGTGTTGGATTTTCCACCCAGCCGGTTCATTGCGATCGCCAGCGTTGTGTGCGCTTCCCATGATATCGAGCCGAAAGACATCGCACCGGTGGCAAATCGTTTTACGATGTTTTCCGCGGGCTCCACCTCTTCGAGCGAAAGCGGCTCGTCGGCGTACTCCAACTCGAACAGGCCACGCAGATTCTTGAGGTGCCGGGTCTGATCGTCGATCTGGGCGCTGAACAGCTTGAATTTAGCGAAGTCCCCGGTTCGGACCGCGCGGTGCAGCGCGGACATGGTATCCGGCGTCCATTGATGCACCTCTCCGCGCCGCCTGAAGGCGATCTCACCGCCGTCTTCCAGCGTGCGACCGGACCCCTCGGGTTTGTCGTATGCCGAGCGGTGACGCCTCACCGTTTCTTCGGCCACGTGCGACAGATCGATACCTTCGATGACGCTGTCGGTGCCGGTGAAGTATCGCTCCACGAATCGGCTGGAAAGGCCGATGGCGTCGAAAATCTGCGCCCCGCAGTAGGATTGATAGGTCGAAATGCCCATCTTCGACATCACCTTCAGAATGCCCTTGTTGATCGCCTTGATGTATCGTTTGTGCAGCTCGGCCTCGGTGATATCGGAACCCAGGTCGTTGCCGGGCTCTCCCAGCATTTTCGACAAGGTGTCGAAAGCGAGGTACGGATTGATGGCTTCGGCGCCGTATCCGGCAAGACAGCAGAAATCGTGAACCTTGCGCGCTTCTCCGGTTTCGATCACCAGCCCCATTTCCGTGCGCAATCCGGTGCGCAGCAAATGGTGGTGGACCGCCGAGGTTGCGAGCAGTGCCGGTATGGCGATGCGGTCGGCATCCATGCCGCGGTCGGTAAGAATAACGATATTGTACAGGCCCCGGACGGCCTGCTCCGCCTCATCGCACACCCGCGACAAAGCCGCCTCCATGCCGCGTTCCCCCTCCTCCGCCGGGTAGCAGATGGACACCCTGCGGGTGCGAAACGCGTCACCGGAATTGTCCTCGACCCGCCGGATCCTCTCCAGATCCATGTCGGTCAGAATGGGTTGCCGCACCTCGAGGCGCATGTGGCTGCCGCCGGTATTCAAATCGAGCAGGTTGGGTCTGGGTCCAATATAGGAAACCAGGGACATGACCAATTCTTCACGGATGGGATCGATGGGCGGGTTGGTGACCTGCGCAAATTTCTGCTTGAAATAGTCGTACAGCATTTTGGGCTGTTCGGAAAGCGCGGCCGGCGGCGTATCCCGGCCCATGGCGCCGACCGGATCCATACCGCTGACCGCCATCGGCCTCAGGAAGAACTTGATATCCTCCTGCGTGTAGCCAAATGCCCGCTGCCGGTTGAGCAGCGTTTGCGGGTCAGGCGGCATGGCGTAGACTTCGTCCGGCAGGCGCTCGACGTCGATCTGTGTTTCATCGAGCCATTTCTGATACGGTTTCGCGCCCGCCAGCTCTACTTTCAGTTCGG
This sequence comes from Gammaproteobacteria bacterium, assembly GCA_024639325.1. Classification (GTDB taxonomy): domain Bacteria; phylum Pseudomonadota; class Gammaproteobacteria; order Arenicellales; family JAANXG01; genus JAHEKE01. The sequence continues at coordinate 6,553 of JAHEIO010000052.1, forward strand.
CGTCGTCGATGATCCTGCCCTGCTCCAGGTCGATCAGCAGCATCTTGCCGGGCTGAAGTCGCCACTTCTTGAGGATTTTTTCCTCCGGAATATCGGATACCCCGGTCTCCGACGACATGACCACCCGATCGTCGTCGGTAATGATATAGCGTGCCGGTCTCAACCCGTTACGATCCAGCGTGGCGCCGATCTGCCGGCCGTCGGTGAAGGCGATGGCGGCCGGGCCGTCCCAGGGCTCCATCAGCGCGGCGTGATACTCGTAAAATGCCCGCCTTTCCTCATCCATCAGCGGGTTGTTCAACCACGCCTCCGGTATCAAAATCATCATTGCGTGGGCAAGCGAGTAGCCGCCGGCGACCAGGAATTCGAGCGCATTGTCGAAGGTCGCCGAGTCGGAAACGATATCACCCAGCAGCGGCCACAGTTTGGCCAGGTCCGTGCCCAACAGATCCGATTTCATGCTCGCCCGGCGCGCCCGCATCCAGTTGATGTTACCCTGCAGCGTATTGATCTCGCCGTTGTGGCAGATGTATCTGAATGGCTGGGCAAGCTGCCATGACGGAAAGGTGTTAGTCGAGAATCGCTGGTGCACCAGCGCCAGAGCGGAAACCATCCTGGCGTCGCCCAGGTCCAGATAGTATCGGGACAAATTGTTTCCCAGCACCATCCCCTTGTACAGCACGGTTCGGGCGGACAGCGAGGCGATGTAGAACTTGTCGTGGCCCTCGATGTCCATGGCGCGTATGGTGCGGTGCGTCCGCTTGCGAATGACGTATAGCTTGCGCTCGAACGCGTCGATATCGGGACAAGACTCCGCCCGACCGATGAATATCTGTCGAATCACGGGCTCGTCCGGTTTGACGCTGTATCCCAGGCATGAGCTGTCCACCGGCACATCGCGCCATCCGAGCAGCCTCTGGCCTTCGGCGACCGCGTAGTCCTCCAGGGCGCCCTGACAGGCCGTGTGAGATGCCTCGTCTCTCGGCATGAAGACCATCCCTACCGCGTACTTACCCGCGGGCGGCAGTTCGAATCCGAGGTTCGCGCACTCCTCCCGCAGCAGCCGATCGGGTATTTGCAACAGAATCCCAGCCCCATCGCCGGCCAGGGGATCGGCGCCAACGGCACCCCGGTGGGCCAGATTGACCAGAATATCCAGCCCCTGGTGGATGATGTCGTGTGACTTACGATTCTTGATATCGACAACGAAGCCGATACCACACGAATCATGTTCTTTTGACGGGTTTAGAAGGCCGCTCATCAATTTGAAAAATCCCGGTATTCTTAGGGTAAGCTGTCGGTGTCGCGCCGATAAATTGGCAAAATACCGCTATTTTTGTCAATAGGTGGTTCGGTCAATTTACAAGGAAAAAACCTTCGAATCGCCCCTGCGGTGCCGCTATGGCGCGACGTAGGTAGCATTCACATATCGCCGGATCCGGGGCGTCGCGAGCGAAATCCAACGCGTATATGGCCACTTTGCCGCTATTATACCAGTCACGCAACAATCTGACACTGGACGGGAGCAGGTTCGAAACGCGTTCGTCAGCAACCAGTACCGGCTCTATTCCGATAATTCACGAGCGGATAGGATTGAATCCATGAGCGAAAATATTCCGTCCGGGTCGAATCCGCGCCTGAAGGCGCCTGCCGGCGCCTGTGACACCCACACGCATTTCTACGATGCCCGCTATCCCACGGCGCCCACCGCTCACTTCACACCACCCGACGCCCTGGTCGATGACTATCGTCGGGTACAAGAACGTCTGGGTCTCGAACGTGTGGTCGTCGTTCAGCCGACCACGTATGGTCTCGATAATTCCTGTCAACTGCAGGCGATGGCGGCATTCGGTAACAAGGCCAGAGGCGTGATGGTCGCCAATGGGGAAACCAGCGAAGCCGAACTGCAAAACCTGACCGGACGCGGTGTTTGTGGAATTCGCTTCCATATGTTGCCGGGCGGCGTACTTCCCTGGGACATCATGGAGGATATGGCGGCCCGCGTGGACGTCTACGGGTGGCATGTTCAATTGCAGATGAACGGCCGAGACCTGCAGGAAAGGGAGTCCGTGCTGAGTAACCTTCCCTGTCCACTGGTAGTCGACCACGCGGGCCGTTTCATGGACCCGGTGCCTGTCGAACACGCCGCCTTTCGAAGCCTGCTCCGTCTGATCGACGGTGGTCGTTGCTGGGTCAAATTGTCAGCACCTTACGAATCGTCTATCGACGGCCCTCCGAAATACACCGATGTGGCAATCGAGGCGCGGGCGCTCGTAAAAGCGGCTCCGGAACGGATGGTGTGGGCCAGCAACTGGCCACACCCGAATCAGCAAATTCGACACGACGATGCCGACCTGCTTGACCTGCTGCTCGACTGGGTTGACGATGATGCGACGCGAAACCGCATCCTGGCCGACAACCCTGCGGAGCTGTACAAATTTTAGATGGAGAAAATTTCCTTGCAGGACGAACCCGGTTTCTAGTCCGCGCTTCTCACCAGGCGGTTATGATCGCTTTTTAACAGAATTCATATCAATTCAGTATTTCGTCATTGCGTCAGTATTTCGTCACTGCGAATTGTGTATTTCGTCACTGCGAATTCAGTATTTCGTCATTGCACATTCAGCGTCATTGCGAACGAAGTGAAGCAATCCAGAACCGTTGTCCTACAAGAACTTCTGGATTGCCGCGTCGCCCCGCTCCTCGCAACGACACGATTAATCGGAGCTTCCTTAAGCACCGCATACATTGAAGTCTATGGATTTGTCCAAAAAACAGTGTGTTTTGAAAACGCCTATCCCGTCGCTGGCTGGGTCAGGCCCCGCCGAACGTGGGATTCGGATCAGAAACCAGGTGCTATTGCTTATGTAAGTCGCTAATTTATATAAAATATTTAACTCTAAGTAACCCGCATAGTTGGCAGTCCTCGATGAGCACGGTGCTTCCTGTGCCGCGTCCCTATCGAGCCGGATCGAAAAAATGGGGTCATTGTGGACCACGTTACGGGTGACAGCGGGACTCCTGTTTCCATACACTCGGCAGTACCTGTTAGAAAGGTCACAAAGAAACTTTCCAAATGCATTCTACCGAGATCCAAACCACGTCGAGGTTGACTTGTCCGCGATGCGGATTCCAACAAACAGAGACCATGCCCACTGACGCCTGCTTGTTTTACTACGAGTGTGCGGGGTGCAAGACGCTGCTTCGGCCTCTCGCCGGCGATTGTTGCGTGTTTTGCTCCTATGGCACGGTAGCCTGTCCACCGGTGCAGCAGGACAATTTCTGCGGCGTCGAGCAATTCAGCTGCGGTAAGTAGGCGCAGCGGCAAAGTGGCGAGCATGACCGACAGTGACGGTTCGACAGGCACGAAGCGCGGGGGCATTGGCTTCTTCGAACGATACCTGACGGTGTGGGTCGTCCTGTGTATCGTGGCCGGAATCGCGCTCGGCAAGTTTGCTCCGGATGTCGCCCGGACCCTAGACGGTATAGCCATCTATGTGAACGATGCTCCGGTGGTTTCCATCCCGATTGCACTCTGTCTGTTCTTCATGATGTATCCCATCATGGTGAAGATCGATTTTCACGAAGTTGTAAAAGCCGGAAAAGCCGTGCGTCCGGTTGCGTTGACGCTTTTCATCAACTGGGCCGTCAAACCGTTCACGATGTACGCCATCGCGAGTTTCTTTCTGGGGACGCTCTTCCTTGTCTTCATCGGCCCTGATGCCGTCGATCTCGTCAAGGCCCCGTTCGGCACGGATCTGGCGGTTGGCGAACGCTACGGCGCGGGCCAGGTCGTTCTGGTCGATGGCGTGAAAATGCTCGAAGTGCCGCTGTGGCGGAGCTATCTGGCGGGCTGTATCCTGCTTGGCATCGCTCCTTGTACGGCAATGGTGCTCGTCTGGGGATATCTCTCCAAGGGAAACGACGGACATACCCTGGTCATGGTTGCCATCAACTCACTGACGATGTTGCTCTTGTTTGGCTTCCTGGGCGGTTTCCTCCTGGGCGTCGGCAGATTGCCGGTGCCATGGCAAGCGTTAATGCTTTCAATCGGCGTGTACGTCGCGCTGCCGCTGTTGGCTGGCTACTCCTCACGGAAGTGGATCATTGCCGCCCGGGGAGAGCAATGGTTCAAAGAGACGTTCCTGCGTTTTCTGACGCCGGTGACCATCACCGCGTTGTTGATTACGCTGGTTCTGCTGTTCTCGTTCAAGGGAGAGACAATCGTACAAAACCCGCTGACGATACTGTGGATCGCTATCCCATTGTTCGTACAGACCGTATTGGTTTTCGGCCTGGGCTATGGATTATCGAAGCTGTTTGGGTTGACCTACGAAAACGCGGCCCCCACGGCCATGATCGGCGCATCGAATCATTTCGAAGTTGCCATTGCGACGTCCGCCATGCTGTACGGATTGTCGTCCGGAGCCGCGCTTGCCACGGTCGTTGGCGTGTTGATCGAAGTTCCCCTCATGCTGATGCTGGTCAGGTTCTGTTTGAGCACGCAGGGGTGGTTCCAACATGAGCCCGCCTGCGACAGGGAACAAAGCGACGCCGCCTCAATCGATCGCGGTTCGTAGTCGAGGCAAGCTTCAAGGATCCCGTTGTATTACCCGGATCCATTTCCAGCCGGTAATCATCGGCACGATGAGGTTTTCACGTTTCCACAGCAGGTAGTACAACACGGCGGCGACGTGCATTCCCACGAAAACCAGCAGCAGCGTCGCCACGACGTGGTGAATCGCGGTCGCTCTCAACACGCCGCCGGTAGAGATCCAGCCGGCTAAGGGCCCTGACGCGAACAACGCATCGTCCTCGGAGAACAGGCCGGTGCAAACCTGCACGGCCAGGAGCACAAGCATTATTACAACCGACAGCCCGCCAAAAGGATTGTGGCCGGGCGATCCCGAAGGTTTGCGGTTACCGAAGTGGCGCGTGTACTCCATGATCTGTGAAGGTGACGGCAGCAGGGTACGTAGCCTCACCGGGACGGGGCCAAAAATACCCCACATTAACCGGATGAGCACCAGGATGCCCGTGCAATAGCCGAGGTAAATATGCCACTCAACGGTTGCAAAATCCCGGAACTGGCCCAACAACCATCCGGTGCTGACGCTGACCACCAGCAGCCAGTGCCATAGCCGGATAACGGGATCCCATATCTTTTCCCGGCGATAATCGCCGGTCTGGTCAGCCCGCATCATTTCTCAACAGATGCTCACGGACGGTGCTAAAAATCTTCCGCCCGAAAATCGTCGTGGCAACCCTTACAACCCTCCCCGACGGCGCCGATTTTGGATCTCAGCGCATCGAGGCCATCACCTGCAACCCGGGCCAGTTCGCCCGTCGCATCGATCCAGACCTGGTTGGCTTCGGCAACCTTGGGGTAGGTCGTCCATGCCTCGGGCAAGGTCCTGGTTTTACCCGCGTAGGATACGTTGTCGGTGCCTTCGGGCCACATGGCGCCGTTCTTCATCATCGCCGCCGCCTGCAGGTTGTTGGCATAGGTCTTCGCGGCTTCCGCGTCGTATTCGATTTTACCTTTCGCCATCCCAAACAAAGGCGCGGCGTTGAATTTCACGACCTGCATGTATCCCTGACGCGCCTTGATGGCGTCTTCGAGTGGGTCGTCGCCGGCCGCCGCCGTAACCAGAAACGAGAGTCCGGCAATAGCCGCTGAAAATCTCAAGATGTTGCGCATGAATATCCCCTGTAGTGATATGGATCGGCGGAGATTAGCATGTGGTAAAATTTCATCAAATTGTGAAAATTTGCATTTTTGTGGTGCAATTATGCAGCAAATAAACTGGGACGATTTACACTATGTACTGGTTGTTGCCCGAACCGGTTCCCTCTCCGCTTCCGCTCGGATTCTGAAAGTAAACAGGACCACGGTGTTGCGCCGCATCAATGCTTTCGAAGAGCGATTGGACTACCGGTTGTTCGAACGCAGCCACTCCGGCTACATGATTACTCCAGAGGCGGAGCAACTGTTATCCAATGCCCGTGGGATCGAGAGGTCGATCCTAGATCTCGAGCGGAAGATTGCCGGCCATAAACTGCAGCTCGAAGGGGAGCTGCGCGTTACCACCACGGATTCGATTTTGCCGGTTGTCATTCCTCATCTGGATACCTTTCATCGTTTGCACCCCCTGCTGCGCGTTGAGTTGGCGGTAACCAATAACAGATTGAACCTGACCCGCAGAGAGGCCGATGTTGCAGTTCGTCCCACCGTCAACCCGCCTGAAAATCTTTGGGGGAAGAAAATTGCGGAATTGGCATTCGCTATTTACGCGACTTCGGGTTTCATCAAGAAGAACGCCGGCAAACCGCTTGCAGAACATGACTGGCTCGGGGTGGACGAGCCGCTGTCGACATCGCAGCCGGGAAGGTGGCTCCGCTCTGAAATCCCGGAAGAAAAATTTTGTCTTCGCGCGGATTCTTTTATTGCACTCAAAATGGCTGCGGAACAAGGATTGGGGTTGGCACTGATGCCATGCCATGTCGGGGATGATTCCCGAAAACTAAAGCGTCTGGGATCGCCCATTCCTGAGCTCAATGTCGGTTTATGGATTTTGACGCACGCGGACCTGATACGGGCTGCCAGGATCCGCACTTTTATCGACCATATCACCACTTCGATGCATAATCAGTGCGATGCATTGCTTGGAATCAAATCACGACCATAATCTCCGCGGAGGAACAACGATGGCGCAAATCGACATAGACCAGCAGGTATACGACTTGTACGACGAATATTGCCACGGCCATATGAGCAGGCGCGAATTCCTGAGCCGGGCAAGCGCCATTACCGTCGCCGGCGTGTCCGGGCTCGCTATGGCGCAGGCCCTTTTACCGCGCTACGCCGAGGCTCAGATGATTTCCTTTACGGATGAGCGCATCAAAGCCAATTACGTCGAATACGAATCTCCGGGCGGCACCAGCGGCAAGATGCGCGGCTATCTGGTGCAGCCAACCTCCGAAGGCCCGTTCCCTTCGGTCATCGTCATACACGAGAATCGGGGTTTGAATCCCTACATCGAAGACGTTGCGCGCCGTTTTGCCGCGGAAGGGTTCCTGGCTCTGGCGCCGGACGGTCTGTTCCCGGTTGGCGGATATCCCGGCAATGACGATGACGGCCGCGCGTTGCAAAGAAGCCTGGACCAGGGCATGCTGAAACAGGATATGCTGAACAGCGCGCGTTTCCTGAAATCCCATGAACTGTCCAGCGGAAAACTCGGCTCGGTCGGATTCTGCTGGGGCGGAGGCACGACCAACTACCTTGCGGTGGAAATGGGCGCCGATCTCTCCGCGGCCGTACCCTTCTACGGCGCCGCGCCAAACAGCGAGGACGTGGCCAGGATTCAGGCAGCGCTGATGATCCAGTCGGCCGAGGACGATCCGAGAATCAACGCCATGTGGCCGGACTTCGAAACCGCGTTGAATGCAAACCAGAAGTCATTCGAGCGACATCTCTATCCCGGCACACGCCACGGTTTTCACAACAACTCCACGCCCAGATACAACGAAGCCGCGGCAAACCTGGCCTGGGAGCGCACCGTGGCATTCTTCCGCGAGGAGTTGGGTTAGCCGCCTGATGAGAGACGCGGGCTAGCCCGCCGCCAGTTTCGCGCCGGCACCGAGCGCCTTGAGCTTCTGCAAGGCAAGGCCTCTCGGCAGAGGCGCCATACCGCAGTTTGTGCACGGCCGGATCTGCTCCCTGGAAATATAATTTGCAGCTTCGACAACGGTCGCCGCGACCTGCTGCGGGGTCTCGGCTTCAAAACTGGCGACATCGATTGCCCCGACCATGACAACTTTGTCCTCGAGCAGACCGATCAGAGACATGGGCACCTTGGAGTTTGCGCACTCCAGGGATACTTGATCGATTTTGCTGTTATTCAGGGCCGGGAAGATTTGTTCATACTGGCGCCACTCACTGCCGAGAGTCTCTTTCCAACGCAGATTTTGTTCGATACCGTACCCGTAGCAAATATGCACTGCCGTGTCACAAGGCAGTCCCTCGATTGCCCGGTGTAGCGCTTCAACTCCCCATTCGATCACATCATCAAGAAAGACATTGAACGCGGGTTCGTCGAACTGGATCAAATCCACTCCAAGTTCCGCAAGTTCAGTCGCTTCCTCATTGAGGATTTCGGCGAAAGCCATGGCCATATCATCCCGGCGGCCGTAATGATCATCCGCAATGGTGTCGCATATCGTCATCGGTCCAGGCAGCGTAAATTTCAGTTTTCTGGTCGTATGGGCACGGGTAAACTCGACTTCCTCGCTGTGCACCCTGCCCTTTCGTTTTACCGGACCGGTCACCGTGGGAACTTCGGCATCATATCGATCATCCCGTATCCCCATGACGGTCATTTTGTTCCAGTCGATGCCATCCACGTGTTTGAGGAAGCCGTGCACGAAGTGTTCCCGGAATTGCTCGCCGTTGGTTACGACATCGATACCCGCCGCCTCCTGCTCACTCATCCACATGAGAGCCGCATCACGCTTGCCCTGCTCGAGTTCCTCGCCTTCGAGGCGCCACGGGGCCCACAATTTTTCCGGTTCCGCAAGCCAGGCGGGTTTGGGCAGGCTGCCGGCTATGGTTGTTTCGAACATCGTTTCAAGCGCCAAGATTCATACAAACCCGATGTTAACATCCGCAAACGACCTGGCATATAAGCCGGGCTCGTTCGTCAATTGCCGCCAAAGATGCGAATACTCTATACTCCCTCAGCCCGATCAGTACATCGATTTACGCCAGATATGAAAAATTACGAATGGATGTAAGCACCGCGGCGGCGAATCTTTCTACCTATGGTGCGCTCGCGGTCGCCCTGGCCTGCGGCGTGCTCATTGGACTCGATCGCGAGCGCAGTGACGACGAGGAATTCGGCGGCATCCGCACTTATCCGCTGATCGCCCTGGTTGGCGCCATGTCGCAACTGCTTGCGGCATCGGTGGGCGGATGGGTCGTCGGGCTGGCGTTCTTCGGCGTTGTCGGCTGGGTGGCGATTTACTACTTCAGCCGGGTAACGCACGGCCACCTTGGCATGACCAGCGAATTCGCCGGCCTGGTGACTTTCCTGTGCGGCGTGCTGGCCATGCAGGGTCATCCGGGAATGGCCTTTGCCATTGCAATCACCGTCACAACGATCCTTGCACTGAAGAATTTTCTGCACCGGGGCGTACGAGAACTGACCCCGGAGGACATCAACTCGACCCTGAAGTTTCTGGTGGTCGCTTTCGTGGCGCTGCCCCTGCTGCCGACCGAGACCTACCTTCTGCGTATCCCCGCAGAACTCCTGCCGACCGGGCTGTATGATGGAGATGAGTTGATGCTCGAGATAATCAATCCGCGCAAGGTCGGATGGATGGTTGTGCTCATTGCGTCCATCAGCTTCACCGGATTTGTCTCCAGCAAACTGATGGCGGCTCGCAAAGGACTCGGATTGACCGCTTTTCTCGGCGGCCTCGCCTCATCCACCGCCGTCACCTTGAGTTTCGCCGGCCGCGCGCGGACGACGCCCGCGTTGTTGAACATCTGCGTTGTCGCCATATTGGTCGCCTCGACGACCATGTTTTTCCGTGTCCTGGTCGAGGTCGCGGTCGTGGCGCCGGGCCTGCTGAGCCAGGTGATCAAACCCATTGGCGCCATGGCCATCGCAGGCATCGCGGTCTGCGTCTACTTCTGGCTGCGACAGAGCGGCACGGAAATGGAGACGCAGGATGTTAAATTGACCAACCCGTTCGAGTTGAGCGAAGCGTTCAAGTTCGGTGCTTTTTTTGCCGTAGTACTGCTAGTGGCGGACCTGGCCCAGAAGCTGTTCGGCAACAGCGGTTTGTACCTGTCCGGGCTGCTCGCCGGACTCACCGACGTCGATGCCATAACCCTGTCCGCTGCGCAGTTGACCCTCAACGAGGTCGAGCCGATCACTCACCGCACGGCCACCGTCACAATCACCATAGCGGCACTGGCGAACACGGTCGTCAAGGGGGCCCTGGCCTACTTCACCGGCGGTCCCAGACTGGGTCTGCGCGTTATTTCGGGATTTCTGGTGGTGGCCCTGGTAGGAATTGCCGTATTGTTGATGTTCTGAGAGCAGCACGGTCGTTAGGGGAGCACGAAAACCTCCTGCTTTCTGTCGATCCCCTTGATTGAATGGAATCCCCGGGACTCGGTCTCGGTGTCGATCGCGGCGGCGAACTCGGCGGACATGGCGACGCCGGAATCCAGCGTCTTGGTGAGCCCTTCGAGGCGTGCCGCAAGATTGACCGCGGGACCCATCACGGTGAAATTCAGCCGATCCATGGCACCCACATTGCCGTATACGACCTTGCCTTCGTGCAGCCCGATACCAAAACGAATTTCGGGGATCCCACGGCGGCGGCGTGTGTGGTTAAGGGTCGCGATGGTGTCCAGCGCGTCAATGGCGGCGTCCACTGCGGCTTTACAGGCGGATTCCCGACTGATTCCGTCCGTGATTGGAAACACAATCAGCATGGCGTCACCAATGAATCGCAGCACTTCCCCGCCGCGCGCCGTAACCGCGGCGCTGATGAATTCGAAGTACTCGTTCAGCATTGCCAGCATTTCCGATGGAGGCAGGGCTTCGGTCAGTTGAGTAAAATCGCGAAGGTCGCTGAACCAAAGGGCGGCGCGTATTTCTTCGCCATCTCCGCGCTTGACCAATCCATTGAGTATGCGGTCGCCGGTTCGGGGGCCCACGTACGTGTTGAGCAGCGTTCGCGTAATGCGCCGACGAGATTCGATCTCGAGAATCGACGCGATGTAGTGCGCGAGTTTTCTGAAATTGTCGCAATCGTATTCCGTGAATCCGCCGCTGCTGTCGCTGGTCAATACGAACACGTTGACCTGACCGTCGCTGAAAACGAGGGGAATGGCGAAGTAGTCCGTGCCTCCCGCATCACGCAGTTCGAAAAGCAAACGGTGGTCGGTGTCCGGATCCAGGGTGAGGAGATTTCGCCGATACTCCCGTTCGTTTTCGTACACCCATTGGATCGGGCTGCCGAGGAATACGTCCGAATTCAATACCTCGTGACCCACCCGCAATTCCTCGCACCCCTTGCCGCGTTGCCAGGTATAGGCCCATGCGGTTACCAGCGGGTGGAGCGTTTTATAACTGACGCGGAGCCGCCACACATGCGCACCTGCATCCGATAGACGCTGCGCAATCATCTCCAGAAATGTCTTGGTGGATTTTATGAATCGACCCTCCCTCATGCACCACTCGATGATGGGTTCCACGCTCCACGCGGGGCTCTGTCCGCACTCCGGGCTGCCCATCACTTTATAACGCGCATCGGTCGATAACGGACTGGATGTGGGGCATACAGTCGTCGCCATATTCATCGAAACTGGTCATCAGCTCCTGTGCCGTCTCGAGCCAGTGGGAGCGGCCTCGCCTGACTGCAACTTTCAGTGGCTCGATTGTCTGCGTATCGTCCCAGCTTCTGTAGGCCTGCTTCAACATTGGGAAAAGCTGGTCGCGCACCGGGTGCGAGCCCGCGAAGTAAAAATGGATTGACGGCGCATTTCGCTCGAACATCAGCGTCGGCAGCACGGTGAGACTGTCCGCCAGGTTGTCTCGCACCGACCGGGTGAGGAATTCCAACGGGGTACCCAGCAGAGCCAGCAGCATCTCGTTCCACCTGTCGCCCAGCATGTCCCCGGCCAGTATCTCCCCAATTTCATGCAGAACAAGATTGTCCAACTCGTTTTCGGCGAGCGCCCGTGCGGCTCTAGAGGTGTCGTCGGGATAGCCAAAATGGGCAATCGCTTTGTAGAACGAATTTCGCGGTTTGCGCCAACTCCACTCTTCGAACATCTCCCAGACCATTCTGAGAAGAGCATCCCGTCTGACAACTATCGTTTTCCGTTGGGACATCGCTACCGGCGCGCTCATTTCCCGCGCGTACTCGCGGCCAAGGATATACGTTTCGTAGTCGTCCGTGCTTTCCCTGCCAATCCGTTCCGCCAGACAAAAGACCGGTTTGCCCCTGGCGCCGTAACCTGCGCAGTAAGCCATGTTGTCATCGCCGATCCGCCGATTGATGCCAACCTGGTCGAATGGGTCATACTCATCACCACCCAGTCGTAGTGGCGAATAGTGACAGCTCTCCAGCGACTCCAGATACGCTTCTCTCGTTTCTATCCACCCGCCCAGCGATTTATGATCGAAAGGTTTTCCCAACGGCGTGTCATTGATCCATTTATAGTGCTCCCTCATCCGCATGAGGTAAATACACATCGCGGAATCTCCGGCGTGGCGCGCATCGGAGATGTCACAATTGCGCTGCACCGACGAGATCAGGTCATGCATAGCGTTCATCCTTTCTTGATTGCAGTGCCAGGATCTGCTCCCGCACCCTCGATTCGCTCTGGTCTGGTTGGTGAGATATTACCGGATATTGAAGCACATTGGATTGCCCGACGCAGACAAAGTAAATGCGTCGTCATCACGCGCAGATAACGATCATCTCGAATACCACCCTGCTAAAAACATTTCTAAGGAAGCTCTGTCTGATCATGTCGTTGCGAGGAGCGCGCCGAAGCTGCGAGCGAAGCGTGGCAGGACGCGGCAATCCAGAAGATCTTCAATGACAACGATTCTGGATTGCTTCACTTCGTTCGCAATGACCAAATACTGAATTAATCAGAGTTTCCCTAATACTCCAGCCCGATGAATTGCTGTACCCTCTCATTACCACGCAGCGCAACCAGGCGGCACCCGCGGAGACATGACCGACATCCGGATATCAAAGAACATCTCGAACATCGCGATTTCCGCGATCAAGGAGATGGCGATACGGAGCGCCAGGATCGAAGGCGCCGCGTCCCTGGCCTGGGGTCTTCCATCTTTTCGAACCCCCGGCCACATTCGACGGGCCGTCGAACGGCGACTCGAATCGGATCCGGACATCGGGAAGTACGCTTTACCGGACGGGTTGCCCGAACTTCGCGCGCTTGTCGTAAACGAACATTTCGCCGCGACGGGGATCCGGGTCGATCCCGATCGGAACGTCATGATCACGGCCGGCAACATGCAGGGTCTGAATGCGCTTTTTCATGTCCTGATTGATCCGGGCGATGAAATCATCGTGACCGATCCGGGATTCGCCTCCCACTTCCAGCAAATCCGCCTTTGCGGCGGCCGGCCGGTTCACTGGCCGATGGATGAGTCGATGGGGTGGAGCTTGAACGTCGACGACCTGCACAGCCGCATCACCGATCGCACGCGGGCCCTGGTGGTCGTGTCGCCATCAAACCCGACGGGAAAGATCTTCTCCGAAGACGAGTTGCGGCGCATCGGCGCGATCGCCCTGGAGCGTAATCTGCTGGTCTTGATAGATGACCCCTATTCCCATTTCACCTATGAAAACCGGGATCGCTATTTCAATTTAGCCAGCGTTGCCGCGCTGGCCGACAATCTCGCCTATCTTTTCACTTTCTCCAAGACCTACGCGATGAGCGGTTGGCGGCTCGGATACATGATCGTACCGGGCTTTCTCAAGCGCGAAGTGATGAAGGTACATGACGCCACAATCATATGCGCGCCGAGAATTTCTCAGGTCGCCGGCATTGCGGCACTGGACACCGAGCCGACGCACTTGAAGCAATTCGAGGACATACTGGCGCGCCGCCGCCGCTTGATCTGCGCGAGGTTGGACGCTGTTCCCCACGTATTCGAATACGTCAAACCGGAAGGGGCATATTACGTTTTTCCCGGAATACGGGCTGACCACGACAGTGCATTCGAGTTTTCCCTCCGATTGCTCGAGGATGCCAAGGTGACCGTCACTCCCGGCAGCGCGTTCGGGCCAACCGGCGAGCATCACGTCCGAATGGCCTACTGTGTGGAGGACGAGATCATCGAGCGGGCTTTCGACCGGATCGAGCAAAATTTTCCGCGATAGGAATGATCGAAGTCGGCTTTGCGCAATTTTCAGATTAGATTTTGAACAATTTCAGCGCAGTGTTATTGTTACGAATACTTAAATCTGTATTACTATTTTACGCTATGAAGACGATCACCGTTAAAGCCGATGACCGATTCGATTCGACGCTCACAAAACTCGCGAAAAATCTTAAAACAACCAAAAGCGGTGTGATACGTGCCGCCGTCCACCACTATCAAAAACAGATGGAACGCGAGTCATTACGCCGTCGAATTCGAGAGGCGTCGTTGAAAACACGGATACAGGCGGAAGAATCGGCTGCTGATTTCGGCACCGCGAGCGCCGATGGGCTTTAAACGAGGGGCGATTTGTCTCGCAAACTTCGACCCTTCGAAGGGCACGGAGCCTGGAAAGATTCGTCCTTGCCTAATCGTCCAGAGTGATCTGTTGAATGAAACAGATCACCCGAGCACCACCGTCATTCCGCTCACTAGTCGTTTGATCGACAATGCGGCACCGCTACGATTTCGTATCACTGCCCGAGATAAACTCCAATCAGATTCTGATGTCATGATAGATCAAGCCAGGACCATCGATAACCAGCGGATGACTCATGAACCTTTAACGGTCTTAACAGACAGGGAACTCGCTGAAGTCGAAGAATATCTGAAGATCGTTCTGGATCTGAGCGATTGACCCGTATTTGCAAGTATTGGCGTTGACCAGTTGCCCCACCGCCGGCAGGTTACCGAGGCGTTTGTGCGACGCCACCGCGACACGGGTGCCGAGCGCCGGCAGGAATCGCACGCCGTCTGGGTTGTCTTGATGGGGAGCGGGCGGAGCGTTCATCGGCTATCATACCTCGCTTATCACAAGCACTGTTCGCATCGAAACTTTGATTAATGATCCGTGCAGTATCCATCGAGCTGATCCAGTCGAGGATACGCCTTGAAGCGCGCCTCCAAAACCCTAGACAATCATTACGGCGAGGTCACCGCCGTACGGGGCAGTGTGGTCGATGTTCATTTTCCGCCGCCACTGCCGGCCCGAAACAACCAGCTGCGCGCCGGGGTGGATGGAAACGTCATTCTCGAGATTCAGACCCATTTGGACGCAACCACGGTGCGCTGTATCGCGCTCAATTCTACCCGTCGATTGGGCCGCTCGACGCCGGTGTACGATACCGGATCGGCGCTGCAAATCCCCGTGGGTGAGAGTCTGTTGGGGCGGATGCTCGATGTCTTCGGCGAAGCCGTGGACAACAAGGGTCCCATCGAGACGCAGGACCGCTGGCCCATCCATCGACCACCGCTGCCACTCGCCGATCGGGTCACCGGCAACGAAATTTTCGAGACCGGCATCAAGGCGATCGACCTTTTCGCGCCGCTCGAACGCGGCGGCAAGGCCGGAATGTTTGGCGGCGCCGGGGTGGGCAAGACGGTGTTGATCAACGAGATGATCAATAACATGGCGCAACAGTACGAGGGAGTCAGCCTGTTCTGCGGCATCGGCGAACGCATGCGCGAAGCTGAAGAGATGTACCATTCCATGCTCGACTCCGGAGTGCTGGACAAGGCCGTGCTCATGTACGGACAGATGAATGAACCCCCCGGGGCGCGCTTTCGCGTGGGCCACGCGGCCTTGACCATAGCCGAGTACTTCCGTGACGTCATCAAGCGCGACGTGCTGCTGCTCATCGACAACGTATTCCGTTTCGTTCAATCCGGCACCGAAGTGTCGGGATTGATGGGACGCATACCGTCACGGGTAGGCTATCAGCCCACACTGGCAACGGAACTAGCGGCACTGGAAGAACGCATCTGCAGCTCGCGGAACGGGACGATCACCTCGGTTCAGGCAGTCTATGTCCCCGCGGACGATCTGACCGATCCGTCCGCCACCCACATTTTCGCGCACCTGTCGGCGTCCATCGTGCTCTCCCGAAAACGCGCCAGCCAGGGTCTGTATCCGGCGATAGATCCATTGCAGAGCGATTCCAAGATGCTGACTCCGAGCACCGTGAGCAAGCGCCATTACCGGGTGGCTCAGACGGTCCGCGGCACCCTCGCCGAATATGAAGACCTCAAGGACATTATTTCCATGCTCGGCCTTGAAGAGCTTTCCCGCGAGGACCGCGCCACGGTCAGCAAGGCCCGCCGCCTGGAACGTTTCCTGACCCAGCCCTTTTCCGTCACGGCACAATTTACCGGCCAAACCGGCAAACTGGTTGCCCTCGAGCAGACTATCGAGGGCTGCGAGCGTATCCTGTCGGGCGAGTTTGCCGAAATAGGTGAAAAAGCGTTTTACATGATCGGTTCGATCGACGAGTTGAAGGAAACGGGTCAAGACATGAATTCCGACAGGCCGGGGGAATGACTCGATGCGCCTCAAAATAGCGTTGCCCACCGAAACGCTGGTGGATGAAGACGTCGTCAAGGTGATTGCCGAAGCGGAGAATGGGATGTTTTGCCTGCTGCCTCGTCATATCGATTTCGTGGCCGCGTTGGTGCCGGGCGTTTTGTATTTTTTCCCTTCCAAGGACGGAGAGAGCTTCGCCGCCCTCGATGAGGGCATACTGGTGAAGTGCGGCTCAAACGTTTTGGTGTCCGCATTGAAAGGAATACGCGGCACGGACCTGAGCCGATTGGAGCGTATGGTCGAAACGAGCTTCCTGCAGCTGGATGAATCCGAGCGCAAAGCCCGCACCGCCCTGGCCCGTCTCGAGGCCGGCACGTTGCGCGGTTTCCGGGATCTGCAGGAGAAAACCCGTGGCTGAGAAGCCGAAGCCAAACGAAGACGGCCAACCGCAATTCGAGGCGCAGATCGGTCGCAAGGCGGAACGGAAATTGCGCGCACGAAAGCAGAAACACCATACCGCCTGGTTCGGTTTGGGGATGTTCGGTCTGGTCGGCTGGTCCGTCGCGGTGCCTACCCTCATCGGCATCACCGTGGGTGTGTGGCTCGACCGCCGATTTCCGGGCCAGGTTTCGTGGACGCTGACCCTGTTGATCATCGGCGTGGCGCTGGGTTGCGCCAATGCCTGGTACTGGGTGAGGCAGGAGAGCCGGCGTGACTGATACGGAAACCATCGTGCCGGCGCCTCGACCCGGACGAGGCATGGCAACGGCCGAAACCGCCGAACAGATGGAAGCCGGACTGCCATGACCACCCTGTTGCTACTCGTTGCTTCGTGCACCGCGGGCGTGCTGCTCGGTGCGATATTTTTCTGGGGGCTGTGGACGACACTCAAGCGGCTCGGTCGAGCACGTTCCACGGCCGTATTGTTGCTCGGCAGTCTAGTACTGCGATTCGGATTGGTACTCGGTGGATTCTATCTGCTCGCCCGCTATGCCGGCTGGGAACATGTGCTGGCCGCCGCGCTCGGATTCACGCTGTCGCGAATCCTCGTCGTCTACCGTCTGCAGGCCCATGCCGTGACGAGGGAGCCGGGCACTTGACCATCAATCCCGACAACGTCGTGTATTGGCAGTGGGGTATGCTGCACCTCAACGCCACCATTGTCTTTACCTGGCTGGTGATGGCGCTGCTGACCGGGGTTTCGTGGCTGGTGACGCGCCGCCTCTCCACCGGAACCCGGATCTCGCACTGGCAGAACCTGTTAGAAGTGCTGGTTATCGGTATGCGGGATCAGATCAATGAGGTCAGCCGTCAGGAACCGGGCCGCTACCTGCCCTTTGTCGGCACCTTGTTTCTATTCATCGCCACGGCCAATCTGCTCAATATCGTGCCGGGATACACCGCGCCGACGGGATCGTTGTCGACGACCACCGCGCTGGCCATTTGCGTCTTCGTCGCCGTACCGATCTACGGCATCGCGCACGAAGGGCCACTGGACTACTTGAAGCATTACGTCAAACCGACGGCGCTCATGCTGCCTTTCAATATCATCGGTGAAATTTCGAGGACCATCGCCCTGGCGGTGCGCCTGTATGGGAACATCATGAGCGGCACGGTGATCGTCGCCATCTTGCTGAGCCTCACCCCTTATCTTTTCCCCGTGGTGATGCAGCTGCTGGGCCTGCTCACCGGCATGATTCAGGCCTACATCTTTGCGGTGCTGGCCATGGTTTATATCGCCTCGGCCACCTCGGCGCACGGCGGAAGAGAAACAGACAGAAACCCACCTGCAACCTCAACAGACTGAATCCAAGGAGACCTCATGGACAGCATTTCACTCATCGGCATGGCGTCGGTCATTACCGCCGGGCTGACCATCGCTATCGGCTCCATCGGCCCGGCGCTTGGCGAGGCGCGGGCGGTCGCCCAGGCGTTGAGCGCTATTGCCCAACAGCCGGACGAGTCCGGCACCATAACCCGAACCCTTTTCGTCGGGCTGGCGATGATCGAGTCGACGGCCATCTACTGCTTCGTGGTGGCCATGATCCTGATCTTCGCTAACCCGTTCTGGGACCATGTCGCCAAGTCGACTGGAGGCTGAGGCATGGCGATCGACTGGATCACCGTATCGGCTCAGATCGTCAATTTCCTGATCCTGGTGTGGCTGCTGAAGCGCTTTTTGTATCAACCCGTCATACGCGCCATGGAGCGTCGTGAACGGCGCATTGCGGATCGACTTGAAGACGCTGAAATCCGTGAACGATCCGCCGAAGAAAAGGCCCACGATCACCAGCAGAAAATAGACGAGCTGGAGCGCATGCGCGATGGGCTCGTTGCCGACGCCAAGCTGGAAGCCGAGCACGAAAAACGGCACATGCTGGACGAAGCCCGTGATGAAGCTGCCGAAGCCCGGAAGAACTGGCAACGACAGACGAACCAGGAGAAACAGGAGTTTCTCAAGAACTTGCAGAAACAGGCAGCCGACACGATACAGGTCATCGCCAAAAAAACCTTAGCCGACCTGGCGAATGCGGAGCTCGAGGAACAAATGGTGCATTCATTTATTCACCAACTGAAATCGTTGGATGACGAAGAATTCCGAAGGGCGCTGCGGCAATCGTCGACACCGGTAAACATCGTGTCGGCTTTCGAGCTTCCGGCCCCGACACGTGCGCGCCTCACCCGCGCGATCCACGAGCACCTGGTCGAGGGCATCGAGGTCGAATACGATCAGTCGCCGGACCTGCTCTGCGGCATCGAGCTCAACGCCGAAGGCCGTCGCCTCGGCTGGAACCTGGACGATTACCTGGACCGGCTCAGCGGCCGCGTCGAAGAGGTGCTGTCTCCGGCCCGGGCCACGGGATAGCGCCATGTTGCAGGAAATGCTGGACGACACCATTGCGGCACTGCGCAGCGCCGCCGCGCGAGGGACGTCCGAACTGCACCCGCTGGAAACCGGCACGGTGTCGCATATTGGCGGCGGCATCGCGCGCATCAAAGGCCTGCCTAGCCTTACCTACGAAGAATTGGTGGAGTTTCCCGGCAAGCAGCTCGGCATCGCGATCAACCTGGAGCCGGATGAAATCGGCGTCATGTTGCTGGGCGACAGCGCGTCGCTCACTGCCGGCATCGAAGTACGCGCCACCGGGCGCGAGGCCGACACCCCCGTCGGTGAAGGCCTGCTGGGCCGGGTAATCGACGCGACCGGGCGCGTGCTGGACCACGGCAAACCCGTGCGCTTCAATGAACGCCGACCCTTCGAGCGCCCGGCTCCGGCGATCATGGACCGGGCCCCGGTGACGGTCCCGCTGGAGACCGGCATCAAGGCGGTGGATGCCATGATCCCGATCGGCCGCGGCCAGCGCGAACTCATCGTGGGTGACCGGCAGACCGGTAAAACCTCGGTGGCGATCGACACCATCATTAATCAACAGGGCAAGCAATTGATTTGCATCTACTGCGCCGTCGGGCAACGCGGCACCGCGGTGGCGCGGGTCGTGGATACCCTGCGCCGCCACGATGCGCTGCCCTACTCCATCGTCGTGGTGGCCTCCGACGAAGACCCTCCGGGCCTGCGGTTCGTTACCCCGTATGCCGCCACCACCATGGCCGAATATTTCATGGAAAAAGGGCGCGACGTGCTGATCGTGTACGACGACCTGACGCGCCATGCCCGGGCCTACCGCGAGATTTCCTTGCTGCTGCGGCGCCCCCCGGGACGGGAGGCCTATCCCGGCGATATTTTCTACATCCACTCCCGGCTTCTGGAGCGGTCCACCCACCTGCACGGTGACCGCGGCGGGGGTTCTTTGACGGCCCTGCCCATCATCGAGACCCAGGCCCAGGATATTTCGGCGTACATCCCCACCAATTTGATCTCGATCACCGACGGCCAGGTCTACCTGTCGCCCACGCTTTTTCACAAAGGGCTGCTGCCCGCGATCGATGTAGGCAAATCGGTCTCCCGGGTGGGCGGTCGAACACAGTTCCCCGCGTTTCGCGCCGTCGCCGGAGATTTGCGATTGTCCTATGCACAATTCGAGGAACTGGAAACCTTCGCCCGCTTCGCCACGCGCCTCGACGAGGAAACCCGGTCGACCATCGAACACGGACGCCGTGTGCGCGAGGTGTTGAAGCAGCCTGAACATCGTCCATTGCGCACCGCCGCGCAGATAGTCGTTTTGAAGGCGGTGAATGCCGGTCTTTTCGATGACCTGGACCTGGACGACGTGAGCGACGCGGAGTACCGGATACAGCGGCGGGTGCTCGGCGAACTGCCGGAACTGTGCGCACGCATGGAATCGGGTCGCGTGCTGCAAGATCAGGAGTGGTCCCGGGTCCTGGAAGCGGCCGGCAACGCCGTGTCGGAGACAAAACGAGGCAGCGGGAGTTAAACGCGTGGAGTCTCTGGAACGCCTGCGCGCTCAACTGGACAGCCTCGATTCCCTGCACACCATCGTCAAAACCATGAAGGCGATGTCGGCTGCAAGCATTCGGCAATACGAAAAAGCAGCCGATTCCCTGGCCGACTACTATCGGACGGTAGAACTGGGCCTGCACGTGGTGCTGAGGGACTTGCAGGAGCCGATCGTACCTCCCCCGCCTAAACACGAACCCTTGCGCCTGGGGGCGATCGTGTTCGGGTCCGATCATGGACTGTGCGGGCGCTTCAACGAGGAAATCACCACCTATGCCCTGGAGCACGTCAATGCCATCGCGCCGCACTCGGACAACCGGCTGCTGGTGGCCGTGGGGGCGCGAGTGAGCGCGAGCCTGGAACACATGGGCGAGGCTGTGCAGGAGCATTTTCTGGCCCCGGCCGCCGCCTCGCAAATCACCGCGACGGTGCAGGACGTTCTACTCAAGGTCGATGAATGGCGCGAACAAGCCAACGTACACTACGTGTCCTTATTCTGTAACCGGCACCTGTCCAGAGACAGATACCGATCCACCCGAATCGATTTGCTTCCGATAAATCTACGCCACTTTGGGCGGCTGGAGAAAAGCGCCTGGCCGTCGCACAATCTGCCCATATTCACCATGGAGCGGGAGCGGCTGATCGCCAGGTTGTTACAGCAATATTTCTTTGTCTCTATTTTTCGCGCCTGTGCGGAGTCCCTGGCCAGCGAGCACGCCAGCCGATTGTTGGCCATGCAGTCGGCGGAACGCAACCTGGATCAGCGGATCGAGGAGTTG
>JAHEIO010000128.1 GCA_024639325.1 Gammaproteobacteria bacterium
CGGCACCTGTCCCGCGCCATCGCTCGGGATCCTGGTGAGAAATGCGGGCTAGCTGCCTGGTTTCCATGAACGTTTTGAAGCCATGCGCGCCGGCCAACGGCTACGGCACGCCGCGTATGGAACTCGAAGAATTCGTCACCTTTCATACGGAATGAACAGACCAACCTTTGCTACACTACAGGCATGCCAGAAGATCCGGTCAAAGTCGAACTGCTCGACGTAACCCTGCGGGACGGTGAACAGACCCGCGGCGTCTCCTTTTCGCAGGCGGAAAAAGTCACCATCGCCAAAGCGTTGCTGGGCTCTCTGCGGGTAGACCGGGTCGAGGTGGCCTCCGCCGGGATTTCGGAGGGAGAGCAGGAAGCGGTTTGCAGTATCAGCGACTGGGCGCGCGACTCCGGCCTGCTGAACCGGGTCGAGATCCTCGGTTTCGTCGACCACAAGCGAAGTGTCGACTGGATCACGGGCGCCGGCGCGCAGGTGCTGAACCTGCTGACCAAGGGCAGCGAAAAACACTGCCGGCAGCAGCTCAGAAAAGATCTGGACGAACACCTGGCAGACATCTCGCGCACCGTTGACTATGCGGTGGATCGCGGTTTGTCCGTCAACGTCTACCTGGAAGACTGGTCTAACGGATATCGGGATAATCCCGACTATGTCTACCGGCTGCTCGATGGGATGCAGGACCTAAGGATCCGGCATTTCATGCTGCCCGATACCTTGGGCGTAATGACGCCCGATCAGGTGTTCAGCAGTCTGCAGGATATGACCACGCGTTTTCCGGAACGCCTGTTCGATTTCCATCCGCACAACGACTATGGGCTTGCCACCGCCAATGTCATGTTCGCTGTGAAAGCGGGGGTGAGGTCCATCCACTGTACGATCAACTGTCTCGGCGAGCGCGCCGGCAACGTGTCGCTGTCGGAAGTCGTGGTGGTGCTGAAGGACAAGATGGGCGTCAGTCTGTCCATCGATGAAACCAAGATCTACGCACTCAGCCAGATGGTGGAAAACTTTTCCGGCAAGCAGGTATCGGACAACGCGCCGGTGATCGGTGCGGACGTTTTCACACAGACCAGTGGTATACACGCCGACGGAGATCACAAGGGCGGTTTGTATCAGACCGAACTCAGCCCCGGACGCTTCGACCGAAAGCGCAGCTACGCGCTGGGCAAGATGAGCGGGAAGGCTTCTCTGCAGAAGAATCTGGATGAGCTTGGCATCAGCCTGTCGGGCGAAGACAAGGCCAAGGTGCTGGAACGAATCGTGCAGCTCGGTGACACGAAATCCGCGATCACGATCGAGGATCTGCCTTTCGTCATCGCCGATACGCTGGAGAGCAAGAACTACAAGCACATCGAGCTGCTGAATTGTTCAATTACCAGCGGCCTGGATCTCGAATCCACGGTAAGTATTCGCGTCAAGCTCAAGGACAAGATCTACAAATCCTCGGGATCGGGCAACGGCGGATTCGACGCATTCATCGTGGCCATCAAGAATGTGTTCGACAGCAGCGGCATCGAGTTCGATTTCCCCGAACTCGTCGATTACCAGATCAGGATACCGAAAACCGGCCGCAGCAGCGCCCTGACCGAGTGCATCATCACCTGGCGGGACGGCAACAAGACCATAAAAACCCGCGGAGTCAGCGCCAACCAGGTTTTCTCGGGCATCGGCGCGACGCTGCGCATGTTGAACATGGAGCTGCACCAGAAAAGATCATTCGCCTCACCGATCGAGCAGCAGGCCGTGTAGGAGGCCCGCCCCGGGCCGATTGATCGCGGCGGGGGTGCCGCTCCCACAGGTAATGACACGACCCGCGGTAGGTTTGTAGGAGGCCCGCCCCGGGCCGATTGATCGCGGCGAGGTCGCCGCTCCCACAGGTAATGACACGACCCGCGGTAGGTTTGTAGGAGGCCCGCCCCGGGCCGATTGATCGCGGCGAGGGCGCCGCTCCCACAGGTAATGACACGACCCGCGGTAGGTTTGTAGGAGGCCCGCCCCGGGCCGATTGATCGCGGCGGGGGCGCCGCTCCCACAGGTAATGACACGACCCGCGGTAGGTTTGTAGGAGGCCCGCCCCGGGCCGATTTCCTGTCAATCCAGGAAATCGATCAGCAGATCCAGGACCTGATTGGGCTTTTCGGCCATTACCAGGTGGCCGCAGTTGTCGAGGACCTCGCACCGTGCGTCGGGGATGGTTTGTTCGAGCTTTCGAGCGATCCGGGTTGGCGTCATCATGTCGAGCCGGCCCAGTATCATCAGGGTCGGGCACCGCACCCGTGCGGCGCTCTCCATGCCGTGCTTGTACTCGTTGCAGGCGTTCAATCCCGCAAACAGGACGCCCGGACCGGACCGTTCCAGAAGGCGGATCGCCGAGCCGCTCATCCACATACCGGGCGCCTGATTGCCTCCCATCTGCCCGTACGGGCTGTGTCCCCACAGGTTGATCATGTCGAAAGCGGAGTGCTCGTTGTCCCGGGCCGCGTCGAGCAGTGGGTCACTGACCGGCATCGGCACCGCGGTCGCAACCAGCGCTAGCCTGGAAACCCGATCCGGACGGCGTGCAGCCGCCTCGAGCGACACCAGGGAGCCCATGCTGTGGCCGACGATTGCCGCCTTGTCGACGCCAATGGCATCCAATACATCGATGATCCAGTCGGCCATGTCGGTAATGTTTTCAAGAGCAGATCCTCCGGAGCGGCCGTGCCCGGGCATGTCGACCGCGAGGGCGTTGCGTTGGTGATGTGCAAAATACCGGCTCTGCAGCAGCCACACCGAGTGATCCAGCCCGTTGCCGTGTATAAAAACAACCGAAGGCTGTTCCGGCACGAATTCCCGGGCGCCGGTGTAGATATAGGCGGGATTGTTGTCGACGGTTATTTTCATGAATTGACGTCATCCCTTTTGAGAGGCGTGCAGGGCGCGACCAAGATCGCTGATCAGATCGTCCGGATCCTCGATGCCGACCGACAGGCGGATTGTACCTTCCTGGATCCCCGCTGCAGCCAGCGCCGCCGCATCCATACGGTGATGGGTCGTGCTCGCCGGATGGATAACCAGTGACTTTGCGTCTCCCACGTTGGCCAGGTGCGAGAACAGATTGAGCCGCTCTATGAACCGCCGCCCGGCCGTTCTACCGCCCTTGACCACGAAGCTGAATACGGCGCCACATCCATCCGGCAACAGCTGTTGGGCGAGCTCGTGGTCGGGGTGTCCGGGAAGTTCGGGATAGGTCACTTCCTCCACGGCATCGTGTTCGTCCAGGTATTTCACCAACTTGCGCGTATTGTCGATGTGTTTCTCCATTCGCAGGGGCAGCGTCTCGATTCCCTGGAGAATATGGAAGGCGGTGGTCGGGCTCATGCAGGCGCCGAAGTCGCGCGCACCCTCCTTGCGGGCGCGCATGATGTATGCCGACGGGCCATACTCTTCGCTGAAGACCAGATTGTGGAAACCCGCGTAGGGCTCCGTCAGGGTCGGGAACTTGCCCGAGGCGTCCCAGTCGAATCTGCCGCCGTCAACCAGCAAGCCGCCGATGGCGACGCCATGCCCGCCGATGAATTTGGTAGCCGAGTGGAAGATCAGGTCCGCGCCGAAGTCGAAGGGCTTGAAAAGGTGGGGTGTGGTAAAGGTCGAATCGATAAGCAGGGGGATACCCGCGTTGTGAGCGACCTCCGAAATTACCGGAACGTTGAGAACATCGAGGCCGGGATTGCCCAGGGTCTCGCCGAACAGCAGGCGCGTGTTGGGCTGTATGGCTTCCGAGAACGCGTCCGGGTCTCTGGGATCGACGAAAGTCGTTTCAATGCCGAACCGCGGCAGAGTGTAGCTCAGCAGGTTGTGCGAGCCCCCGTAAAGCGAGCGCGATGAAACGATGTGCGAGCCCGCGCCAAGAATGGTGGCGATGGCCAGATGCATCGCCGCCTGTCCGCTGGCCGTGGCGATGGCGCCGACGCCGCCCTCGAGTGCGCAGATGCGTTCTTCGAGTACGGCGTTGGTCGGGTTGGTGATCCTGGAATACACATGGCCCGGGCGCTCGCCGTTGAAGATGGAAGCGGCTTGCTCGGCGCTCTTGAATACATAGGAGGTGGTCTGATAGATCGGCACCGCCCGGGCACCGAAGCTGTCATCCGGTTGTTGCCCCGCGTGCAGGGCCAGGGTGTCGAAACCCGGGTACTTGGGTCCAGCCATAGATTTTCTCGGACTTTGAGTGTTCTGCTAGGAGTTGAGGTGTCGTATTGGCATCGCGCCAGTATTGAGTCACATATTGGGGTAGTTCGGTCCGTCTCCGCCCTGGGGCGTCACCCAGGTAATATTTTGCGTCGGGTCCTTGATGTCGCAGGTCTTGCAGTGAACGCAATTCTGGGCGTTGATCTGGAGCATGGGATTGCCGCTCTCGTCATCGACGATCTCGTACACCCCGGCGGGACAGTAGCGCTGCTCCGGTGCCTGGTAATTTTTCAGGTTCGTTTCTATCGGTACGCCGGCATCTTTGAGGGTCAGGTGACAGGGCTGGTTTTCCTCGTGGTTGGTACTGGACAGATAGACGGATGACGACCTGTCGAAGGTGATTTTACCGTCCGGCGCCGGGTATTCGATCCGTTGGCACTCCGCCGCGGGTTTCAGCGTCTCGTGGTCGACGTGCGTATGCTTCAGCGTCCACGGCGCACGCCCGCGCAATAACGTCTGATCGATGCCGGTGTACAGGGTGCCGCCCCACAGGCCCCATCTGAACGACGGACGGACATTCCTGGCCAGTTTGAGTTCCTCGTACACCCAGCTATCGTTGAACGCGTCCGTGTACGCCGGGAGTTCATCGCCACCCGCCGAACCTCTGTTGAGCGCATCGAACGCGGCTTCCGCCGCCAGCATGCCGGTTTTCATCGCGGTGTGGGTGCCCTTGATCTTGGGCATGTTCAGCGTCCCGGCTTCACAGCCAATCAGAACACCGCCCGGAAACACCAGCTTGGGAAGGCTCTGCAGCCCGCCCTCGTTCAGCGCGCGCGCGCCGTAGGCAATGCGTCGGCCGCCCTCGAATATCGGCCGGATCTTCGGGTGCGTCTTGAAGCGTTGAAATTCGTCGAATGGACTGAGCCATGGATTCTGGTAGTCGAGGCCCACCACGAAGCCTGCCGCAACCTGATTGTCCTCCATATGGTAGATAAAAGAGCCCCCGTAGGTGCCGCCGCCGAGCGGCCAACCCGCGCTGTGAAGGATCAGTCCCTGCTGGTGAATTGCGGGATCGACTTCCCACAGTTCCTTGATCCCGATACCGTAGGTCTGTGCCTGGGCGCCATCACTCAGATGGAACCTTGCGATAACCTCCTTTCCCAGGGAGCCGCGGCATCCCTCAGCCATGAAGGTATACCTTGCGTGAAGCTCCATGCCGGGTTCGTAGGCGTCCGTCTGATTGCCTTCCTTGTCCCGGCCCATATCCCCGGTCGCGATTCCCCTGACGGCGCCGTTGTCGTCGAACAGCACCTCGGCGGCGGCAAACCCCGGGAATATCTCCACTTCCATGGCTTCCGCCTGCTCCGCCAGCCACCTGCACAGGTTGCCCAGGCTGATGATGTAGTTGCCCGAATTGTGCATGGCTGGGGGCATAAAAATCATCGGCAGGCCTATGGCCCGGCTTTTACTGAGAAACATGAATGTTTCGCCGGTGACCGGGGTGTTGAGCGGGGCACCCTTTTCTTCCCAGTCCGGTATCAACTCATTGAGAGCTCGCGGCTCCAGCACGGCACCGGACAAAATGTGGGCACCGACCTCGGAGCCTTTCTCGATCACGCAAACGCTGACGTCGTGATCCTGTTGTTGCGCCAGCTGCTTCAGTCGTATCGCCGCAGACAGGCCCGCCGGACCGGCTCCAACGATAACGACATCATATTCCATAGATTCGCGTTCCATACACCGCCTCGTATTGGTTACCCGGGACCGGAAGATTATATCCGGTTCCGCATGAATCACAGGTCTTTTCATGCGACACGGGCTGGCTGAATTTCGCATGCATGCACCGCTCTCGACCCTTCCTTGTCGGGCAGTGGGTGATCGGGTATGTTACCCGCCCATCATGACGCCGGAAGAAATCAGACAGAGCTCAAAGGGCACATTGATCGAGCGTATGGGCATCGAGTGGAAATACGCGAGATTCGGTGAAACCCTGGCGTATATCCCAGTGACACCCGCGCACCTCGCGCCCAACGGCTATCTGCACGCCGCCACTGTTATTGCGCTGGCGGACTCTGCGTGCGGTTTCGGCTGCCTGGTCAGTCTGCCCGAGGGAGCCCAGAGCTTCACGACCATCGAACTGAAATCAAATTTTTTAGGCACGGCAACCGCCGGAGACATCACCTGTAAGGCGACGATGGCGCACGGTGGCCGCACAACGCAGATCTGGGACGCGGTCATCAGCAGCGACACGCAGTCGAACATTGCCCTGTTCCGCTGCACCCAGTTGCTGCTGTATGCAAAATAACTCTTCCTACTTCGCGAGGTCATCGCTATGAATCTATCGGGACATGCCGCTATCGTCACCGGCGGCGCATCGGGTATGGGTGCGGAAACGGCGCGTGCTCTGGTCAAGGCGGGCGCCAGGGTGTCCGTAATGGATGTTCAGGCAGAGCAGCTGCGTCAGGTGGCCGACGACACCGGCGCACTGGCCGTTGAGTGTGACGTCACCAGTGCGGAAAGCGCCGCGTCGGCGGTCGCCGCGGCGAAAGAGGCCCACGGTGCCGCCCGTGTTCTGGTGAATTGTGCCGGTGTCGCTCCGGCGAAGCGCATCGTCGGTCGTGACGGTCCGATGCCGCTCGAAGACTTCAAGCGGGTAATCGACATCAACCTCGTGGGCTCTTTCAACGTGCTGCGGCTGGTGGCCGCGGATCTCTATGCCGAGGATGCGCTTGACGAGATTGGTGAGCGCGGCGTGATCATCAATACCGCCTCGGTGGCGGCCTACGAGGGCCAGATAGGCCAGGCCGCATACTGCGCCTCGAAGGGCGGTATCGTTGCGCTCACGCTACAGGCGGCAAGAGACCTCTCGGGCAAGGGCATTCGGGTGGTCAGCATTGCCCCCGGATTTATTGCGACGCCCATGCTGCTTGGCATGCCGGAGGAGGTCCAGCAAAGTCTCGCCGCCCAGGCGCCTTTCCCCAAACGCTTTGGCCGCCCCGATGAGTTCAGCAAACTGGTGCTGCATATCATCGACAACCAGATGATCAACGGGGAGGTCATTCGCCTCGACGGCGCGGCCAGGATGCAGGCACGATGACATTATTTTGATCGATCTATCCAAATCTGTTCAATTTTAGATACCTATCACAACCAGCAGGATTCAAAACAGACCTGACTCACGCTGATACCAGCGGATGAACTCTACAATGCCGCGCGCCTCGTTTTCGGCGATTCCCGCAACCGGTGCCATGTCGCCAAATCCCCAATGATGCTGTTGTGTTCCCCGCCGGATTGCCCGAAAGAAAGCTGCATCGCTATGATGAGAGGGTATGTAGTAGGCATGCATCAAGGGTGGCCCCTTATCCGTTCCGTTGAGAGACCGCCCTTGGCATGCTGAGCAATGCTCCAAATATTGCTCATGGCCAAGGCCGTATCCGAATGGCATGTTTGGAGGCGGCGCGCTTGATTCTTGAGCTTGAATAACGGTAACCGTTGCTAACACGGCCAGTGTGACGGTTAAATTAAACTTTGCGTGTTTCAGAAATAGTCTCACTGCTTATTCTCCGCGTGAGGAATTCCCATTGGTGAAGCCGCTCACATGCACCTCATGTGCTTCGGTCCCTGGCAGGCGAGTATTCGATCACTCCACAGGCTTTTCATGTACGCCATCACGTCGCGCACCTGTGACATCGAGAGAACACCGTCCCACGACGGCATTCGACGGCGAGACCGTGACGTACCCTTCAGAATCATTTGTACCAACTGTTCGTCGCCGTGATGCCATGCGTGGGATGACTCGTTGAGTGGCATCGCCGTGAAATAGTCCGGCCT
>JAHEIO010000333.1 GCA_024639325.1 Gammaproteobacteria bacterium
GCCGGTAGTACAGCCAGCCGTAGCGACACTCTTTGCCTTGACCGTTCAGACATTCGATTTACCGCAGCGATTACCTGATCCGCGTTACTCAACCACTTCTTGCAGAATCTGACCACTTGCGCCGGAAGGTGGTTTCGTACCGGCAACGGCCGCCAGCGTGCGGGCCACGTCCACCGTCCAAACCTTGCGGTGAACGCGCTGCGGCTGCAGGCCTGCTCCAGCAAATATAACCGGGACGTAGGTGTCGTACCGCCAAGGTGATCCGTGAGTCGCTGCGACCGTCAAGCCATCAAAGTCGTTGATAAACCAATGCGGCTCAAAGACGACGAAGATGTCGCCTGACCGCTTCGGATTGTGATTGTTCAGAATGGATCGAGTGAGGGCAGTGTCAGCGATTTGTCCCTTCATCAACGCAGTGCTGGAAATGGCCAACGCGACGCCGGGGAACTTCATCATCTCGTCCGCGACCGCTTGCTCGACCGCGGCTTGATTCAAGCCACGTTCACGGATGACTTCGCGATTCAGATAAACATAAGGTTGACTGTATCGCTCAATGAGTTCGTCGCCGATGCCGAACTCGTCCTTCAATCGCGCAATGCCCTGCTGTTGATCCCAGCCTTCGGGATTCACATAGTCAGCCTCGATACCCATCTGCCTGAGCTGTGCGGGGACTTCCGGACCACCATGATCGGCCGACAGCACGATCAAGGTGTTTTCCAGTCCGATCTTTCGGTCAACGAATTCAAACAGGCTGGCCAGTGTGCGATCCAGTCGCAGAAGATTGTCTTCGGCTTCCAGGCTGGACGGACCAAACAAGTGCCCCACATAATCGGTCGACGAGAAACTGATCGACAGGTAATCGGTAACGTCGTCCGCGCCCAGCGATTCGTTCTCGATCAATTGCTTGGCGAAGTCCAGCGTCAATTCATCCCCGGCCGGACTGACGGTCAGCAATGTCGTGAACAGTTTATCGTCGCGTGAACCGTAAAGATGTGGGAAGATTCTGCCATAGGAGCCCAGGGAGGTTTCCCAGGGCATGTCATCGAGGTCCGCAAACTTGTATTGGCCACGGTCCAGTAACAACTCCCAATTCGTATCGGCATACCGACTAGCCGGGTCACTTGCATTGAATTTGGTCACCCAATCTGGATACTGGTCATAGTAGAATCGGCTCGTCACAAACTCGCCGGCGGCTTTGGAGAACCAGAAAGCTTTTCCGGTATGACCGGCAAGTGAGACGGCTCCTCGGTCTTTGATCGAGACTCCAAACACCTTCGCGAGGCGAACGGTGTGGATTGTCAGCTCGTCCGAGAAAGTCGAAACGAGAATTGCGGCCGGTGAGCGACCGTCCGTGCGCGCCGCTCGCTGCGTCGGATCGATCTCCGTGGACTTGTCGACGTCAGCGCCGGCAGTTAATAACGGATATCGCGCATCTTCGACGTTATAGGTCAGTTCCCCGGAAGTCCGGTCCAGCCAGACATTCCCAATCAAACCATGAGCAGACGGATGGGCTCCGGTCGCGAGTGTCGCATGGCCGACAATTGTTTCCGTATTGGCATGTGCATGATGAGCATCCTCGTAAACGATGCCCTCGCTGAGCAAATAGCGAAAACCACCATCACCCATTTTCGGCAAGTAGCGACGGGGCAGATCACCACGAAGCTGATCGACGGTGATCTGCAGAATGAGCTTCGGTTTGCGCCGCGCCGCGGTAGGGCCATCAGGCACATCGCTTGGCTCCTGAGCAAAAACGACGGTGACTGACGCTAGGCCACACAAGAGGATAATGAAAGATCGGTTCATGGCGTGAGGACTCACTTCTCTAAAATGGATAATTCGTGGTGGATATCGTCTTGATTGGCGTTTGAGACAAGTACAACGCGTAAAGATGGGGCCGAGTCTCGGTCAAAGGTACGTCCCGGCCGACCACCGAACGAAGGCTGCTCCCGTGCTTGCAAGTGCCAGGAACAGCCTGACCCGTTTTCCATCAGTGAGGTACGGGGCGCCGGTCGAATTGTGTCGAGAAGCCGTTTTTAACGCCGCCTCGACGTCGGACACTTATCCGAAAGATGCGATCCGCCGCGACGCGATCAGGCGGGCGCCTGGATTCGGGTGGCGATACGTGGGTGCAGAACAAAGGCGTGTAAGTCGCCCTAAACAAATCTCCCTCGCCCACTCCAA
>JAHEIO010000053.1 GCA_024639325.1 Gammaproteobacteria bacterium
CCTATATTGGATTGCATGGAGCAACGCTCCACTACGTCGTTTCTGGCTCTCTCTATTAGCTCTGCCAGCATATCGGGGTTCGTCTCGATGACCCGTTTAGCACAGGCGGCGATGGACTCGGCATCGAACTCGCACAAATAACCGTTGACACCGTCGGTGATGACTTCCCTGTGCGCTTCGAGGTTAGAACTGATAGTGGGCAGACCGCAGGACATGGCTTCGATCATGACCTTTGACATGCCGGACGCATACAACTGGGGCATGACAAACACGTCGTGCCGCCGATAGACTTCAGGCAGGTCGGAGTTATCGATGTTATCCATGAACTCGATATTGCAGCTCTGCTCATTGGCCAGCCGCTTCAGCTCGTCCTCGTCGTCACCACCGCCCACGATTGTCAGACACGCATCGCCTCCCAGCCGGCCGATGGCGGTAATCAGGTTGTGGACGTTCTTCATTTTGGCAAGGCGGCCTATGTAGAGAAACCGCACCGGATCGTAAAACCGGCGGACACGCTGTTTGTCCGGGAAGAACAGATCCGTATCGACGGTGTTGGGGATCACCGTTACCTTGTCAGCAGGAATTCCGTAAGCCTCGACAATGAACCGCCTGTCCGCCTCCGTGGTAACAATCACCGCGTTGGAGAATCGATAGCACAACCTTTCCACAAATTTCACCGTGGACAGCCTGATCCCTGCCAATCTCTCGTGTCGCGACATCATCTCGGTATTGCGCACCCATCCACAGCGCGTGACGAACTTCTTCCCCGGAAAGAGCATCCGGGCGATCAGACCGATCCAGGCGCCGTTCGACTGGTTCGATTTGATGATGTGTGATTCCCGAAATGCACGCCAATGCACGAATACAGCGATAAACGAGTAGATCAGCACGTGGCGCACGCCGCGTTTTGCATAAACCGTGATTGGCTCGATGCTTTCCTCGTAGCGTTTGTCGTCGTCGCCATAGGTAACGAAACCAACCTTTGAAACCCCCCGATCCATGAGACCCCTGTAGTACCTGTATTCACGATCGAGGAAACCGACGTTTTTCCAGGTTTCGAGCGTCGTACCGAGAGAAAACAGCAACAACAGGTTCATTCATTTCCCTGAAAAGTTCGCCGAGGTGTGCATCTCAGCCCGATGCCGCGGTTACCCCCCCGGATTCTTGGGCGCGTGCCGCGAACCAGTCGAAGGTCTCTCTGAGTCCGTCACCGAAAGACGTCTTGAACTCAAATCCCAGGTTTTTGATTTTTGAGTTATCGACATCGAACACCTTGATATCTCCAGGCATCCAGTCATCGTACCGAATTTCGAGATCCGGTCGTCCGGCAAGGCTGCGGATATTTTCCGCCAGCTCCTGGATGCTTACCTTGATGCCGCTTGCGCAGTTGTATACCTCACCCCTGGACCTGCCGTCGGTAGCAACCAGCATGTTGATGTCGACCAGATCATCAACGTAGGTGAACGAGCGCTGCTGGGTACCGTCACCGTGTATATACAGCGGCAGATTTTT
The DNA here is from genome assembly GCA_024639325.1 of Gammaproteobacteria bacterium. Taxonomy (GTDB): domain Bacteria; phylum Pseudomonadota; class Gammaproteobacteria; order Arenicellales; family JAANXG01; genus JAHEKE01. The sequence goes on from JAHEIO010000053.1 coordinate 1,513, forward strand.
TACCGATCTCGTAGAGAAAATGGCCACAACGCCTCCACCGTCCGAGAAATCCTGCCGGCTGCCGTATACATGAAAATACCTCAGCACGGTGATATCCATGTCGAATTCACGCGAGAACAGCGTGCAGTATTTTTCTCCAGCAAGCTTGCTCACACCGTAGAATGAAGTCGGGTCCAGCGGATGGGTCTCCGACTGAGGAAAGAATCTTGCTTCGCCGTACACCGACCCGGTTGAGGCGTGCACCACTTTCCGGACACCGAAATCTCTCGCCAGTTCGAGGACGTTGAATGCCCCCTTTGCGTTGACATCGAGATCCAGGCGTGGATCGTCCATGCAAACCGTCTTTTTGGACGCCGCGTTGTGAAAGACGATGTCTACTCCGTCGAAATGGGGCCGCAGCGCTTCGTAGTCCGCCACGCTGCATTCCACGACACGCAATCGATCCCGGGAAAAGCCTGCAAGGTTTTCAATCTTGCCTGTGGTGTAGTCATCGATGCACACCACCTCACACCCCTTGTTCAAGAGCCTCTCTATGATGTGGCTGCCTATAAATCCGGCACCGCCGGTGACGAGGGCTTTGTTGAATGGAAACTCCATATTTTATTCTCCTTGCTCGTTAGTTAGTTCCTGTCCAGAAAATCTTGAGTCATTGCGAGGAGCGCAGCAACGCGGCAATCCAGCACCGTATTTAAACCATTTGTTTCACTGGATTGCTTCGCTACGCTCGCAATGACAGGTGTTCTGGACAGGAACGAGTTAGTCAGTTCAAAGAGGCAAGCAATGTGTTCACCACCCGCTCCTGTTGGGCTTCCGTCATTCCGGGAAACATGGGAATAGCCAGCGCCTCCCTCGCCGCGCGCTCGGCTTCAGGAAATCGCTGACCTTTCCGCACGAATCCGCTGCAGGGTGCAAGTTCGTGCAATGCCGCGGGATAGTAGACCGCATTGCCAATGCCGCTTTCATTCAGTTTCTGCTGCACCAGTTCCCGCTTTCCGACCCTGATGACATAAAGGTTGTATACGTGGTGCGCACCTTCGTCTTCGCAGGGAAGCACCAGGTCGGCGTCCTTGAGTGCACCGTTGTATCTCTCCGCGCAGTCACGCCTTCGTTCGTTCCACTGATCTACCTTGGGCAATTTGGCGCTCAAAATGGCCGCCTGGATCGTGTCTAGCCTGCTGTTGTAACCCACAATCTCCGGGAAATTCTTTTTTTTCCATCCGTGCATCCTCAGCATCTTCAGCCGGCTTGCGGTCTCGTCACTGCGGGTGACGACCATGCCGCCGTCGCCGCATCCGCCCAGATTCTTGCTGGGGAAGAAACTGAGGCATCCGGCATCGCCGATCGATCCCGTAACCTGCCCCGCATGTCTCGCGCCGAATGCCTGGGCATTGTCTTCGATGACCTTCAATCCATGGCGGGATGCCAGTTCGGTGACCTCTGTCATGTCCGCCGGATGGCCGAAGAGGTGCACCGGCAATATAGCTTTAGTGCGCGGGCCGACCAATGCACCTGCCTGGCCCACATCCATGCAATACGTATCCGGGCGGATGTCCACAAAGATCGGCAGCGCACCGACGTGCAGTACGCTTTCAACCGTTGCATAGAAGGTGAATGCGGGCACGATGACCTCATCACCGGGCCCGATGTCCAATGCCCTCAGCGAAAGCGTCAGGGCATCCGTACCTGAAGCCAGACCGACACCGTACCTGCAGTCGGAATACTCGGCCACGGCCTGCTCGAAGCTCCTGACCGGCTCACCCATAATGAACTGCTGGGATGCAAAGACATCGTCGATCGCGGCGCGAATATCTTCTCGCACCTCGTTGTACTGTGTTTGCAGGTCCAGTAAGGGCACTTGGTTATTCACGATAAGGCTTCTTCATTGATTCATTGATTCATTGATGGATTTCCTGAAGCGAAATTGGAGCGCCGCCTTGTTCGATCGACAACTCACAGGCGTGGAGCACCTGCAGGACATTCAGCGCGTTTTCGCCGCCCGTCAGCGGCTTGAGGCGGTTTCGTACACAGTCCAGGAAGTGGGCGCACTCCTCCCGCATAGGTTCTTTTTTTTCCAGGGTAACGGAAACCTCGGATTCCTGCCGCGCAACGGGTCGATCGGCTTCCCACTCGATACTTTTGTCATAGATCACCAGTTTTTCTTCGGGGACGGCGTCATTGAAAACCGCCATTTTCCGGTCCCCGATGACCACCAACCTCATTTCCTTATAGGGATGGAGCCAGCTCACGAAGATGTGGCTCCGCACTCCTCCGGTGAACGTCAGGTTGGTAACCGTCACATCGGCGATGTCGCTCCGCAGGTAGCAGCCCGCCGACGCGCTCACCGTCTCCAAGGGTGCACCGATCAATCCGGAAATAATCGAGATATCGTGCGGTGCGAAGCTCCAGAGTATATTTTCCTCGTGCCGGACCTTGCCAAGATTCAATCGATTGGAGTAGACGTAGCGGACTTCCCCCAGCTCGCCCGAACCCACGATTTCTTTCAGGCGCTTCACGGCAGGATGGTACTCGAGAATGTGCCCCACCATCAGGACGACACCTTTGGCCGCAGCCATTACGGTAATCTCCTTCCCCTGAGACAGGTTCAGGGCGAGCGGCTTTTCCACGAACACGTCCTTGCCATGCTTCATGGACTCGACGGCGTGCTCGTAGTGCATCGCCGCCGGTGTTGCAATGACCACCGCATCCACCTCGTCGTCTTCAAGCACTTCATGGTAATCCGTGGTGACGGAGATGCCGTTGTACTTGGATTGGAATTCCCGCAGCGCCGAAGTATCGACGTCACAGATCCACTTGAGCGCGCCCAGCTCGAAAAAATTTCTCACCAGGTTCCTGCCCCAGTACCCGCCGCCAAGGACGCCTACTCTAATACTGCCGACCATGAGTATTCCGTCTGCCCAGCAGGTACAACCACCCCGAAGCCGCGAACAGCGCGACCAACGGTGTGATCGGCATGCGCAGTCTTGGATAGCCCTCGGGGCCGCCCGACACGACGATGAAGTAGAGCATCACTCCGGCCAGGAACACCTGGGCCGAAACGTGTGGACCCTTGTTGCGTGCCAGACTGATCAGCGAGACTCCGCATCCGGCATACAGCGCCACAAGATACGAAAAAGCCAGCACGAATGCCGCCAGATAAAGCGGATTTTCGATAATCCACTTTTGAACGAATTCTTTACCCGGCAGCCGCAACAGATCTCCGGCGACCCCCCCCGAGGGCTGGGCGTCGAACCCAAGGAATCGCAGCACATCGCCTTCTCCCGGCACCAGCAGCAGCTGAACAGTGCCCTGCGCCTGAGCCGATACCGCATGCCCGGGATAGGTCTTGATGAGGTCCACCGCCTTGTCCGTGTAAGCGGCGCTTTTCTCGCTATCGGACATGGTTTGCAAACCGGGAATTTCGTTTCGGAACACCTCCTGCGCTTGCTGCATCGAAATCCCGTCTCGTTTGGCAATAATGTAAGCACCCCGGTAGCGCATGAGATTGATGCCCTTGATTGCACTCAGCTCCGTCGTATCGGCGACGGCGTAGTTACGGGCCTGCCAGCCGCCGACAATCAGCAGCCACGGCAGGGCGATGAGTAACGTGTGCCCGGCAGCCTTTTTCCAGCCCGATTTTTTGAGGTACACGAAACCAAATCCGAGTAAGACCGGCGCGATCAAATAGTAACTCACCGGTCTGATCAGGGTTGCGACGGCAAGCAGGGTGCCGAAACACAGCAACAGCCAGCGGATGCGTCGATCCTTCAACAACGCCGCCACCCCCAGTGACAATGCAGACACCAGGGTGAACACATACAGACTGTCCGTGAGCAGCATCTGAGAGGCGAGCAATGAAATATAGTCGAGAGCGTAGAGCAGTGCAGCGGTAAACCCGGTTTCCTGGGACCAGATCATTGCGCCCATCCAGTACAGAGGTATCAGGGTCAGCACGCTGAGCACCACCTGTATTGCCAGCGGCCAGAATGTATCGACCCCGAAGAGTGCGTAAGCAGAGGCAATGTAGAAGGGATATCCCGGCGTCCTGATCACATCGGGACGTTCCTCACCGCTGACCTCTTTTGCGAATCGGCCATCGTGAACGATGGATCGGGCGAGCCTGTCGTAGGCCGCTGAATCCTGCGCAACCAAATTCATGGGATGGGACTCGTACACCGAGGTCAACAGGGTCATCCGCACTGCCAGCAGTACCAGCAGCAACACCAACAACGACATCAACCAGGGGCGGCTCAAATCAGTCACAGGATTTGTTGCATCGGGCATTTACCGGACTGGGACCCGCCCGCATTTCCCAGCACGCGGCTAGCCCGCATATTGCACCAGTATCCCGAGCGATGACGCAGGACAGGTTTGGCTGAGCGCCGGTCTGGAGCGAGGAGCGTAGCCGTCGCTACGGTCCGAGTGAAGACCAAGCCCAGGCGAAGCTGAACAAGTCAGCACCGGGATAGACCGACCCCGATGACAAACCGGCCGTTTGATCAATCTATCCACATCGGTGTATTGGTGAAATAGATCAAGGACATAGAAAACAACCACGGCCGGTCTGGTGCGATACGCGGGCTAGGGATGTTTGTCTACGCCTTGCAACGGTTTTTCGAGCGTGTAGTCGGAGGAAACCATTTCCGAGACCAGTTCGGTAAAACCGATCTCCGGCTCCCAGCCCAGCACGGATTTCGCTTTGGACGCGTCACCAAGCAGGGTATCCACTTCGCTTGGGCGAAAATATCGCGGATCGATCCTGACGATTTCCCGCCCGGGAGACAGCGTGTTGTTCGTGATCACGTCCGGATACGCTGATACCGGCTGGATCGAGGCGATCAATCCCGTTTCCTCGTTGCCTTCGCCCCGCCACTCCAGTTCGAGTCCGAGTTCCCGCGCTGCGCATTCAACGAATTCGCGCACCGAGCGTTGTTCACCGGTAGCGATGACGTAGTCGTCCGGATCGGGTTGCTGCAGGATCATCCACTGTGCACGAATGTAGTCCCAGGCGTGACCCCAGTCCCTCCTCGCCCCCAGATTTCCCAGATAGATCGCATCCTGCATGCCCAGTGCGACCCTTACCAGGCCCTGCGTTATTTTGCGGGTGACGAAGGTCTCCCCCCGGGTTGGCGATTCGTGATTGAACAGGATTCCGTTACACGCGTAGAGGCCGTAGGCTTCCCTGTAGTTGACGGTGATCCAGTAGGCATACAGCTTGGCGACCCCGTAGGGCGATCGAGGATGAAACGGTGTACCTTCCTTCTGCGGGGTTTCCTGCACTTTACCGTAGAGTTCCGATGTCGAGGCCTGGTAGAAACGGCATTCGTCGGCCAAGCCCAGGGTCTGAATGGCCTCCAGGATCCTCAACGTCCCCAGTGCGTCTGAATTCGCGGTGTATTCCGGTTCTTCGAACGACACCGCAACATGGCTCTGGGCGGCGAGGTTGTAGATCTCATCGGGCTGCACGTGCTGGATGACTCTTACCAGGCTGCTCGAATCCGTGAGGTCGCCGTAGTGCAAATACATTTTTCTGCCGATTTCATGCGGGTCCTGATACAGATGGTCGATCCGGTTGGTATTGATTAGCGATGTCCGCCGCTTCACTCCATGGACCTCGTACCCTTTTTTCAGCAGAAATTCGGCAAGGTACGCCCCGTCCTGGCCGGTAATACCGGTGATGAGGGCTTTTTTCATCGATCAGTCATATCTTGTAATATGACGTGTACCAGTCGACGAAGCGGGCGACGCCCGTTTCCACGGTGGTTTCGGGCTTGAATCCCATATCGTCGACCAGCCGGGAGACATCGGCGTAGGTGGCGCGGACGTCGCCCTCCTGCATCGGAAGCAGATCCAGCTTAGCTTTCTTGCCCAGGCACGATTCCAGCACCTCGATGTATGTCATCAATTCGACCGGGCGGTTGTTGCCAATGTTGTACAACCGATAGGGCGCGGCGCTGCTGGCAGGATCGGGGTCGTCGCCGGACCAATCAATATTTCCCACAGCGGGTCTGTCGATCACGCGTATTACGCCTTCCACGATGTCATCGATGTAGGTGAAATCGCGCACCATCTGTCCCTGGTTGTAAACGGGAATCGGCTGATCGTTCGTGATCCCGCGTGTAAACAGGAAAAGCGCCATATCCGGCCTCCCCCACGGACCGTATACGGTAAAAAACCGAAGCCCGGTGCACGGGAGCCCGTACAAATGGGCATAGGTATGCGCCATTAGCTCGTTCGATTTTTTAGTTGCGGCGTACAAGGATACGGGATGATCCACGTTGTCCGACTCCGAAAACGGCAGCTTCGTGTTTGCACCGTACACCGAACTCGATGACGCATAGACAAGGTGCTCGACCGTTGCCTGTCGCGCCGCTTCCAGGATGTGCGCAAAGCCGACCAGATTGGTATCGATGTAGGCCGCTGGATTTTCCAGCGAATAGCGAACTCCCGCCTGCGCAGCGAGATGCATGATGCGTTCGATCCGGTGTTCCGAGAATACGTTTTCGATATCCTGTTTATCCGTGATGTCCGCTTTGTAGAATCTGAACTTTCCTGCATATTTCTTCAACAGTTCGAGGCGCGCCAGTTTCAGCGACACGTCATAGTAATCGTTGAGATTATCTATCCCGATGACCGTGTCTCCACGGTCGAGAACACGTCTTGCCAGCGTCGATCCTATGAATCCAGCCACACCCGTGATCAGCAGGTTCATTACCGTTTACCGGCCGCCATGTTGCGTCGGACTACCGCGCCGTTGCGCGTTACGAATTTACGCCTCAAAGCCGCCATAGCGTAATGCCGCGGTTCTCGATGGTCTTGCCATCGACCACGGATTTGACGTCTATGAGCGCCCCGGGGGAGGCGATCTTGGATACCAGCATCCCCGTATGGCCCAGAAACTCGCGGTGAGCCACCGCCAACAGCAGTGCGTCCGCTTCCGGCAACTGATCCCACGTCTTGAGTTCCAGATCGTATTCGTCCCTGGCTTCGTCACTGTTGGCGACGGGATCACAGACCGATATCTCCAATCGATATGAACGCAGTTCCTTGATCACCTCGAATACCTGGGAGTTTCTCAGGTCGGGGCAATTTTCCTTGAATGTGATTCCGAGAATATTCACCTTCGCACCCTTGAGTTCGATGCCGGCTTTCAACATCGTTTTTACCGTACTTTCGGCGATGAATTTGCCCATACCGTCGTTTATGCGGCGACCGGCCAGGATGATTTCCGGGTGATAGCCCATCATCTGGGCCTTGAATGTCAGATAATAGGGATCCACCCCGATGCAGTGGCCCCCGACCAGGCCCGGCCGAAAGGGTAGAAAGTTCCACTTCGTGCCGGCCGCCTCGAGCACCTTGACCGTATCCAGGCCCAGGCGATCGAAAATGATCGCCAGCTCATTCACCAGCGCAATGTTCAGGTCCCGCTGGGTGTTTTCGATCACCTTGGCCGCCTCGGCAACCTGGATGTTGTCTACTTTAAAGACTCCCGCCTCGATCACGGCATCATAGAGTTCCGCAACCCTCGCGCAGGTCTGTTCGGTATCCCCCGCAACCAGTTTGGTTATCCTCTCCAGGGTGTGCTCCCGATCCCCGGGATTGACGCGTTCGGGCGAGTACGCAACGAAAAAGTCCCGCTTCCAGTCCAGTCCCGACTGCTGTTCCAGGACCGGCACACAGACTTCCTCGGTGGCGCCAGGGTAAACCGTCGATTCGAATATCACCGTGGTTCCCACGGTCAGGATGCTCCCGACTGTACGGCAGGCGGACAGCAAAGGCGTGAAATCCGGCCGTCTTGCATCGTCGACCGGCGTCGGAACCGCGATCACTATAAAATTTACGCCGGCACAATCCTCTATTCGGTCGGCGAACGTGAGATGTATGGCACGTTCGAACGCATCTGATGAAACTTCTCCGGAATGGTCGCTCCGGTTGCGTATGTCAGCGACCCGTTTGCCGTTAACGTCGAAGCCGACCGTATCGAAACGTTGGCCGAACGCAACGGCAAGCGGCAGACCGACGTAACCAAGCCCAACCACCGCCACTTTGTTTACTTTATTCATATTGTTCTTTACCCCAAATTTCTCTGCAGGATCCCCAGTACCGGCACGAGGTAAGCTATATAGTAGTTCATTTCCACGCTACCGCCCTGCGGAATCATCTAGCCGCATGAATTTCGAATGATGTGTCGCCCAGCTAGGTGTCCGGTTGCCCGGCCAGCTGACTGTGGTCTATTCCCAATACCCGCGGTACGAGCACACGGTCCTTCTCACCGATCTTCAGCACCATGTCATTGAAGATCTTGAGTGGATTCTGCAAATCGGTAATGACGTAGGCATCGGCTTGGGGGCAAGCGGCCCAGTCCTGGTAGATCGGTCGACCCAGGAAATCGACGGCGCTGTCATCGGGCTCATACACCGCGATGATTTTCAGTCCGGTTTTATCCACCCTCAGCATGGCGATCTCGGTTAGATCGGAAACACCGCAGAGCACGAGCCTTGTCCAGTCTTTGGCCTGGCAGTCGCTAAACAATTCGTTGAGAGATTCTGCCGATTGACGGTAGAAAGTGAGGGAATCCGATAGAAACTGAGCTGTTAGCCGGGATTTTTCCGCAAAGCCCTGGGGCGTCAGGTAGTAAAAGTATCGATTTGCCGGCGCTTCGCGAATCTTGACCAGCCCTTTTTTCGCGCATCTTTTGAGGTAGGAATTGGCCAGCCCGAGGGCCACCCCCATTTGGCTGGCCAGATGGCGCTGACTGACATCTCCACCGCGCTCTATGGCATCCAGCAGTTCCAAAGTGAGGCGCTGCTCCTTGGATTCCATATCGTTCATCTCAAGAACACCTTATCGAGCAGTTTCGAGATGAATAATATGATGTAAATCAAAATCTTAAGAGGCAAACTTATTGCAGCAGCGAAAATCGATGTCTGGACCTTGAATCATCCGGCAGTAACTAGTCGGAACGACAATGTTCACGATATGAACACTATACTCATTATCTCGCACCCGGTCAAATTATTATTTTATTACAGATACTTAGCTCGCATAACGCGTACCGGACCCAAACCACGGCGTTACTTTTCCTCGTGGTACTCCGCTTCCGTATTCACGGTCCAGATATTCTCCTTGTCAACGACACCCGATATGGCGTTTTCGACCGCGGTCATCGCGGTGAGCATCGAGTGATCCTGATTGTTGTACCGATGCATGCCATTTCGGCCGACCAGATACAGATTCGGGATCTTGTCAATGAATTGCCGGATGACGTCGAATGAATCGTAGGTCCCGAAATACGCAGGATATGTCTTGGGTTCACGCAGCACTACCCCGTCGATAACATCGTCGAGTTCGATGATTTCGATTTTGGCCAGTTCAGCGGCCGCGAATTCGATCATCGCCTGGTCGGTTCTGGCCCAGAGCTCGTCGCCTTCGTTGCAAAAATACTCCAGGCCAAGCCACACATTACCCGGGTCCGCTACCATGTACGGGCTCCAGTTGTTGAAGATCTGGAGCCTGCCCAGCTTTACGTCGGGCTCCTGTATGTAAATCCAATTGTCGGAGACCATCTCCGCCATGCCGCCCGCATCCTTGATTTTCATTCTCTTGACCAGCAGGCCTACGGTTACAAAATCGCGGTATACCAGTCCATCCGCCACCGCCTTGACGTGGTCGTCAACCGTCGGTGACATCGCGTTGACGAGGTCTCTCACCGGCATCGATGAGAACACGTAGTCGGCATCGTATTTGGATCTTTCTCCGTTACTGGAATTGACCACGGTTACGGATTCGATCTCGCCGTTGCTCATCGTCAGTCCTTCGACTTTGGTGCGTTTGTGCAGCACACCACCTTTTTCGACGACCCGGTCCGCAACCACCTCCCACATCTGGCCGGGCCCGTACTTTGGATAAAGAAATCGCTCGATGAGTGATGTCTCCGTCTTCTTCTGCCGTATATCGGATTTGCCGGGAAGCGCCGACTTTATCTTGTGCAGGACAGCCTTGCTGATGGAAAGCCCTTTGACTCTCTGTGCGCCCCACTCGGCGCTGATTTCCCGGCATCCCACGCCCCACACTTTTTCCGTATAGGATTGAAAGAACGTTGAATACAGCTCCCGGCCGAATCGATTGATGAAAAACTCTTCCAGAGTGCGCTCTGGTTTGATGGGGAGTGCAACACTCCTCAGATAACTGAAACCCATTCGAATCGATTTGAATATTCCGAGTTTGACCAGCGTATCGGCGGTGAGGCTGATGGGGTAATCGAACAGCGTGCGGTTGAAGTAAATGCGTGACTTCCTGCTCCTTACCAGCATGACCTGGTCGGTCTTTTCGGGGTCGGTCTTTGCGGGATTGCTCCGTTCGCCGCCAACAACGGTCTTCTTGTTCTGGTAGGTGATCTCGAATTCGTCCAGCCCGCTGTCTTCCAGCGGCATTATGTTCAGCCACCAGTCCATTACCCGGTCGGATTTGGAAAAAAACCGGTGTCCGCCGATGTCGATGTAGTTGTCTTTGTAATTGACGGTTTTCGAGATACCCCCAATGTAGTCGCTGGCCTCGAAAATTACGGGCTTGATGTCACTCTGTCGCAGCAGTTCATAGGCTGCGGTAAGTCCCGCGGGGCCGGCGCCGATGATGATGGCGGTTTTTTGCTTTTCAGTCACGGTGAGTATCTCATCCGTTGAGGTTTGATTAGCGGGGTTTTCTAATGACGAAGGGACCCACGACCAGCGTATCAAGCCCGGTCGACCAGAATGTTCGCAGCGCATCCGTTACGGTGGCTACGACCGGCTCCCCCTTGACATTGAAGGATGTATTTAACAGCACGGGAACGCCCGTTCTTGCCTCGAACGCGGACAATAACTGGTGAAAAACCGGCAACGTGCTCTTGCTCACCATCTGGGTGCGGCAGGTGCCATCGACGTGAACGATTGCCGGCGCATCACGCTTGAGACGTTCATTGGCGGAAAACGAGATGTTCATGAAATACCCGTTGGTGTAGTCGTCGAAGTATCGCGCCATCGATTCCTCCGGCAGAGACGGGCAAAACGGACGCCAGTATTCGCGGAACTTGATTACCCTGTTCACCTTGTCCCTGTTGTCGGCGTGCCTTGGATCGGCGAGTATGCTGCGCTGGCCCAGGGCGCGGGGGCCCGCCTCCATTCTGCCTTGAAACCATCCGACAATTTTACCATCCACCAGGTCGTCGACAACCTCCCCGCACAGGTCATCCACTCGATCGTAGTCCAGTTTCGCGGTATCCAGCACCTTTATAATACTATCCTCGTCCTCCTGGTTTCCCAGTGCGAGCGTGACGAGTTTTTCCGGCTCCGCGCCGCACACCTGATGGCAAGCCACCAGTGCGCTTCCCGCCGCTGCACCGTTGTCACCGCAAAGCGGATGTGCGAAAAAATCCTTAACCTCAGGCAATTGATAGAGTCGGCTGTTCATCTTGATGTTCAGGCCCACACCGCCGCTGACGCATACCCTGTCGATCCCGCATTCGAGCACCGCCCAGCGCACCAGTCGCTCGACCGCGCGCTCCAATGCCTCCTGCACGGCGTATGCCAGATCCTCGTGCCATTGTGTTATGTCCTCACTCGGCAATCGCGGAGTACGGCCGAGCAAGGCGACCAGCTCATCGGTGAATCTCCCGGAATACCGATGACCGCCGTAATGGATGTAGCGCGGATCGACACGGTACTCCACTTCGTCCAGATCCAGCCTCACGATGCGAGCGAGTTTATTATACAAATCCTCGTTGCGCCGCCCGTAGGCGGCCAGTCCCATCACCTTGTATTCACCGTCGTAGGCGCGGAATCCCAGGTATTCCGTGAATGCGGCATAGACCCATCCCAGTGAATGCGGCATGAGGATCTCCTTTATGGGCACGATGCCTTCATGATCGCATCGCCACACTACGGTGCAGTGGTTATCCCCGGACCCATCGATGGTTAGGCATACCGCCCGGTCGAACGGCGACTGCTTGAAGGCCTGAAACGCGTGGGTGTAGTGGTGCGGGATGTCGATGAATTCCGGAATGCGGGAGTCGCCGAACGCTCGATACAGATTTTGCTGATGGACCTTGAGATAGTTGTCCCGGTTTCTTTTTTTCAACCGGCTACGCTGCCATTCCATGGTCTGTCGATCGACTTTCCATTCGGTCTGCATGGCGCGGTAGAACTCCTCCATGGTGCCGTCCGAGTAGGCCGTCAGGTTCCAGTTGATGCCGATCGCCGCCACCTCCCGCAAGTCCACTCCGGCGTAATCGAGGCAAAATTGCAGCGCGTTGATCGGATATCGACCCGGCGCATGTTTTTGCCGAACGAATCGTTCTTCTTCTGCAAATGCGAGCACCTTACCCGCTCGGACGATGGCTGCCGAAGGATCGACGTAGTCGTTGTTGATGCCCAAAAAAACCGAATCGACGTCTTCCATGTTCAGGTCACGGCAATGCCTTTTCGAACACGGATGCCGCGAGCCCTACGTCGTGAATCAGGGTAGCTCTGTGGCTGTCCGCCAATCGATCCACAAAATCCCGCAGTTTCCTGCGGGGATCGACCGGATCGGGATTCCACCAGAACGGATGGGTCAGGACCTGCAGGGATGATCCGCTGAATTCACTGATGAAAGCAAACGGGTCTCCGCACCTCCAATGATGGTTGCTATCGGAAATGTAGGCACCCTGCTCGAAGTAGGGAGAGGCATATGCGTTGCTCAAACCCGGGACGATTAGTTTCTTTTGCAGCAATTGTGGCGTCGGCCGATGAAAACTGAAGGTCGCTATTTCCAGATCGAGCATTTCGGAAAGCAGCGTGCACTGTCTGCAGATATCCGCCAAAAGGGCTGAATCGTAGTCAGGGGCTTCGTCCAAATGACTCCGCTGGACGTAGTGCAGTCCGATATCATGACCCATATATGCCATGGATCTGAGCCTCGCGTTCGAACCGGCAGCCATGGCGTTGTAGAACCCGGTGTCCAGCAAGACGTAGTAAGTCGAACCCACTCCCAGTTGTTCCTCGAAGCTCGCCAGCCTGAAGGCGTCTTCGATGGACATGTCGATATCGTGCCTCAGGTAGGCTTTTCGCTCCTCAACCGGAGCCTGTTGAAATTTCTCAAGTGTAAAACCGCTGGCACGCAACAGTTCTATCAGAGTTCCGTATTCCCGATAAGTGAAATCCATGGGCACGTCCCGCGTTGTGATCAATCAACGGCCGGACCAAGGACGGCGATATCCACGCGCGCCTTGGCGGACTTGCCGACGATATCCAGCAGGACCAGGACCCTTTCCTGACTCGTTTTCGCCATAAATATGCCTTGGTAGCCCATGAAAGGACCCTCTTCGATTCGGACCTTCTGGCCGATTTTGAATTCGTGTATCGGGATGTCCTGAACACCCGAGGAATCGTCCCGTTCCCTCAGCGTTGCGATCAGGTTGTCGGGGACGGGGGTGGGAGTCGTGCCGAATCGCACGAGCGTACTCACACCCACGGTCGACCGTATGGGGGCCCAGTTGTCCGTTTCGGTATCGAGATGAATGAAAAAGTACCTCGGAAACATCGGTTCTATGCGGATAACGCGTCTTCCCATCCTTCTTCGCGGCGTTCTGAGCAACGGCAGGTAGGTGCTGTATCCCTGGCGTTCAAGATTCTCCTTTGCCACGACCTCTTGCCTGGGTTTCGAATGGATCAAATACCAGCGCTTTTCTCTCGATGCGGCTTCCATCAGCGTTCGTTTCGCCAAAGTACATACTCTGCCACACCGTCCTCCAGCGCGGTGAAACGCTTGTCGTACCCGACCTCACGCAGGCTATTCACATCGGCCCGCGTGTAGCTTTGATACTTCCCTGCCAGTTCGCCGGGAAATGGAATATATCGGATCGTACCCGCTTCGATCAGTCCGGGAAGGTCCGATTGGCCGCCGCAAACAGCGGCAACAACCGAACGTGCCATATCGTTGAAAGTGCGCGCGTATCCCGTGCCAAGGTTGAATATGCCGTTGATGTCCGTGTTGTCCAGAAAAAACAGGTTCACGTCAACCACGTCGGACACCCAGATGAAGTCCCGCCTCTGTTCTCCGTGTCCATAGCCTCCGCTGCCCTCGAACAGACTTATACGGCCATTTTCTTTCATCTGATTGTAAAAATGATACGCCACCGAAGCCATGCGTCCCTTGTGCTGCTCTCGGGGCCCGTACACGTTGAAATACCTGAGACCCACCACCTGGGTGTCGATCGACGCGCTGTGCTTTCGTACATATCGGTCGAACAGCAGCTTTGAGTAAGCGTAGATGTTCAACGCCGCTTCGTTTTCCGGTGACTCGCTGAAGCGCGGCCCCGCACCGTAAACCGATGCGGATGAGGCATAGATGAACGGAATACCCGATGCCGCGCAGTGGAGAAGCAGGTCTCGCGAGTACTCATAGTTGACTCGCATCATATGCTGCCCGTCCCGCTCCAACGTGTCGGAGCACGCACCGAGATGGAAAATCGCCTCTATTCCGCGCACCGCCCCCTTCGACAGGTCAGCAATGAGAGAGCGATAATCCCGATAATCTGTGATACTGCAATCGAGGATATTGATAAATTTTTCACTCTGGCATAGATCATCGACGATCAGGATGTCCTCCACGCCGCGCTCGTTCAAGCCCCGAACCAGGTTCGATCCGATGAATCCACATCCGCCGGTTACCACAATCATTGGTCGACCTCGAATTCTGATACCACCTCGTCGATAGCCGCGACCGCCGTTCCCAGTTTCCCAACCACGATTCCGGCGGCCGCGTTCGCAAACTGCAGCATGTGTTCGTGCGAAAGACCCGCCGCCAATGACAGTGCGCAGGCACTTATAACCGTATCCCCCGCCCCGCTGACATCATAGACATCGCGCCCGGCCGCGCCATAATCGATATTGCTGCCGTCCCCGAAATAAAGCGTCATACCGTGCTCGCTTTTGGTGATCAGCAGCGAACCCAGGGCCAGTTCATTGATTAGCGCCGTCGCCTTACGATTCAGTTCCGCTTCGTCCGCGCTCGCTCCGACCACGCTCTCGAACTCCCTGAGATTGGGGGTGATGAGCGATGCATTGGCGTATCGGCTGTACTCGCTGCCCTTGGGATCGACGATTACCGGTTTGTCCACCGCGACCGCCGCTTCGATCATTTCCTTGATGTGAAGCAGCCCTCCCTTGCCATAGTCGGATATCAGCACGACGTCAGCATCGGGCAAACGCTGTCTGAACTCGCCAAGGCACAGACGCAGCACCTCGTGTGCCGGCGGAGTTTCGAAATCCGCACGCAGAAGTTGCTGGTTTTTCGATATCACCCTGAGCTTGACGGTTGTTTGGGACTCGTCGTCGACATGCAGTACCGCCGTAATGCGAGGCCGATCGAGCACGGCGGAAAGGGCGTTTCCAGCATCGTCTTGTCCGACCACCGACAGCAGCGTGCACTCCGCGCCCAGCGCGGCAATGTTAGCCGCAACATTTGCCGCACCACCCGGCCTCTCTTCACTGTACGCCACATTGATCACGGGAACCGGCGCCTCGGGAGAGATCCTTTCGACGTCGCCAAACCAGTAGCGATCGAGCATGACGTCACCGATTACGAGAACCCGCACGTCGGAGAAAGTATGGCTGGACAGGCCGGATTGCATATCAGCCGAGTTTACGGATTGTCATTGCCGCGAGTGAATACCGTGATTCCAGTTATCGGCCGATCCCGTAGTACTCGAATCCATGTCTGCGGGCCAACTGGGGGTCAAATATGTTTCTCCCGTCGAAAATGATCGGCTCTCGCATGCGAGCTTTCATTGCCGGGAAATCCGGGCTGCGGAACATTTTCCACTCCGTAACGACGATCAGCGCATCTGCGTCATCCAGCGCTTCACCGGGGTCACCGACCAGATCGAGCTCCGGCCTCTGATTGTAGATGCGCGCCGCCTCGCCGGATGCTACCGGGTCGAACGCAGAGACCGTCGCGCCCATATGCCACAAACCTTCCATGATTACCCGACTCGGGGCTTCCCGTATGTCGTCGGTGTCGGGTTTGAACGCTATACCCCAGATGGCGAATCGTTTTCCATTAAGATCGTGGCCGAAGCGCCTGGCGATTTTATCGAGGACGACCTTTTTCTGGTCGTCGTTCACGGCTTCAACGGCTTTAAGAATGCGCGCATCGTAGTCGTTTTCCTTCGCCGTTCGGAACAAAGCCTGCACGTCCTTCGGAAAACAAGACCCGCCGTAACCCACCCCGGGATAAATGAAGTGATAGCCGATGCGGGGATCCGAACCGATGCCCTGCCTGACCAGCTCGATATCGGCGCCAAGCAGTTCCGCCAGGTTGGCCATGTCATTCATGAACGAAATTTTTGTCGCCAACAGGGCATTTGCCACGTACTTGGTAAGTTCAGCCGACGCGACGTCCATGACGATCACCCGGTCACGGTTGCGGTTGAACGGCCCGTACAGTTCCCTCAAACTGCGGATCGCACGGTCGTCGGCGGCGCCGATCACTATCCTGTCCGGCTTCATGAAATCATCCACCGCGTCCCCTTCTTTGAGGAACTCGGGATTCGACGCCACGCTGAATTCCAAATCGACATCGCGTTTACGTAATTCGGATTCGACAGCGTCACTGACCTTGCGGGCGGTTCCCACCGGTACGGTGGATTTGGTCACGATCACTTTGCAACCGGTCATACATCTGCCGATATCCCTGGCCACATCCAGCACGTGGCTAAGGTCGGCGGAACCATCTTCATCGGGCGGAGTGCCGACCGCAATGAAAATGACGTCGGCGTGGCCCACGCCATGCGCTATGTCCGTCGAAAATTCCAGTTTGCCGGCGTCGGTATTCTCAATAACCAGTTCCGACAGCCCGGGTTCGTGAATGGGAATTTCTCCCCTGTTCAGCATCTCAATCTTGCGGGCGTCGGTGTCGACACAAACCACGCTATTGCCGACCTCTGCCAGACAGGTGCCGGTCACCAGGCCGACATATCCGGTACCTACGATCGTAATCTGCATTGTTTTTTAAGGCGTGTGAAAGAAGCGCGTTTAGCCGGGAAAACTGGGGCGCTATTATGCTGTTTTTTTTCGTATTGTCGAGTCATTGCTGCGCCCCGCCGGGCGCACCAAAAAAAAGGGCGCCAGGTCCGGCGCCCCCAATTCAGCATCCCGCGCTGATCATTCCGGAGCGGACTTCGATACCTTGCCTCCTATGAGAATGTCTGCCTTGTTCCGCTCGAGCGTTTTTGGCCCGACTCCCTTGACATTCAGCAGGTCTTCCACGCTACTGAAAGGACCGTTTTCCTTGCGATACTCCACAATCGCCTGTGCGATGGCAGGGCCAATGCCCGACAGCGCATCCGACAGGGATTGCGCGTCCGCTGTATTGACATCGACCGGTGCAGCAAGACTTTGCGAGGTCAACGATACGGTGAGGAGAACGATCGCAGCCACCCGGGTAAAGCACCGGGAAATCAGACGCTTTGAGTGGGGTGTTACAACCGAGGGGGGGTAAATATTAAATGCTGATGGATTTGCCATCCTTGAACCTCCTTGTTTGTTCCTGAAACCGGGGTTGATCCCGGATACAGGTTCTTCCTTGAATTACAACCGCCGGTCAACAACACCGCGGTTGACCAAGAGTTCGATCATCGAACTCAGCGCTCAGGATATACGGACTACCAAATGTTGTCAACGATTCACGCAGATGCGGACTAGTTCATCTGCTTGATCAGGTGCTCGTCCGTGATGGGTGCCTGCATGTACCAGCCCTTGCATCCAGGACACTGCCAGTGGAGCGTCCGTCCCGTGAATCCGCACTGTCGACACCTGTACATGCCGTCCGTATCGAACATGCTGACAAGCAGTGACTGCAGTGGTTCGATCTCGGATTCCGAATCCGCGGAGTCCTGTTCCATTTTTTTCAGGTTGACCAGGCTGCGCAGACCGTGCAACGTCGGGTGCTTGCGAACCCAATCGGTAAGGAAATCAACGGCCTCGCTCCGCCCCTTCCGGTGCTCGATTTCCTCGACTTGCGCTTTGAGCAGCTTCGGACCGCCATAGTCATCCAGAGCGTTCGTCAGGAATGCCCACAACCCTTCGTCGTCCTTCAACTCCCGGTAAGCGTCCACGATGCTGTCGATCACCTCGCCCAGATATCGTGGATCCATATCTTCTATTTTTCGCCAGGTATCGATGGCCCGTCGATACTCGCCCATCTTGAACTCGATGTTGCCCAGCAGAATAGTTGCTCGAGTGCAGCTTGCATCGACCTTGAGCGCATTGTCGACATGAGCCTTCGCTTTTTCATATTCCCGTTTCTCCAGACAAACGTCGGTGAGTTCGCAATAGTATTGTCCCAGCACGGGAGAGATGTCCCGTTCGGAATATTTCTGCAGTCGTTGCGTGGCGGATATCGCTTTCTCCCATTCCTTCTCCTGCTCGTACAGCTGTGACAGATAGCGCAGTGCCTGCTCGGCGTGCGAAGGTGCGTCGGCCAGTTCGAGGAACAGGCTTTCTGCGCGGTCGAGCAATCCCGCCTTGAAATAATCCTGAGCCAACTCGAAGAGCGCCTGCAGGCGCTGGGAATTACTCAAATTCGGCCTGGCTATGATGTTCTGGTGTATGCGGGTAGCCCGCTCGAGTTCACCGCGCCTGCGGAACAGGTTGCCCAGGGTAAGGTGCATCTCGACGGTTTCGGAATCTACTTCCAGCACCTTAATGAATACTTCGATAGCCTTGTCCGGCTGCTCGTTGAGGAGGAAATTCAGGCCCCTGAAATAGGCGGACGGCAGGTTGAACTCGGTGATTTCGGAGCGTTTCGAATTCTCCCTGCGCGAGGCGTACCAGCCGGAAGCTACTGCTAGAGGCAAGAGCAGCAATAGCCAGAGTGGATCCATTATTCGATCTCTACTTGTACCTACTCTTTACTCGGCAGTGTTCTCAAGCTGGAGATTTCATGCTCCATTCTTTTGACTTCACGCCTGGCCGCGGAACGCTCCCGCTTCGCCCGCCAGACCCAGGAAAGAGTCAACAACGTTCCTAGAAGAGCACCGATGGCAAGCACACAAAACACCATCACGGACAGCGGCCCCTCCCAGTGGAAGCCAAAATAATAAAACACCTCGACCGGCTGCGGATTTTTTAACACAAAGCTGATTGCGACCACCAGCACGACCAGAAAAACGATGATGTAATATAGTCTTTTCATTTATTGCGTTGATATCGAGGGATCATAAGTCGTCATCCGAACCGGTAGCGGGATTGAATGCGGCTGCCGCGGCCATATCGACCCTCTCCCTGAGCTCCTTCCCCGGCTTGAAGTGGGGAACGTGCTTTTCCGGCACCACCACGGCGTCTCCCGTCTTGGGATTGCGGCCGACTCGGGAGGCCCGATAGTGCAGTGAAAAACTACCGAACCCCCGCACTTCGATCCGCTTGCCTTCTGCAAGCGCATCGGCCATGCATTCGAGCATGCCTTTTACGGCGAGTTCCACGTCCCGGTACGCGAGCTGCGGCTGCTCAGCGGCCAGCATGTCGATCATTTCCGATTTGGTGATGGCCGAATTATTCATCGACCCAGCCGTCAGCCCCTGCCAGCATGCTATTCCGGTGCTTCCGCATTCTTGTTGAGTTGTTCCTTGAGCTTGTCACCCAGGGTTGCCGTAGCGGAACCGGCCTTGCGAGTGTACTCCTGTATCACTTCGCTCTCCTGCTGCGCTTCCAGCGCTTTAATGGAAAGCGATATGCGCCGGTTCTTACGGTCGATGCTGGTGATTTTTGCCTCCACCGCATCGTTTTCCTTCAACACGGTGCGCGCATCCGCGACGTGATCCTGGGACAATTCGGAAGCCCGCAGATAACCTTCTATACCATCCGCCAGGTTGACCGTTGCACCCTTGGCGTCGATTTCCCCAATGACGCCGCTCACCACGCTGCCCTTGCCGTGCTCGTGTACATATGCACTGAAGGGATCCTGCGAGGCCTGCTTGATTCCGAGCGATACGCGTTCTCTTTCCGGATCCACGGCAAGCACCACGGCTTCGACCAAATCTCCTTTCTTATACTGACGGACCACTTCCTCTCCTGGATTGTCCCAGGATAGATCGCTGAGATGTATCAGACCGTCGATGCCTCCATCCAGGCCTATAAATACGCCGAAATCGGTAATTGACTTGATGCTTCCGGAGACCTTGTCACCCTTATTGTGAGTCGCCGCGAATTCTTCCCATGGGTTGGGATGACACTGCTTCATACCCAGGGATATGCGACGGCGTTCGTTGTCGATGTCCAGCACCATGACTTCCACTTCATCGCCGATATGACAAATCTTGGTCGGATGGATGTTCTTATTGGTCCAGTCCATTTCAGAGACGTGGACCAAGCCCTCAACACCTTCCTCCAGTTCAACGAATCCACCGTAGTCCGTGATATTGGTCACTTTTCCAAATACGCGCGTTCCTTCCGGATAGCGTCTCGGCAGATCTACCCAGGGGTCGTCGCCCAATTGTTTCATCCCGAGGGAGACGCGATTGCGTTCACGATCGAATTTCAGTACCCGCGCTTCGATCTCGTCACCGACATTGAGCACCTCGGACGGATGCTTGACGCGACGCCAGGCCAGATCGGTAATATGCAACAGCCCGTCGATGCCGCCCAGGTTGACGAATGCACCGTAATCGGTGAGGTTCTTGACGATGCCTTTGATAATCTGTCCTTCCTCGAGCGTTTCCAGCAGGGCGTCCCGCTCGGCGCTGAGTTCGTTTTCCACGACGGCACGCCGTGAAACAACGACATTGTTTCGCTTGCGGTCGAGTTTGATTACCTTGAACTCGAGTTCCTTGCCTTCGAGATAGGCGGAATCCTTGACCGGTCTAACATCGACCAGCGAGCCGGGTAAAAAACCGCGAATGCTTTGGATCGATACGGTAAATCCGCCCTTGACCTTGCCGGTAATCACGCCTGTTACGATGCTTTGTTCATCGTGGGCGCTTTCCAGTTCGTCCCACGCACGTGCGCGACACGCTTTTTCCCGGGAAAGCCTGGTCTGTCCGGTACCGTCTTCGAATGCTTCGATCGCAACCTCAACGGAGTCCCCGACATTGACCGTCAAATCACCCTTGTCGTCCCTGAATTGCTCAGCGGGAATTTCCGCCTCGGATTTGAGGCCCGCATTGACAATTACGAATTCGCCCTCCACGTCAACGATCTCTCCCATGATTACCGCGCCGGGGGACATCACTGTCTTGGCTATGCTCTCTTCGAAGAGCTCTGCAAAACTATCACTCATACTTTTATTTGCTCAAACTATATGGTCTACCCCGACTAATCCGGTCAGGATATGCGGTCAGACCTGGTCACTGCCCGTTTATATCGATACCTTCGATCGCGAGCCGGTTGTTGATTAAATCCAGGATCCGTGTGACGACCTCGTCGATGCTGAGGTCGGAGCTGTCTATCGTCACAGCATCTTCCGCAGCTGCGAGTGGAGAAACGTTACGCTCTGAATCACGGGTATCGCGGTCCTGGATCGCCTGAAAAAGGCCGGCAAGACTAACATCGAAACCCTTTAACTTCAACTGGTTATAGCGCCTTCTCGCCCTTTCTTTCACACTCGCCGTCAAAAAAATCTTAAGCGTCGCGTCCGGAAATACGACCGTACCCATATCGCGACCGTCCGCCACCAGGCCCGGAGGCTTTCGCGCGGTGCGCTGCAGATCGAGCAAAACCGACCTGACCGCCGGCCTCGCCGCCAGCTGCGACGCCTGTTTGCCGATTTCCTCGCCGCGCAGTTCAGCCGCGGCGAGCCGGCCATCCAGCCAGATCTCGGGCGCATCGGGCGGTGCCGGCCTGCACTCGAAATCCATGTGTCGCGCTCTATCAAGAACATCCTCCAGGTTATTGATATTTATATCATTTATTCTAATCAAATAGGCCAATGCACGATATACCGCGCCGCTGTCCAGAAAGTGCCAACCGAGCGCCAGGGCGCATTGCTGACCTACGGTGCCCTTGCCGGAACCGCTGGGTCCGTCCACGGCAAGCACCGGAATGTTAGCGCCGCTCATTGATACGAAGTCCGCAACTCGATGCGGTTCGAATAAATCCGGGAAACGATGTCACGACGTTGCCACAATCGCGGATTTCCACCGGTGAGCGGGCGCGCAGACCCGCCACGCAAAACGCCATGGCAACCCGGTGGTCACCGAAGCTGTTGACGACACCCCCATCGAAATCACCACCCCGAATGCTCATCCCGTCATCGAATTCTTCTGTATCGATTCCGAGTCCGCGCAATCCCGCCACCATGGACGATATCCTGTCACTCTCTTTGTGCCGCAGTTCCGATGCACCCCGAATAGTGGTCGTTCCAGCCGCACACGCTGCAGCAATACACAAAATTGGAAATTCATCGATGGACAGCGGCACGAGGTCGGCCGGCACTTTCACACCCCGCAGGGGCGCGGACCTGACCACGATGTCGGCAATCGGCTCGCCGCAAATCTCATGCTCGTTTTCGGTTTCGATCGACGCACCCATGCTGCGCAAAATCTCGATGACGCCGGTCCGGGTAGGATTGATTCCCACGCTGTGAAGCCGCAGTCGGGATGTCGCGGCAATCGTCGCCGCAACGATAAAAAATGCAGCCGAAGACAGGTCCGCCGGCACATCGATTTCTGTACCGCGCAACAGTCCGCCTCCGGTCAGGCACACGGTCGAATCGGTTCGCTCGCACGGGTACTGAAACCCCGCCAGCATCCTTTCCGTGTGGTCACGAGTGGGCCGCGGCTCCTCGATGCAGGTCTCGCCTGCCGAATATAGACCCGCGAGCAATAGCGCCGATTTCACCTGCGCACTTGCCACGGGAAGCACGTAGCGGATCCCGCTCAGGCGGTCGACGGAACGCACCTTCAACGGCGGCGTTCCCTGGGCCGTCGATTCGATGGACGCGCCCATCAGGGTCAAAGGATCGATCACCCGTCTCATCGGCCTTCGTGATAGCGACCGGTCTCCGGTCAGCCTCGAATCGAAACACTGCCCTGCCAGAAGCCCCGTCATCAATCGCATTGCCGTGCCGGAGTTGCCGAGATCGAGGGCTTCGCTCGGCACACTCAGGCCGTGCAGACCCACCCCACGAATGAGCATTTCGCCGCTTTCAGGACCTTCGATCTGCACCGACATTTTTCTGAACGCGGCTACGGTAGCCAGCACATCCGTGCCCTCGAGCAGGTTGCTAACCCGCGTGTTTCCTTCGGCAATGGCACCGAGTATCACCGCGCGGTGCGAAATCGACTTGTCGCCGGGGACGCGCGTATTCCCGGTTATCCGTCCCCCGGGGTCGACAACGTAACGGATCTCTGTCACTTCGACAGTCACCTGCTCCCGCCGGCCTTGCCCTCGAGTCCAGCGTCCCTCGACCGCTTGGATCTCTCGAAGCACTCGCGCAGCGCGTCGCCGTCGGATCTTTTCACGGCATCGATCAACTGGTCGATCGTGCCCCGGTAACCCTGCAGCACCGCCAGAAGTGCTTCGTCATTGGTCAGACAGATGTCCCGCCACATCACCGGATCGCTGGACGCGATCCTGGTGAAATCGTAGAAGCCACCGGCGGCAAGGCGGAACAGCATATCGGCCTCGCTTTGCCTTGCGAGGAAATCCACCAGGGCGTAGGCGACGACATGAGGAAGGTGGCTAGTCGCCGCCAGCACTTGATCGTGAATCCGTGCATCCATGTTCTCGACGTTTGCACCGGTTTCGCGCCACATCGCTGCGACGAGTTCCGTGGCTTCCGGATCCGTGTATTCGCACGGGGTCAGTATCACCGATTTTTTCTCGAACAGATCCGCGGTGGACGCCTCCACCCCGGCGTGCTCCCTGCCTGCTATCGGATGTCCGGGGACAAATCGATCCCGGTTGCGGGGAAGATGGGTCTCGACCGCCTTGACCACATACCCCTTTGCGCTGCCCACATCGGTAACGACGGTATGCCGACCGATACATGCATCGAGGCTGTCGAGAATCAATGGTATGGTCTGCATCGGTGTGGCGATCACCACGATGTCCGCGGCAGCGGCAGCGGCTTCCACTCGATCCTCTGCCCGGTCGATGACACCCAGTTCGAGGGCCTTGCGCAGCGTCTCCCGGGTCCTGGCCACTCCCACCACTTGGCCGACCGCACCGCTGCGTTTCAGGCCGCGGGCCAGCGACCCACCAATCAAACCGACGCCGATCAATGCCAGCCTGTCGATAGTCATACCCGGTTTCACGCGTGGCGCCCTGGTGCGATAAGCAGGTTAGAGAAAGGACCCAAGGGCATCGAACAATCGATCCATTTCCCTGTCTCGCCCGATGGTAATTCGCAAATGGTGTGGCATACCGTAATTTTCCAGAGGTCGCACGATGACGCCCTTGTGCAGCAGCTTGCTGTTGATTTCGCCGGCATGATCACCAAACGCGACGGTAAGGAAATTCGCCACCGAGGGGATGTACTCCAGCCCCCGCTCGACGCAGAATCGGGCGAGCCTTGCACGCTGTTCTTCGTTGTCCCGCGCACAGCGGACTGCGTGTTCTGCATCATTTAAGGCCGCCTCGGCGGCAACCAACGCCAGCGCGTTGACGTTGAACGGCTGCCGGACCCTGTTCAATAAATCCGTTATTTCTTTACTCGCCACGCCGAATCCGATGCGCAGACCAGCAAGACCGTGGATCTTGGAGAATGTTCGCGTTACGACGAGGTTTGGAAACCGCGTGCACCAATGCAGCGCATTGGGATAATCATCCGCGCTCACATATTCGAAATAGGCTTCGTCGATGACGACGACGATATTCCCGGGAACTTCGGCCAAAAATTGTTCGAGCTGCGTTGCGGGCGAATAGGTTCCGGTCGGATTATTCGGATTCGCAATGAAAACCAGCTTGGTCCGGCTGGTCAGCGCCTTTGACATGGCCAACAGGTCGTGCCCCCAGTCAGCGGCCGGCGTGACCACCGCATTGCCGCCGACGGCACGTGTAACCAGCGGGTAGACGAGGAACGCATGCTCCGAAAAAACAACGTCGTCACCCGGCCCAACGAAAACACGCGCCAACAGATCCAGCACATCGTTGGAACCGTTGCCGAGAGTGATTTGCGCGGGCTCGACCCCGAGCTGCCTCGACAACGCCTGCTTCAGGGAGAATCCGTTGGCATCGGGGTAAAGGCCGATATCCGAATACTCCCGAATCGCCGACAAAACCGCCGGCGAACATCCCCTCGGGTTTTCATTGGATGCGAGCTTGACGGCACCGGATATACCGAGTTCTCTTTCCAGCTCCTCCGCGGGTTTACCGGGCTGGTATGGCTGGAGTTCGCGGACGCCGGGCAGGGCCCGGTCAAACGGGAATTGGCTGGTCATTGCAGTATTGCCATTAACGTATGGCCATCGGATAAGAGCCAAGTATTTTCAGGAAGGCCGCCTCACCTTCGAGCTGGGCCAGTGCATCACGGATGACCGGGTCGTGCTGGTGCCCATCGATGTCAATGAAGAAAACATACTCCCAAAGTGCCTGCCTGGACGGCCGCGACTCGATCCGGGTCATGCTGATACCGTGCTCGGCAAATGGAGTGAGCAGCCGGTGAAGTGCGCCCGGCTGGTTCCTGCTGGCAACGATAAGGCTGCTCTTGTCGTTGCCACTCGGCGGGGGCGACTGCTTGCCGATGACGAGAAACCGGGTCGTATTGCTGGGATTGTCTTCGATATCGCCCGCCAGCACGTCCAGTGCGTAGAGTTCACCCGCGTAGGTGCTGGCGATGGCGGCGGCATGGTCGTGTTCCGCAGCCAACCTTGCGGCCTCCGCATTGCTCGACGCGGCCTCGAGTTTCACCGTGGGCAGATTGGCACCCAGCCAGGCGCGGCATTGTGCCAGCGATTGATTGTGGGCATATACGGTATGCACGTCTTCCAGTTTTTTCTCGTTGCATAGCAGCTGATGCCGAATGCGCAGGCGCACCTCACCAGAGATCTTCAGTGGGGTATCCAAGAACTTGTCCAGAGTATGGGTCACAACGCCCTCGATGGAGTTTTCGACCGGGACCACCCCGTAGTTGGACTCTCCCTTTTCAACCGACCGGAATACGTCGTCGATGGTCATCTGGGGCGCGGTGTCAATGAACTTTCCGAAATGCTTGAGCACCGCGGCGTGGCTGTAAGTGCCCTCGGGCCCGAGGTAGCCGATACGCACCGGCAACTCGGCGGCGAGGGCCGCGGACATGATTTCCCGGAACAAAGCCGCCACGGCCTCGTCCGATAACGGCCCCTGGTTGCGTTCCATCACCTTTCTGAGGATCTGTGCCTCGCGCTCGGGCCGGTAGAAATCACC
>JAHEIO010000334.1 GCA_024639325.1 Gammaproteobacteria bacterium
GATCGGGTCAGAGGGGGCGTCAGCCCCCGTCTGCCCACGGAACCGTGCGTACGGGTCCGTACACGGCTCCTCACGTAAGACGTATCCACCGATCCACATCAAACCAATGCGGTAGCTGCTGGTTGGAACGGATGGCCTGTCCCAGTTCCCCAACAAACCAACCCACAGGGTAAGCCCGGGTCACCGCAAAGGTGTTCGAGAGCGCCCAGCGGGCCTTGTTGGAGAAAACCGCCCGTGCCGCCTGACGGCGTGGTACCCCACGTTTGATCAGTTTGCGAAAGAGATTGCGCTTGCTCTTTTGTTGATCCACCAGGCGGGATCGGAGTCGTCGCCGAATATGGGCTTCGATTTTCCGCAGCTGGGCCGGATAGTAGGTCATGGCAAAGTAGCCCGACCAGCCCACGTACCAGCTGTTGATCCCGTCGATGCTCGCCTCCAGAGTCAGGTGGGTTCCCCGTGGAGTCAGCTCCTCGACCGTGGCCATCGCCGATTGCAGGGCCTTGTGCGATATCGCGATTGTGGCCCCAACGATGGTCATGCCCAGAAACTTCACCCGATCCGAGCGAGCCACTTGGCTCTTCTCGCGGTTCACCACCAGCTTTAGTCTCTTCTCGATGTATCCGCTAATGCTCGCCATCACCCGTTCGGCCGCCTTCGGCGTCTTCACGAAGATGTTGCAGTCATCGGCGAACCGGCAAAATTCAAGGCCGCGCCGCTCCAGCTCCTTATCCAGCTCGTCGAGAACGATGTTGCTGAGCAGGGGACTCAAGGGGCTGCCTTGAACGGCTCCTTCCGTGGACGGGGTCACCAGGCCGTTGGCCATGATGCCGCTGCGCAGGATCATTCCGACCAGACGCAGGATGCGCTGGTCAGGGATCGTCTGACCCAGGCGTGCGATCAGCCGGTCGTGGTGAATTCGATCAAAAAATTTGGATAAATCCAGATCGACCACGTACGGCTTTCCCCCAGCCACGATCTTGCGTGCCGCCTCCACCGCTTGGACTTGGCTCCGCCCGGGGCGGAAACCGTAGCTATGGTCGGAGAACAGCGGCTCGAAGATCGGCTCCAGCAGCAATTTCAGAGTGGCGTGCACCACCCTATCGCGCACCCTCGGCACGCCGAGTAATCGGATGCCGCGGCCACCAGGCTTGGGGATCTCCACCCGCCGCACCGGTGAGGGTTTGTAAGTCCAGCTGGCAAGCTCCGCTTTCAGCTGGCTCAGCTCTTCGTCCAGGCGTGAGTCGAACTCGGCAATGGTTACTCCGTCCACACCGGGCGATCCCTTGTTCTTCTTCACGCGCCGGAAGCCTGCGGCCAACCAGTCGGTCGTACACAGCTCCTCGAAGAGTCTTCGCTCGTCCGTCAATAGGTCTCGTCCGCTCATTTCACTCCGCACCTTGCATGGACCTTTCTGCGACCATCGCACCAACGCTTCACCCGATGTCTACGTCTCGGGCATGCACCGGCTCCCGTCTGGGCTGGTCTCAGATCCACAGTCTGTAACAAGCCTCCAAAACCGCTTACGTGTTCAGCCCTTCACCTCCAACCTCCCTGTCGCTGTCCCGCTGTTTTACCCTCACCGACGTCCCCGCCGGATCATAGGCACCGGGTTTCACGATTACTACGGCGTCATCTGCAGGCCCCCGTCCCATCACGGATCACGTCTCCGCCTCGCTTAGGGCTTAAGGTGTCGTAGTTACACCGACCCGGGATCGACGGCCCTTCACCGGGTAAGCTAGTCGCCTCTGTCATCGCCCACCTACCTTCTCTACGTCCAGGGGTTACGAGGAGAAAATCGGGCTTCGGTGGTCAGCGGCACCTCGCCCGCCCCTGACCGCCTAACCGAAGGTTCGCTCTCGCTTAGGTGGCGATCTTGGACTCCGGCTTCTTTCAGATCCCTCATTGGCTCCCGTCCGGCAGCAGCCTTGCCGTCTTCCTCTTCCTTAAGGTGCAGGGGGAGTTTCTTCGGGCACCCTTGCCTTCGCCTACATGTTCCCTTCTCCCAAGGGCCATGGCTGGACTTGCACCAGCTAGCCGACTAGCATGCCGGTCACACGCCTCGTCGCTACGCTCCTCAGCCGACAGGGCCGGGCCAGGAGTCGAATCTACTGTCATTGGTTCTCTCTGATTTGGCATGAGTCATCACCTCTACCGCCCTACTGTAATTGCAAGAGCGG
>JAHEIO010000335.1 GCA_024639325.1 Gammaproteobacteria bacterium
GCGATTGAAGGAGCCAACAGTTTTTACGCTGACCTGGTCGAAGAAGTGCAAAAAAGCAGCAAGCTCGACTACCCCAAGCTGAGAGAGAGGGTGGATACCATGGCCAGGAGCATTATTCGTAACCCGGATGCGCTGTCTTACCTGGTGCAAATGAAATCGTTCAACAAGCAAACCTACAACCTGGCCATATCGAGCTGCGTAATGGTAATGGCGTTTGCCCGGTTCCTCGGTCTTTCCAATAACGAAATCAAGGACCTTGGCACCGGTGCGCTTCTGCAGGACGTGGGTATGGTCAAGTTGCCACCGGAAATTCTCAACAAGAAAGAACCGCTGACCGATACCGAGTTCAAGCTCGTACAGCGGCACGTTACCCTGTCACGTAGCATTGTTGAGCGCATACCCGGAATTTCAAAGAAAGTCGTCAGCGTGTGTTACTGCCACCACGAACGATACGATGGTTCGGGGTATCCGCGCGGGCTGAAGCGAGACCAGATTCCCCTGTTCTCGATGATCACCGGCATCGTAGATACGTACATGGCGCTAACCAGCTTTCGATCCTATCGCCCCACCAGCACGTCTTACGAGGCGCTGTGCGAACTTACCGAATTGAAAAATAAACAATTCATAGGCGCACTGGTGGATCGATTTATCCAAAATATCGCGATCTTTCCGGTGGGAAGTTTTGTCCAGCTCAATTCCGGTCATGTCGGGGTCGTCGTGGCCCGCAATCCAATGCGCTTCCTGGAACCGAAAGTCATGCTGGTCGTGGACCCGAAGGGAAATATGATGGACCAGGCGCTGACGATCAATTTTGCGTCTGAACAAAGAAGCCGGTTCTTCGAAGGTCTCAGGATTTCCGGTGAAGTCATTCCGGGAGAATTTGGAATAGACGCTCAAGAATTCTTCGTCTGACAAGGTTATCCGACATGATCAGGCGTTTCTTACCCGAAAGTTGGTCCACTCAGAGTGCCCTGCAAAGGAGTACTGGCGACGAATTCGATCCGCTGACCAAGTTGCTGTCCAGAGCGGCCTTTCTAAACAGGCTGACCAATGTGGTCGGGTCCGCGGACGAAGATGACGCGGAGACGGCACTTATCGTTATAGATATCTCGGAGTACCACCAGATAAACCTCGCCTACGGAGAAGAGGCCGGCAACCGGGTGCTTCAGCAAGTCGCCGATTGTATCGATAGCGTGCGCCGGGATGGAGATTACCTGGCCAGAATTGGCGATGATCAGTTTTCACTGTTGCTCACTAGCGTAAT
Source organism: Gammaproteobacteria bacterium (assembly GCA_024639325.1). Taxonomy (GTDB): domain Bacteria; phylum Pseudomonadota; class Gammaproteobacteria; order Arenicellales; family JAANXG01; genus JAHEKE01. The sequence goes on from JAHEIO010000335.1 coordinate 1,265, forward strand.
GGGAAGAGAGCACGCGTTGCTGGCGGCGAACAAACTGCAGAAACTTAGCGACAATCCGTTCATGCTTGACGGCGACGAAATACTGCTTCGACTCAACATGGGCGTTTCTCTTCTGGAAAATACCGCCGCAGACCCTGCGCAACTGTTTACAAGGGCGGTGAAAGCGATGTATCGCTCCAAAAACGGCGGTGAGCGGATCGTCGTTTATGACGAGCTCGATCAGAGCCCTGAGAACCATGATGGCACCCTGCTGCTGGATTTCAGCAAGGCGCTGCAGAACAACAAACTGGAGTTGAAGTTCCAGGCCAAGCGGGAACTCAGCAACGGGAAGATCTGCGGCGCCGAGGCGCTGCTTCGGTGGCGACATCCGACACGCGGAAATATCCCGCCGATGCGGATCATTGAATTGGCGGAAAAGTCCGGCCACGGAGACTCCCTGTCATTCTGGGTCATCAACCAGGCACTGCGAAGTTGCGCGGGATGGCTGCAAATGGGAATGCCGATGACGGTGTCGGTAAACCTCCAAGCTCGTACATTCAGTAACGCTTTACTGCCGGCGTACATCGTAGAGGCACTCGAACTGTGGCGAGTCGCGCCGCGTTTCCTGATTCTCGAGGTAACGGAGTCAACCTTGATGGAGCGGAACAGCCGGGTACCGATCAACATCGAAGAATTGAACCGTATCGGTGTACGCATCTCCATAGACGATTTCGGCACCGGATATTCTTCGCTGGCATACCTTAATCGGCTTGAAGTCCACGAACTGAAGATTGACAAGGGTTTTATCGACGAAATGGAGTCCTCAGCAAAGGACAAAAAACTCGTAACGGCGATCATTGAACTCGGCAGAAATTTCGGTCTCAAGGTTACGGCGGAAGGTGTCGAGACTTTCAGGCAACTTCAGAA
>JAHEIO010000336.1 GCA_024639325.1 Gammaproteobacteria bacterium
ATAGCGACGGAAGCGATCTCGATGCCATTTGGCCACGGTGTCTGGATTCACCCTGAACAAGCGGTTCGTCCAACCCGGCCATGCGGTGCGCAGTGCGACCCAGAAGGCGCGGTCCATATCGTCGAACTGCGGTCGCGGGCGCTTCTTCTTCGGTGCGATGACTTGCTGGCGTAGCGCCAAATTCTCGATCACCAGTGCCTCGCGGGGGTGAAACAGGATTCTAAGGATGTGGACCGCGAGGGTCACGAGGAAGACCATGGGACGTAGAATGGCGACAAAGTGTGCCCTTACGGCGCGGCGATCTCAAGCCACTCGGAGGAGTATACGGCGAAGGTCAGCGCTCAAGCACAACCTGTTGTTTTCACTCGCGGATGAATAAAGACGAGGGACAGTATCTAGATCGAACCGAGTCCGGGTCTAGCGGACGACGAGCACCGAGCAGGGTGCGTGGCGTACCACCTTGGCCGCGGTGGAGCCTAGGAAATAATCCTGCAGTCCCGGGCGATGCGACGCAATGATGATGAGATCGGATTCGACTTCCTGCGCCACGTCGAGAATGGTCGAATAGGAACGGCCGGTACGTACGATCATGTCCATTTTGCGGCCGCAGGCATTGGCCACGGCTTTCAGTGCATCCTGCGCATCGGTGGTCGATTTCTGGATGATCTCCGTCGGAATGGCAACCGATGCCCAGCCTGGAATTTCCTCGACGACGTTGAGTAACACGATACGCGTGTCGTCAGAGGCGTGGGCCACAGCGAGGTCTATGGTGAGCTTCCCCTCGGCGAGGTGGGCAATATCGATCGGTACCAGAATGGATTTGTACATTTTGTTGTCCCCGTCAGTCAGGTGTTTGTTTTCTATGCGGTAAAGGGTAAAAGCGCGTCGTGATTTATATCAACCGTTGGTTCAATCGACCGCAAGGTCGATATTGACCGTCAGATTCGCGGGTAAATCCCCGTCAGAGTCGAGTGCCAGCCCAAGTTCCAGCGAGGGATGGTTGTTGCCGCCGGCGACGCTGCGACCCACCTCGACCACACGCCCGTTGAAACGGCGTTCGCCGTAGCGAATCTGCGCTGGCTGTGCGACCACGATATTGTCACTTAACTCGAGCGGTAACAAGGCGCTTACCCGCATCGGTCGGTCGGCACCGAGCCGAATCAGCACCGGATCACCGCTCAGTATATTGACGAACTGGCCGACAAAGGCTTCCGCCGCGAGCACGGTGGCGTCGGCCGGGGCACGTGACCGGGTCTGTGCCAGCCGATGTTGTGCCTTGAACATTTCCGCGCGCGCGGCGTCGAGGCGAAGCCGTGGTCACGCTCATGATCGCCGAGGCGATATGGGCATAACGCCCTCCCGGCACGTAACAACTCGCCGTTTCGATCGGGATCAAGCGCTAGCCGCAGACCAGTCCGGGCGATACCCCGGTATCGAATTCCTGCATGCTGGCCAGCTGCGCCTCGGCGAAGGACTTGACCCGGGCGCGGGAAAACTCGATGTCGCGCCGGGCCTGCTCGGGCACCTGCGCGATCGCTGCCTCGATCTCGGCATCCGACATGACGATGTCGCCGTTCCAGCCATCCAGATCACGCGCGTAGGCACGCGCGCGCTCTTCGCCGCCCGCCTCGATTGCGCCAGGCATATCAGCTACGATTCTGCGCGTATCGTCCTCACCGGTCGCTGCGGTTTTTTCCGCTTTCTTCAAATACTCGATAGTCATTTGTTTGTTATAATGATACTCCGAGTCTCATTTTTGCAATTTTTAAACGGTAGTGCAACAAATTACCACTTTTTTCCCAGAATCATGTCGGCTGCCTTCTCCGCAATCATGATTGTCGGCGCATTGGTGTTGCCGGATAAGATCTCCGGCATGATCGAAGCATCGATTACACGCAATCCATCGAGTCCATGTACACGCAACTCCGGATCGACCACCGCGTCCGCATCGACCCCCATTTTACAGGTACTGGTCGGATGGTAGATTGTCTGGCTGTAATTACGCGCGGCCTCGAGCAGTTCCGCATCGGTCTGAAACTGCCGACCCGGCACATACTCATCGATGACACAATTTCGCAGAGACGGTGCTTCGCAGATACGTCGGGCGACTTTAATACCGCCGACGGCGACCTCGCAGTCGCGCTCGTCGGAGAGATAATTGGGCATCATC
>JAHEIO010000337.1 GCA_024639325.1 Gammaproteobacteria bacterium
AGCCTAGCGGCTGAGTGTCGCGCGGGCGGAGCATAGGTCCGCACGGTTTACCAACGATATGGTTCTGGCCCGAAGCTCTGCAGGTCGAAGCCTCGCCAAAGGCGCTGATCGACGCTTTCGAAACTTAATGCCCTTCCCTTGAAGGAAGAAAAAATGAAAAAACACTCAAACAGACTTTGCGGCGTTGTTGCCGCTGCTCTACTCGCAATACCAGCTGCCGTCGTCGCTGCGGACGAGGCCAAAGGGCCGGAGCCCTTTGTGCCGTCCGGAAGCAATGCGTTCATGTACCCTGGCGAGCCAGTCGCCGAGGACGAAATGCGGGTCACGATCTTCGGATCCGGCTACGGGTACGTTCGGACCGATCAAGCGGACCAAAGCATCTTCGTCGAACTGGGCAACGGTGACGCCTTTGTCTTCGACCTCGGTGAGGGGTCGGAGGCAAACTACATGGAGATGCAGGTGCCCTATTCGCGGATGACAAACCTGTTCATCACGCACCTCCACACCGACCATTATGGGTCCCTACCGCATATGTACACATTCGGACCGAGCGCAGACCGATGGACGCCGCTGAACATCTACGGTCCCTCGGGCCCAACGCCCGAGCTTGGCACCAAATATATGGTTGAGGGGCTGAAGCAATTCACCAACTGGCACGTCGTAAGCTTCAATGGCATCGCTGTTCCAGAATCGGATGGCTATGACATCAACGTTGTCGAGTTTGACTACACGCTCAATCCCGGCATTGCCTATGAAAAAGACGGCGTCGTCATCAAGCACTTCCCGGTGGCGCATAGCATCGATGGTGGTATTGCGTATCGGCTCGATTGGAACGACCTCTGTGTCGTGATCGCCGCCGATACCAGGCCGACGCGGTTCTACTACGAAAACTCGCAGGATTGCGACATCGTCATGCACGAAGTTGGCCCTGCCCCAAGTGTCTTTGCCGAGACCATGGGGGTTACCGAAGAGCGCGCTAATTCCATGATCGCCAGTTCTCACACGCTTCCCGTTGCGGTGGGTAAACTCTTTGAATTGACGAAACCGCGCCTGGCTGTCGCCACCCATATTCTGGCCAATGCCAACACGGTGCTGCCCACAGTCGACGGCATTCGAACATACTATGACGGACCGCTGGCCATCGCGCGAGATTTCATGGTGTTCAACGTCACCAAGGACAATATCACGCAGCGGATCGGAGTCGGGTCTGGCAGCCCGTGGGTTCACACAGAAGCCCATCGCGACGGTGAACCGAAGTACCGGGATGATCAATTAACCAGTGATTTCATTTTGGACAGTGTCATCCCGCCATGCAAAGAGGCGAAAGATGACAAGTGTTACTAAAAGGTACCCGATAAGCTAGTAAAAAACATGCGGAATAGTCCGTTCATGGAGCCGGACCGTCATCCTGTGCAGGACCAAATTTCCAGGCCGCAATGCTATGCGTTCTGGACCGAGGATCTTGCCGCGGCCGTCACTAAAATGGCGAACAGCTTCAAAGAAAGGGACGTCTCCGGACGAGAGTTCTGGCTGCGCGGCAGCGCTTCCGAACAATTCGAAGACGAACTGAACCGCCTGGGTTGGAAGGTACGGCAGCAAATCCAGTTGACCGAAGAGATAAAGAAACAGTTTACCAATGCGGCAGATTCGTAGCGGCGCATGGATTTGGACAGATACGGTTGATTCGAGGAGAACGTGATGGTTAAAACGGCAACAAGTCCGCTGGGGCGGGTTCTGGCATCGATAATCCTCTTGTCAGGGGTCGGAAATGCATATGCGCAGGGGAATAGCGACCTTGCCAAGGCGGCGCAGAACCCGATAGCCAACCTGATCAGCCTGCCTTTCCAGAACAACACCAATTTCGACGTCGGACCGCTGGAGCGGACGCAGAACATACTCAATGTACAGCCAGTGTGGCCGCTCTCCATCAATGAGGACTGGAACGTCATCACCCGGACCATCGTACCGGTCACGTGGGTTTCGAGCGCTGAATATGTTGGAGATGCCGCGATCCCTCGCCGGGTCGACCAGGACCGGATCTTCGGGCTGGGCGATTCCACTTTTACGGCGTTTTTCTCACCGAAAGGTTCCGGGAAGCTGACCTGGGGCGTCGGCCCGGTGGCGCTGCTGCCGACGTCCACGGACGATGCGCTGGGCGTGGGTGA
>JAHEIO010000338.1 GCA_024639325.1 Gammaproteobacteria bacterium
CGGTCCAAACAACTCAGGCTTCCAAGGGTCAGAAAAACGTAGCTGACAGTCCAAGACACTCATGACGGAAATGCTCGTATGGGCTGCGTGACAAGTATCGATCTCCATCAACGGACACCGAAGGTAAAACCATTCGAACTTCAAACGATAACGGCTTTCCGCAGAGTGCATTACAAACACGTAGGAACGGTACGCAACGACAAAAACAATACCTTCCGTTCAAATCTTTTCCATTCAGATCGGATGACGTGACGTCACTCCTCAATCAAGACAGTAGCCATTCACCGAATTCATTGACAATTATTACGAGCGGGGCATAGGTAACATTCCACGGGAGAGAGAGATCGGAGGGCGAAGTTATCAACAAACGAGACGCCACTTTTTCGAATCAACAAACCTAATCCAAATTTCCGACTATCTCCAACACACTCCTTCAATGACTCGGCGATGATGGCTAACACAAACAAAGGATGCAGATGCATCAACAAACAACAATCAATCTGATACTGACGGATCCTGCCCGAAGATGGCTCCACGGAGTTTGGCGAAAGCTTTTCCCTGGAGCGGCTTGGTAAAAAAATCGGCGACCATATCGGCCGTTGGGCAGTATCGCACCATGAGGTCCCCGGCAGCGATGCGGTCGGTGATAAAGAAAAACCGATTATCGAGGTGACGGGTACGTTTGGAAGATGAGCGCCTGCCGTTTCTTTCCAGCAACATGGCACTCTGGTTGTCCTGCAGCAGGACGGTCTCCGCAAATCTTTTGCCTTGGGCGCGGAGAAATTTGTTAGCCCAAAGTAGCGTAGGCATGCAATCGTCGGCGGCCACCAGCTCCGTCTCGGTGGAACTGCGTGTATTCAACTTCTGCTTGAGCGAAAAGCTCGCGATGGCGCCGACACCAAGCGACAAACATCCGCCTGACTGCCCTCTCTTGCTATTGTGGACGGCGTGTGATCCGTCCGCCCACCAGGTAATTTTCTTGGAGTCGTCCGCTCCCAGAACCAGTGGTAACACCGGTGTTCCCCTGAGGTATCGCATCATGCGGACGAGTTTTTTCCAATCATCAATGTCAGGGCGCTGCACCCGAGTGGTGAGAAATGCCACGGCGGTTGCGATGTCGGGACGCGCTCTCTTGGCCAGGAACAAAGCACGGGCAACGAAGGTGTGAAAAATCTTTGCCAAATCCGCGGCGAGTGGTTTGGCATTTTCGTCGACCTCGAAAAGGTGGTCGGCGGCAGGAGTCTTGGCGGTGCGGTCGCAGTCGTCGTGGCTGCGGAAGTCTTGAACCATGTTCTTGACGTAGTCATCCATCGTGAGGCGGACCAAGCCGGGCGTAGAGTAGTCCAGGCACATGCCGAGGTACTCATGTATCTTTCCTCGCGAAATCCGCATCGCTCCAGAACCGTCTTCAAAAATTTGTTCATATGTGCGGCGGAGCCAGTCGATGAGGTTATCGACCACTTGATCGCTCTTGTGCGACACCTTGATATCATCGACGTGCCATAGCAACGTCAACTGGGATCCCTCGACAGTCTTGTTGGCGACGCATGCATCGTAGGGATTCAACTTGAAACCTTGCGTCTTGATATCACAGACGAAACGCTGGTAATACAACAGCGCTGCCCTCATAATTCCGTACAGCGCATTTAAGATCTGGACGTATAGAACGGGAAGACCATGCTTGTCCTCACGTAGAAACTCTTTGTAAACATCTGGGGCGAGATCGCACAACAATGTAGCAAGTGGCCCCCTCAGCCGCATAACGGCCATGTCCTGCTCGTCCTCCAGGCGCGTTTGAATGAACGCGTTCGGAACGTCCACGATGGCGACGGACCGTCCTTCCTGGGCGTCAATCACAGCGGTGAGTAGCACCGACTCGAGAGAAGCAGTGGGAGATGAAGCGTCTTCCTTAGGGATGTAGGAGCGCTGTTTGTTACCCCCGGCCACCATTCTTCCTTTGATGGTGGCGTCTTTTTTCAGTTTCAAAAACAGGTGCGATTCGATGACACGATCGCGGTCCTTCTTGGACAGGGTCTTCGGGTCCACTGGACGAAATGTATCGCGGAAATGGAGTTGCTTGAGCTCCTTGGTGATGGCGTCCTCCCCCTGCTCCTTCCACTGTTGGAGCCCCTTCTTCATCGAAAGTTGGGTAAAAATGTGAGCG
>JAHEIO010000129.1 GCA_024639325.1 Gammaproteobacteria bacterium
GCTCCAAGTTGGCCCTCCCGCCGCGACAAAGAATTTGGAACATGGGCCGTTAGCTCAGTCGGTAGAGCATCTGACTTTTAATCAGGTGGTCGCAGGTTCGATCCCTGCACGGCCCACCATAAAAAAGTATTGAAAACATAACATTAGCACATCAAGTCGCTGCCTTATTCTTCTTCAACACAAGCAGCGCCGGACTTTATCCGGACCTGTGGATGCCGAATTCGCAATTCTGTCCTTGTAAAGGCGTGTTGCGTAATCTTGACGTGCGCTATCAGCTTATTCTGAACTAATCTAGAGTGAAAAGTATGACTTCATTCTACCGTGCCACCTGCTGCCCACCGTCGCCAAGCTACAAGGCCCAGATGGTGCGAAGGTCATCATTGCCGAGAATCTTCCCCTCAATCAGCAGCTGTTGGTCGTCACGCGTTCCCGGCGACGGGCACCAAAACTTTCAAACGCCGAACGATTCCTAGCCCGCGTTTCTCACCAGGATCCCGAGCGATGGCGCAGGACAGGTGCCGATGAACGCCGGGCTGCAATGCTTAAAAAGCATCCCGAGCCGCCAGGTGAGAAATGCGGACTGTCTAAGTTCTGACCGCGATCCGCTTTTCGAGTACCACCGACGGCGGTGTAGTGCCGAATTCGAGACCCAGGCGTTGATTTCATGATATGCCGTGGGAACACAGCTGTTTATTTCTGGTCAACACGGCGCGTTGGGTTATCATTCAAAATCGTGAATACGACAAACAAGAATGTGGAGGATATTTATCCTCTCAGCCCCAATCAGCTTTCTCTGCTCTTTGCTCACCTTCGCGGGAGCAGCGATGATCCGGGACAGGTGCTGGTGCGCTGCTGGCTGGAGGGCAACCTGGATAAATCACTGTTTCAAGCCTGTTGGCAGTGGGTTGCCCACCGGCACCCGGTTCTGCGAACTTCGATTCACTGGCAGGACATTGACCAACCACTACAGGTCGTCCGAAGAACGGTGGAATTCGATGTCGATTACAAGGACGCTTTTGTACAAAGTGAAGATGAAAAGCAGCAGACGATTCAGAGGCTAATTGACCAGGAGAGGAGCTCGCCCCTGCGTTTAAATCAAATACCGACGTTTCGAATTACCCTATTGAGTTTTACCGATGGCACTCACTTCATGTGCTGGTCGTGTCACCATATTCTGGTTGACGGATGGTCCGCGGGGATTGTCCTTACAGACATCGTGCGCCGTTATCAGGACATGTTATTAAAAAATAACAGCAGCACACCACCGCCAAGGAGGTTCCATGACTATATCACTTGGATACAACAGCAGGACAACTCGGAGGCACAGCGGTTCTGGCGTAACCTCTCGCCGCCTCGTAGCACGCGGAAGTTGGTGTGGAAAAGTGCAGTGGGATCGGCAAATAAAGGAGAGCGGCGAGTCAGCTCGGCTTCACTGACTCTGAGCACTGCGGCGGCGCGCAACGTCACACAACTTATCCGTTCCCAAGGTACCACACTCGGCCTTGCCGTACAGGCGGTGTGGACAGTGTTTCTGCACAAACTTTGCCGCAGCGAGAACATTGAATATCTGGTTACAGTCTCGGGCCGATCCGTTGAATTACCCGGCATAGATACCATGGTGGGCCAGTTCTCGAACTCCCTCCCAGTAGCAATCCGTGTGCGCGACGAACAGCGTTTTATCGACGTACTGGAAGATGTTTCCAGGATTTGCGGAAAACTTCGGGAATTCGAGCACATCACACCGACGCAGATCCAGGATTGGGGGTGCGGCGCGGACGGGCGAACACGATTCAACATCGGACGGGATAAACGCTATATAAGCAGCCTCGTCGTGGTTGAAAATTTTCCATGGAAAACGTCAGGGCATGTCGACCACCAGTCCAGCATCCGGCTTGTTTCCCTTGCTGGTGACATTACGAGTAAGTTTCCATTCACACTGACCGTGATGGACGGTGAGGAGCTGGCGCTGCGGCTCGACGTCCGTGGACAGGTCTCCAATGATCTGCCCCGGACCATGCTTGAGGGTGTGGTTGGACTGGCCGAGAGGCTGTTTGCTTTCCCCGAAGAAACGATTGGTTTGCCGTCAACGACCGATGAATCTATCGATCGCCTGAATACGAAGCACTTTTTTCGACAAGCCAGTGGTTCCGAAGAAGACAAAGATACTTGCGCCGGTGAAGTGGAGTATGCCCCGCCTCGCGATGAGGTGGAACTTCAACTCGTCGTAATTTGGCAGCAGGCCTTCAGGCGCAGACCCATAGGTGTACATGACGATTTTTTCGACATAGGTGGTGATTCCATTATTGCCATATCAGTTTACGCGGATATCGAAAAAGTATTCGATATCAAGCTGCCCCTGTCCACGATTATCGAGTACCGTACGATTACAAAGCTCGCCGGTCTCGTACGCAAACCTGGACAATATCGCTACAGATCTCTGGTGCCAATCCAGCCGGGGGTAAAGGGCTCCCTGCCGGTGTTTGGGATACATGCAGAGGGCGATGTGATTTTTTACAAGGACCTCGCCCGGGCGCTCGGTGAAAGACAATCCTTCTACGGCCTGCAGGCAATACATCTGGACGGAATGAAACGCCCGTTTGATCGCATCGAAGACATGGCCAATCACTATATCTCGGAAATAAAAGACGTTCAGCCCAATGGTCCTTACACAATCGTGGGGATGTGTTTTGGCGGGCTGATCGCCTTCGAAATGGCGCAGCAGCTGCGCGCCCAGGGTGAACAGCTACGTGCTCTTGTGGTCATCGATTCCGTCGGTCCCGACCTTCCGCTTTCGAAGAAAGTCTTTACCCACCTCAAGGATCGGCGATTGAGCCAGGTTGTCGGAAGGCGGATCCATGATGTCTACGTGCGGAAGCGAAGGAAGGCAGACGGCACTTTGCGCATTGAAAAGAAGAAAAAACTCGATTTGGATAGCCACCCCGCAAAGATCTACAACGCCCAGTTGAGAGATCAGTACCAGGCAAAGCGATTTGGCGGGAGAATAATTTGTATTCGCAACGAAAACCTGTCTGACCAGGAAATGGCGAGGTGGAGGGAATTCGCCGATAACGGTGTTGAGGATTACCTGCTCCCCGGTAAACACGGCAATATTATGGAACCGCCATATGTCGACAACATTGCAGATATCATAATTCAGGAAATCTCAAGGCCAGCCGATCCGGAAGGGGCAATCTACGACCGGGATTGAGCCCCGCTTTGAATTCCGATCAACCGTTCACCGCTTCCGGCATACTCTTCTCAACCTGTTCCGCTACCCATTTGTAGGTGTGCTCCAACCCTTGCCTGAGAGGATAATCCGGAGACCATCCAAGCTTTTCGCGAATCATGGTGTTGTCGCTGTTTCTGCCACGCACACCCAGCGGCCCCTCGATGTGCACGGTTGAAAGCTGCTTGCCCGCGATGTTGCATACGATATCGACCATGTTGTTTATCGTCGTCATCTCTTCTGAGCCGATATTCACAGGCCCGCTGAACCCGCCGGCTACCAGATTTCTGACGCCCTCGATGCACTCATCAATGTACAGGAAGCTCCGCGTTTGCTCGCCGTCGCCCCAAATTTCGATCTCTCCGCCCGGCTCCGCCAGCGCTACCTTGCGGCAGATTGCAGCCGGTGACTTTTCTCTTCCCCCGCACCAGGTTCCAAGCGGCCCGAAAATATTGTGGAAGCGGGCGATGAAGACCGGAATCTGAAAGTTTCGCTGGTAACTCAAGTAAAGTCGTTCGCTGAAAAGTTTCTCCCATCCGTATTCACTGTCGGGCGCGGCGGGATATACGCTGTCTTCCCGGCACACCGGGTCGTTTGGGTCGAGCTGATTGTGCTGCGGGTAGACACAGGCGCTGCTGCTGTAGAAGATTTTGGTCTTGTTGTGTTTCAGCGCAGTGTTGCGTGCGAGCACGCGATCGAGCACATTGAGATTTATCGATGCGGAGTTGTGCATCACGGTGGCGTCGTTTTCACCGGTAAATATATAGCCCGCGCCCCCCATGTCGGCGGCGAGCTGATATATTTCATCGAATGATCCGCTATTGGATGGCGGGCAGATCGCTGACTGCACGATTGAAACGTGTGACAAATCGCCAATCACAAAGTCGTCGGCCACCGTGGCTTCGAATTGAGGGTTTTTCAAGTCGATGCCGCGCACCCAGTAACCCTCTGCTTTGAGCCTGCCCACCAAGTGGTGTCCAATGAAGCCTCCCGCTCCGCAAACAAGTGCCGTTTTCAATTATTAACTCCATTCATACCGTCTGATCAAAGGTTGGAATAATAGCATCATCAAGCGGACTAGGCGGTAACACATACCCAAACGAAATCGAGCCGGTGGTTTTTTACGCTTCCTCGGCGGGTTTCACGCGTTTGTATCCTGCCGCAACCTCGTTACTCGGATTTCCCATGCCCAGTCCAGCGCGTTTTTGAGCTGATCCTCCCACCAGAATTCCCTGCTGACCTTAGCGTGGCCGGCACGAGCGATACGGATTCTTTCCTCGTTATTCGCAAGATAGTAATCAATCTTTTCGCAGGCATCATTCATGTCGTCGTAGAAAACGGCTTCGACGCCATCCTTGAAAATTTCCTCGTGCAAGTCGCAGCCGGCTTTGTCCGACAAGAGCATCATGCCGTGGGCGGGAACCTCATACATCCTCATGTTCCCGGTTTCGCGTGGCACGCCCGACAGGTGCAGATTGAACCCGATCTTGCAGTGGTTATATGTTTCTCGTTTCTGCGCCTCGGACAGCGAAGTAACTCTATAGAAAAAAAAGGGACGCCCCAGCAGTCCCCGAATGTAGCCGTGATACCCACGCATCGGCCATCGGCCGTGAAGAAGAAAGCGATTGCCGTAGCGGGCTTTAAGCCTCTTCAGCTTGTTGGTTTTATCGCCGTAGGAACCGCCCACGTAGACAAGATCCAGATGCCGGTTCTCGTAGAAGCCGTCGCTAAAATCACGCTCCACATGCCGTGCACCGTGCGGCCACCAATGATACTGTCCGCACCCCCATTCTTTCATTATCTCAGGGAACGAATGCGTTTCGTCGTAGCTTGGGGATATATAAAAAGCACCATCGAACGCCCACAGATAAGGAACACCGCGTTTGTAGCTCGCTCCGGGGTCATCAATAAAGCCTAGAATCTTTGTTGGTCCCGGGAGTTTTGAATACAAAATTTCCGGATGAATAGGATTGAATCTCGACAGTACCAGGAGATCAAAGTCCCGGAATTTCTCGACAAAATCCCCTACCATCCTCATATATTTGGAATCTCTGCCACGATAAAGCCGGTCAAGCCCCTCCACTGAGTACAGCGACTCCTTCGCGGTCAATCCCCAGACTCCCCGCGCGATCAGGCGTTTCAGAGATATTGGCTCATCGTCAAAGTATTGTTCCGGGTTGAACGAGTGCAGCTCATAGCCGTGAAAGTTTTCGTTCGATTCGTATCCTATGATCCCAACTTTTGTCGTGGTTGGTTTTTGTTTCATTTTACCGGCACCCAAGGGTTGCAGCCGAGCAGACCGTCCCGTTACGGCCTGCCCTTGAGCTTCGGAGGAGGCGCGACACCGTCGGACTGGCCGGTTGGACTGTTCGCCGGTTCCCAGTCATCGCTGCACGACCTCTGCGCAGCAGAAGCCCGCGAGCTTCAATCCGCGATCCGTGGGGCGGACGATCATGACCACCTGGGCCTCGCGCGCACGGTCATGGGTAACCGTCAGCCGGAACAGTTCGTTGTCAGCGCCGAGTAAGGGTGCGGCTTCTGCGAGCTGGGGATTGAGCCGTTCGATCTCCGCTGCGGACATCTGCAGCGTTTCCATGTGGAGTATTGTTGCACTTTCGGGGAAGTCCGGGCGATGCAAGCGTTCCTGCAAGATTTCGAGGAACTGTTCCTCGTTGTGGGCGATCTCATCGTAGAAGAGAAACGGCAGGCTCGCCAGCGATAGCAGAGCTTCCGCATTGCGATGTGTTCTGTTCTGCATCCAGGCGCCAAGCAGCTCTTCGACCCGGCCGAGATCGAGTCCCGGAAGAAGAAGCTCGGCGCGCAGGGTCAGACGCTGTCCCGGCGAGAGTTCGATAGGCTCCTCGAACGGAATATAGCCCTCTTTCTCAACAACGACCCGATGCGGTCCCGGCTCGAGCTCCAGGTCCAGGGGCGTGCTGCCGCGCGGTCGATCGTCGACGAAGACCCGGTCCTCCACCACGTTCGAACGCAGCGTCAGGGTGGCAAGTTGGGGTTCGCGCTCCGGCGGGCGCCGCAGCCAGGCGCGCAGCGTGCGCTCTTCGCCGGCGTTGACCACGATGTGATGCTCCCAATCGTCGTATCCCGCCTTCTCCACCCGTAACAGGTACTCGCCGGGCGCAAGATCCAACACCCGCGGGCCGGTTGGACCTTTGGGCTCGTCGTTGATGTACAGCGTGTCGTCCGACACGTTCGAGCGGACGGTGAGGTGCGCGGCGAGGGGCTTTTCCCGCTCCAGCTCGAAAACCAGCTGCGTCCACTGGCCGGACTTGATCTCGGCCGTCCGGGTCGCCGTCAGGTAACCCTTGGCCTCGACCCGCACCCGCGCCCGGCCAAGCGGCATCCCGGTCTGGTTCAAGGGACGGTTCGGTCCCGCCTCGCCCAGTCGCTGATCGTTGAGGTAAACCGTCGACAGTGCGCTCACATTGACCTGAAGGTTGCCGACAAACTTCACCGGCGTGGGCGGCGGGGCAGGGGTCACGGGCGGCAGGGCTGGAGTCACCGGCGGCCCCTGTGGACGGGTGGCCCCGGGCGCTTCGAATACGAAGTCTCCTTTGTCCAAATGGGGGTCGCGAATCTTGCCGTATTGCGGTGTCTGGGCGTTGTCGGTGTAGTTAGAGACCCGCTCTTCCAGGTAGTAGCCGAGCTCGGTGCCGGTGATGTAGCCATCGCCGCTGAGGTCGGCCGCACCGTCGAGCGCCAAGATGAACTGCTTGCGAAAGACACTGACGTCCGGCACCGTCTGATCGGCGGCGCCGGAGGTGATGAACTGGCGAACCGGTTTGCGGCTGCGGCGCTCGATGTCGGCAGGCGGCGCCCGTAGTTTCAGCGCGAAGACCGAACCGGAGAAGCAGCTGTCGAAGACGAACAGCGCATGGCGGGCGTGAATCTGCTTCGCCAGCTCTTCGAAGCGCTGCATGCTTAATGCCTTTTGCAGGACGCCTGTGGAATCGTCGGTGGGCAAGGGAGCGTCGCGCGCGACAATGTAGCCCATCCACTCCTCCGGGTCGTCGGCCCAGGGCGGCTTGTCCGTGTGGCCGTGACCCGCGAAGTACAACAGCACGCGATTACTCTCGTCTCGGCCGTAGTTGAAGATGAAGTCTCGATAAGCCGTCTCCAGCTCTTGGCCGCTGGGATCTTCGACAGCCGTCACCTCGAATCCATGCTGCTCCAACGCGGACTGCACCGCCGCCACATCGTCCTTCACGCCGGGGAGCTTGGGCCAGCCAAGTTGGTAGTCGCTGACCCCGATCACCAGCGCGTAGCTGCCGCCATAGCTCAGCAGTTCCCGGCCCTGATCATCTTTCACCACGATCGCCCCGCGATCGGCGGCGAGCGTCGCCACCGGCCAAAGTAGAGCGAGAAGAAGGCACGCCCACGCGCGGTGCACGGATTTCCATCCCAATTCACCCACGGCTGGAACCAGGCATCTCACGGGTCGAGGTAATGGCGTAGTGTGCGTCATGGCGGCGGATAGTGAAGTATAACCCCCGGCAACCCCTCGTTCATGCGCCAACCCCGGTAATTTTTCCGCTCGTATACTCCGGCGACGACCTATGCGAGCGCTTCACGGCGACGGGACTACCGAGGACAGTGTTGCGAATCTATCGAAAT
>JAHEIO010000339.1 GCA_024639325.1 Gammaproteobacteria bacterium
GGGTACGAAGACGTGTTTCGAATCCGGGTTGGACGGTATCGGATCTTGTACAGCGTTTCCGGAAAAGAACTCGTAATCATCGTACTTAAAATCGGTCACCGAAAGGACATCTACCGATAGCTTGCAGAATGCATACAAGATGAATCGCGGCGAGGCGCCGCTCCTACAAGGTGGCCTCGGCATCGAATAGGCTTTGTAGGAGGCCCACCCCGGGCCGATCACGCTAATTGATCGCGAGTGCCTCAGCTGTCAGGGAGGCTTGTCGTCTTGAAGGGATTGAGTACGGTCACGCCGTCTAAAACCTGTTCGTGCTGAAGGTCTTCTGTTAAGAGATATCGACAGTCCAGGACCTGTGCGGAAGACACGATCAGAGCATCCCACCACGAAAACGAAAATCGATCCTGAACATTCCAGGCTCCCTCCATCACGGTCTTGCCGACGACGATCGGATCCCAGGCTTCGAACGCACGAACATCGTCACGTGCATCTGAGACCTCCAGACCCGGGGACAACTTTTGCGTGACCGTTACGTAATACTCGTGTAACACCTGGTAACTCAGTCGGCCTGTCCTATGAGTCCAGAGTCGCTCCAGCCATGAATGAGCTTGCTGCTGCTTTTTAGGACTTACCGCATCCCTTGCGTAAACCAGGACATTCGTGTCTACAAAATAGGTCATCGATCATGCAGGTCCGATCTTCTGGGATACCGGGACCCGGTCCTGCCAAGCTTCTGCGGCGGCTTGTTCAAATAACGCTTCTTCGCCGCCTCGTAAGCCGATTCCTCTTTCATCTTTGTTGTCAACAGCTCACCAACAAGCTTGGAGACGCTGCTCTCATTGCGTGCCGCCCATACACGGGCCCATTTTGCGACGGATTCGGGTACGGTAATGGTGATATTCTTCATAACACGATTTTAGTGTTACACAAATTTTGTGTCAATTATTGTCGGAACCATAAAAAACTTTTGCGGCGCCCTTCGATGCCCCGGATCCAGGTTTTTGGATGAGTTAGTGTAAACATTGCCGCATTGGAGCGAGGCCAGACAGTTTATTGTCAACGGTTCCATCAATCGGCTGTAAAGCTGTCCGTTCGGAACGAGCCAGAAAAATTGTATCGCGGCGGGGGCGCCGCTCCTACAAGGCGGTCTCGGCATCGAATAGGCTTTGTAGGAGGACCGCCTCGGGCCGATGAATCGCGGCGGGGGCGCCGCTCCTACAAGGCGGTCCCGGCATCGAATAGGCTTTGCAGGAGGCCCGTCTCGGGCCGATTGATCGCGGCGGGGGCGCCGCTCCTACAAGGTGGTCCCGGCATCGAATAGGCTTTGTAGGAGGCCCGCCTCGGGCCGATTGATCGCGGCGGGGGCGCCGCTCCTGCAAGGTGGCCTCGGCATCGAATAGGCTTTGTAGGAGGCCCGCCCTCGGGCCGATTGATCGCGGCGGGGGCGCCGCTCCTACAAGGCGGTCCCGGCTTTCGGGGAGGCTTGTGGTCTTGACGGGATCGAGTACGGTCACGCCGTCTAAATCCTGCGATGGTTGTAATCAAATACCACATCGTGGAGCCGGGGCGGCTGGTCCTCCAGACGGCGCTCCAGTTCGTCCAACAGAATCCTGCGTATCTTCTGGTTGTCTTTAGCCAGAGCGGCATCCACGGGGGTTTCGATTTTCCGCGCACTACGAGGCGCCGTATTTTCGGATTGGATGTACTCCGCGCCGCGTGTGGATGAGATAACGAACAACGGGACCAACACGCGCAGTAAACTTGCGCGGCCAGGCGGACGATTCATCTCCATCGTTCAGGTCCGGAGAACTGTCGAGCACCGTGATTCCGTCTGGTAGTGTTCCAACATGCCAATCATCTGATCACCCATGTCGGAATGTTGTTTGCTCACATCGACAAGCTCTCCGGGAGCTCTGTCTCGCATTAGCGGCTTACACGTTGTGGATTGAGATTGCAGACAGCGGCTTCACGCCATAAGCCGGCCTTTCGTGGCGTGCTAATCGAAAAATGATCAGGCCAGGCAAAAAAGCCTGGCCTCATCGCCTTTGGCCTTAGTTGCTCTATTTATACCAGGGCTTCTGTTGACGCCAATCCTGTTCCTGCAGGTTGTACTTTTTGGAATGTTCGTCAAGCATCTTGTTCTGGGCGTT
>JAHEIO010000340.1 GCA_024639325.1 Gammaproteobacteria bacterium
TGACCCATTGCCGACATTCAGATTCTTGCCCGTGAATGTCTGCTTTCGGCCAATACAGTCTATCGTCAGCTTGCGAAGCTGATGTTCTACCGTTGAACTACACCCGCAAAATGTTCGGCTTTCGACGATTCTACAGTCAGACGGTGTAGCGTTTTCTGACGCTGCTCAACCGCCCTAACCACACCGCCGAGCCAGGCAAGTTGCTATGCCGCTTCGTTCACTCTGGCACCTGACTCTCACGCCGGTTTTGCCCGTCAGCGAATCGCATTCACTGGGCTGAATATACTGCCGAAACGCACGAAAAAGCGACGCTGCCCGTCTTCACCAATGCCGGCACCGATGTACGCCGGCCCAATGGGTGATCGGTAGGCGAGAAACAGACTGCCGTGAACCTCGCCGTCCCGGAAAAGATCGCTCTCCCGATCTGCGACTCCGCCATACTCGAGGGACATGCCGATACGTGACGGCATCAACCTGCCCTCTCCGAGGCGATACTGATAGCTGCCGGTCACCACGCCAGCGTTCTGGCCGCCGAGCTGGTTGTCGTAGTTTCCGGTAAGTCTGAACAGACCTCCTGTACGTGGCGCTGCGTAGATGGGTGAGACACCGGCGACCGTGGCCGAGACGTCGATGAAACCGAAAACCGTGTGGTCGCCGAAGGTGCGCGCGGACAGGCCGCGGAAGAGCAGCTGTTGGTAGTCGCTGTCGGCGCCAAAACTCTGGTCGGAATAGATGTAGTCGAGGCGCGCGAAAGAGCCGTCGCTCGGGAAGTAGAGATTATCGAGCCGGTCGAACGTGGCGCCGACGAAACCTTCAACCGCGTCGAAGCTGCTGCTGGAAGCATCGGCCGGACCGATGCGCGGATCTACCTGGCCGGAGTAGGCCCGTGCGCCCGCGTTCACCACCGCGAATCGGCTAAGCTCGCGTCCGAATGCAGCGCCACCGCCGTAGGTATCGAGGTCCACGACTGCCCGGGCGTTGTCGTCTTCGAAAATCGTACCTCGCGAGCGGAACGCGTACAGCTGAGGTGCCACGAACCACCTGGAGTCTGCATCGAGATACTTCCAGAGATCGAGGATTATCGCCGGATCACGCCCCACCTGCCCAAAGACGCGCATCTCGCTACCGAGGTCATCGATATCAGTACGCAGATAGCCGAGGCGCAGGTTGAAGCCATCGTTGATGCCGTCAGAAAACAGGTCCAGTCCCGATTCGACGAGCGCTGTGCCGCGGGAATCCTCCTCGACCTTGATCTCGATGCCCTGCTGCCCGTCCTCTTCGACCACTCGATACGTGACGAGCTCGAGGAAACCGAGCCCGTAGACCTCCTCAATGCCGGCTTCGAGGTGGTCTACGTCAAGGGGCGCGCCCTCGGTGACGTCGAGGCGTCGCAGGACCAGATCGTCAGAGAAGCGCGAGCCATTGTCGAGGCGAACGAATTCCACCACGGGAGCGCTGGCGGCTGCAGCGGGTCGGCTCGCGAGATAGGCTGCATAGGCGCTTTCCGAGAGCGCGAAGCGGCCAAGTTCCGCGTCCAGGCCGGAAGCGCCGTCGTAGCCGATCCCGATGCCATCACGGGTGCTCGTGAAGTCGGCGGCACCAAAGTCCTCCGGCAGGGGGGGCACGATCAGCAGGTCGTCGTCTGTCAGTAGCTCGAGAGACGCTGCGACGTTGCTTTCGATCATGATGTTGAACAATTGCGCGACGACACCCAGCAAGTTGCGGATGTCCTCTTCCTTGAGGACTTCGGAGCCCACATCGACGGCGATTATCACGTCAGCGCCCATGTTCTGGGCCACTCGCACAGGAAGCATGTCAACCAGACCACCGTCTACCAGCAGACGGCCGTCCCGGCGAACCGGATTGAATAAGCCGGGCACTGACATGGACGCCCGCATGCTGCTAGCCAGGTTTCCCGTATCCATTACGACGGCCTCGCCGGTGACGATGTCCGTGGCGACCGCCTGGAAGGGGATCGGCAGGTTCCTGAATCGCGACTCCGAGGTGCGCGCGCTGACGAGCGATTCGAACAGAAAGCTGAGCCGCTGGCCCGACAGCGCGCCTGTCGGGATGTTCGACGAATCCTCGCCGATGCCGATCTTCGGGCCGAAGAGCGCGAAGGTATCGTCACGCTTGCGTCGGAA
>JAHEIO010000341.1 GCA_024639325.1 Gammaproteobacteria bacterium
TGGGTCGTAAGCCGTCCGTTAGCAGAAGCTTATATTGACAATGCTTGATCGCTAATCGAGGGGCTGCTGTAAACCCGAAAGCGGCCGATTCAAGTGTGTTGGTCTGACAGCGAGAATCGAAAGTAAGTAAAACAAGGGAGGGTTAAAATACTTCATTCGACCCGTGCCGTGTTAGGCGGCGACATTGCCTTCGTGCCTGTGCTCGACTCCAATCTATTTGAGGACCCCTATGGTCTCCGTCGTGACGTTAACATAGGTACCGCCCTCTTCCCCGGGAGATGCAGGAGTGGCTTGCTCGTAGCTTCCGAGCTTCCCACATTACCCACCCTTTAGCGTCCCAGATAGGCCGTCGTGACGGCCTCGCGCTCATGACCGAACTCCCGGCTGATGGTGAGTCGCGCCTGCCGATCGGTCTCGCGTTGTTCCGGGGTAAGGGCCTTGGATTCCGGTCCGCCGGCGGCCGGGGCCTCCCAGCCGGTCAGTTCTTGGTAACGTTTCTGGGCATAGGCATGGCGTAGCCCATGCATGCAGGAGAGTCCGGCACGCAGGGTATTGCCCTCGTAGACACGCATTTGATGCACGTAGTTGCGGTTACTCGGGATCAGGGAGCCGAAACCGGCCAACCGGCGCGCGCGATTGAGCACGTCTCGTTGTTCATCGGTCCGGACCGGGATAACCCGTTCCCTGCCGCCCTTGGTCCAGCTTGCCTTGAGCACAAGATGGTCGCCCCGGTCGGCAAAGCTAGGCTGGAACTTCATGGCTTCTTCCCGGCGCAGGCCAAAGGCCTGCTGAAGTTCCAGGCTCATGCGGACATTTTCATCGCGGATTTTGTCCAGTTGGGATTGGGTGACGGTCTTGGCCTTGGATTCATTGGTGACAAAGCGCCGATCCGGGATGCCGTAGTACTCGTTGGAGCGGGCCACTACGTTCTGCTTGTCGATCTTGTGCGCCCACCAGCGAATCACAGCCATCCGGTTCTTGATAGTTCCGATGGAAAGATCCTGGTCAAACCAGAGTTTGACCAGTGCCTCGATGTGTTTTGGTTTCAGCGATCGGTCGGTCATCTTGCGATAACCAAGGCCGTTAAGTTCGTTGGCCATCTGTGTCAGCATGCGCTCACGATTAACCTGGGTGGCATAGCTGCCCTCCCGGCACTGGCGGCAGAGTTTTTTCAGTTGGTAGTTCAGGTCTCTCATAGTGTTTTCGCTTTCTGGTTAGTGTTTCTGACCTACCTGGCAGCCGCAGCTGACAAGTCCGCTTGCGCGGAACGGTCATGGGACACAACGCCCAATCGACCTGACGATGCCTGATCAGAGGCGACGCAGTCTTTCCTCGGTTGGGGAATAGCCCTGCGTAGTCCAACGTGCCCGAGCACGGGCGTTCTTTGAGTGTGGTGAAATTCCTCCTTTGAAGTAAGCAGGAAAACCCTGCGGTTTGTAGAAAATGAGCGCAACAAGACAATGGCCAAAGGCAATCGCCGGGCACAAGACTCGTGAGTGAAAGACAGGCGGATGCCTGGTAGAAAGAACAGACTCTGTAGGTTGTTCCGATTTGGAAGATGGATCGCGGCTTGCGCCGATGCACCGTTACACGATCCGATAGTGCCTTGGTTGCCGCTGTACACGCAGTGGCCACGGATAAAACTGATTGCGTACGAGGAGTATAGACAAGCGATGGGCTGTTGTCGTTCCCGAAGTTGTAAAAAATACTTCGACAACGACACCATAATCTTCGCGGCATTCGGACGTGTGTTCAAAAATATCCGGCATGCTGTGCACTTAGGCCCCGAATACGTCCGCGTCACTACCGCGCTTCGCTGTGTAGTGACACGGACGTTCGAACGGGGCAACGCTTGCGCCAGGTGCTTGTCTGTCACACAGGTTACAGCGGTTATTGTCGGGCAAACTCCGGTGTAAGCAGGTTGAGGCGGTTCCAGTAGAATCACCGCTTATTTTCCCGTAGCCCGCTTGCGAATCTCCATGATGCGGCGCGCAAGCGGATTGTCTTCGTCAACCGGCTTCAAATCGGGCATGGCGGTCTGTACGGATGCCACACGCTGTCTTGCCGCCCGTGCCTGCTCTACTCGAAGGGCACGCTCTGGTGCAAAGCCACCTTCCAGCGCACG
>JAHEIO010000130.1:0-4680 GCA_024639325.1 Gammaproteobacteria bacterium
GCATAGCAACCTTTTCTGTCCACGGGGTCAGACTTGCATGTCTGCACACATTGCCACGACGACCGCATGTTCTCGGTGATCATCAACCAGGGCAATCGTCTGGCCGTCCTGCTCGATCCCATCGATCGTTACGCTCACCACGCCGCTGTTTTCACCCTCGCCCGCCTGGGTTTGCGCGATGGCAATGTGATAGACCGTCTCTCGGTAGCGGTAGTGGATTTTCAACCCGTCCCAATGCGCCGGCAAACAGGGTGCGATATGCAACCTGTCCGTTTCCAGCTGCAGACCGAGCAACGACTCGAGGATCAGCCGGTACATCCAACCTGCCGAGCCCGTGTACCAGGTCCAGCCGCCGCGCCCGGTGTGGGGCGCGACCGCGTAGACGTCGGCCGCCATCACATAGGGTTCCACCTTGTAGGTAGCGCTTGCCTCCTGTGATTTGGAATGATTGGCCGGGTTGATCATGGTTGTCAGTTCCCAGGCCCGCCTGTTGTCGCCCAGGGCCGCGAACGCCATGGCCGCCCAGATGGCGCCATGGGTGTACTGGCCGCCATTCTCGCGCACGCCCGGCACGTAGCCCTTGATGTAGCCGGGGTCCATGTCCGACTGGTCGAAAGGGGGATCGAGCAACTGGATGAGGGCATGCTCACGGCGCACCAGGTGTTTATCCACCGCATCCATCGCCATGCGTACGCGATCGGTATCACCAGCCCCGGACAATACGGCCCAGCTTTGTGAGATCGAGTCGATCCGGCATTCGCTGTTGCCCGCGGCACCCAGCGGTGTGCCGTCATCGAACCAGGCGCGGCGATACCAGGCGCCATCCCAGCCGTGCTGTTCCAGGCTTTGGCTCAGGCGCTTGCCTTCGATCACACAGAATTCGGCGAAATCTTCATCGCCGTGCCGGCGCGCAAGCGCTGCGAACTTGCGCAACACCTGATACAGGAAGAAACCCAGCCACACGCTTTCTCCCTTGCCCCTGATGCCGACCCGGTTCATGCCGTCGTTCCAGTCGCCGGAGCCGATCAACGGCAGGCCATGCTCGCCAAAAACGAGGCCGTGCCGGATGGCCTGCACGCAGTGCTGGTACAGGGTCGCCGTGGCCTCGGATCTACTGGGCAGGTCGTAATAGGATTCGTCCTCTGGATCTAGCGGGCGCCCGTCCAGGAAAGCAAGGGGTTCATCCAGCACACCGGTGTCACCGGTGCTGAGCACATAGCGACAGGTCGCCAGTGGCAGCCACAGGTAGTCATCGGAACAATGCGTGCGCACACCCCGGCCGGAGGGCGGATGCCACCAGTGCTGGACATCCCCTTCCGGGAACTGGCGGCCTGCGCACAACAGCAGTTGGGCGCGCAGCAGGCGCGGCTCGCTGTGCACCAACGCCATCGCGTCCTGCAACTGGTCGCGGAAACCGAAAGCACCACCCGACTGGTAGTAACCGCTGCGCGCCCAAAGTCGGCAGGCCAAAGTTTGGTACAGCAGCCAGCCGTTTGCCAGCACATTCAGCGACTGGTCGGGCGTCTCAACCTGCACTGCGCCGAGGGTGTGGTTCCAGTACTGCCAGACCGCTTCCAGGGCCCATCGCGCGGCGTCGGCGCCACGCAATCGATGCACCAACTGATGGGCATCGTCGCCGCCAGGAATCCCGCCCAGACCGAGCCGGAAGGTGATCTCGCGTTGTTGTCCGTCCGCCAGATCAAAGCCCACCTGGATTGCGGCACAGGGGTCCAGACCGCTGCCCAGACGCCCTGACAAGTGGGTACGCATCATCGCCGCCGGATGCTCCAGGCTACCGTTGCGGCCAATGAATTCAGCGCGGTCGCAGCTGACAGTCCGACTCGTATCATCCACGTCGAAGAAGGCGACCCGGTCGGGAAACTCCGTGTTGTAGCGGTTACGCGCATAGATCGCACCGCTGTAGGGGTCAACTTCGCTGGTCACATGCATGGCCGACTTCGGCCTCAGATCACCCAGCACCCATTCCACATAGCCCGTCGCGGAAAGCCGGCGCGGCCGACCGGATGAGTTGCGCACTTTGAGCACGGAAAACTTGACCGCCGCATCCTGGGCCACATAGACCCACAACTCGGATTGGATGCCACCTTCGGCATGTTCGAACACGCTGTAACCAAAGCCGTGCCGGCTGACGTAAGGCGTCGCGCCGCGACTGGGCAAAGGCGTGGGCGACCAGAACTCGCCGCTCTCTTCGTCGCGCAGATAAAAGGCCTCCCCGCTCGCATCGGTTACCGGGTCGTTGTGCCAGGGGGTGAGCCGGAACTCGTGGGCATTTTCACCCCAGGTGTAGGCTTGGCCACTCTCCGAGATAGCGCTGCCGAACTGGGAATTGGCCAGGACGTTCACCCAGGGTGCGGGCGTGGTCTGGCCCGGCGTCGTGGTGATGACATACTCACGCCCGTCCGGGGTGAAGCCGCCGATCCCATTAGACAGGACCAGATTTCGCGGCGGCAGTTCGAAGTCGGCGGGCGCATCTGCCTGGCGGGGCTGAACGGGGATCAGGCTCGGTACGCGTGCACGCGGCGGACCGGCGCGGTCGATCTGTTCCGCCAGGGTCCCCCGGCTATCACTGAGGACGACGCGGGCGACCGTCTGGAACAGCGTCCGGTCTTCCTCGGAGATCTGCTCTGCCGAGCGCACGAAGATGCCGCCCGGGCGGTCTATCACCTGGGCCTCCAGGCCCACAGCGATCATCCCCAGGATCTGGTCCTGAAGCACCTGCCGGTAACCGGCGCGATCCTCGTTCCAGATCACCAGGTCCACCGCCAATCCCTTCAGGCGCCAGTAGGCATGGGCCTGGATGAGCTGGCGCACCAGTTCGATATTCACCAGGTCACCGATGCGCAACAGGACGATGGGCAGGTCACCGGATATGGCATAGCCCCATAGCCCGGATTGTCCGCGCCGGTTACGCATGAGAACACTGGTTTCGGCGCGCAGCGCAGCATTGGCAAAAATAACCGAGTTGGCCAGACGTCCATACAGTTGCGCATCTGCCTCTGTTGCGTTGATCTGGCGCAGCACCACCTGCGCGTGGGTCCAGGCCAACTCGAAGACACGGTCGGCGAGGCGCTGATCCCGGTACTTTTCGATCAGGCCCAGGACCGCGTCGCGGCTGTCGCCGACGCCGTAAACCAGGTCCACGCTGACCGACTGATCCGGCGCAAGCGTGACCTGACTGCGGATAGCCGCCACCGGATCCAGCACCGAGCCCTGGCGGGCGGACAGCGCCACGCCGGCATCCATCGCCCGCGGCGCTGCGGCGCTGCGGCCCCGACCGATGAAGCGCTCCCGATCGGTCTCATAGGCAAACTCACCGACCTGCGCATCGTGCACGGACATCAGGTGAAACATCCATGGCACCGGCTCGTCGCGCGAGCGGGGGCGGCGCGTGCACAGGATCGCCCGATGCGTTTCGACAATCTCGGTTTGCACGAACAGATTGCTGAACGCCGGATGCAGCGCGTCTGCCGCAGCGGGTGCCAGCACCACCTCCGCATAACTCGTAACCTCGATCGTGCGACTTGCAGCAGCGCGGTTGGTGATGCGCACGCGGCGCAATTCCATGTCGTCTTCCGGAGACACAACGATTTCGGTATGGGTATCGTAATCGCCATCGCGACGACGATATTCCGCACGGCCTTCCGAGAAGATTGCTTCATAACCCTCCCCGCGCTGCAAGGTGGGCTGATATGCGGTGTTCCAAACCGCGACGCTCTCGCCCTCGATGGATACATCGCGCAGGTAACAGAATGTACCCCAGGAATCCCGTGTGCCGTCTTCGCGCCAGCGCGTGACGGCCAGTTCATTCCAGCGACTGTAACCGCCACCGGCGTTGGTGAGCATCACGTGATAGCGGCCATTGGACAGCAGCTGCACCTCGGGGACCGGCGTATCGGGACTGCTGAGCACGCGTATCGGTATCTGCGGGCTGTGCACGCCCGACTCGATGGCGCTGACTTCAGCACTGTGGACATATAAGGCGGAGGACCTCGGTATCCGCTCTTGCAACAAAAGCAGCGTCGCCTGCAAGAGCGGGTCGGATGCGAAACGCTTCTGCATCGGTCGGTCGAGCATCAGCCAGGCCAGGGCAAGCAGGCTCATGCCCTGGTGATGGGCCATGTAGGAGCGCAATAGTGCATGCGATTCGCCGCGACGCTGGCGTGCCGGCGTATAGTCGATCGCTTCGTGAAAGCCGAACTGCCCTTCCGCCCCGGCGGCAGAAAGGCGTTGCAGGTTGAGACAGGCGGCCTCCGGCGTCACCATCAGGGCGAGTGCCGAGGCATAGGGTGCAACCACCATGTCATCGACCAGCCCGCGCTTCAGCCCCAGGCCGGGCACACCGAACGCGCGATACTGATAGTTCAGGTGCACGTCCACCGTGTTGTAACCGGACTCGGACATCCCCCAAGGCAGGTCGCGCTGCTGGCCGTACTGGATCTGCCGCGCCACCGCCGCCTTGGCGGTCTGATCAAGCAGTGTGTGCTCATAGGTCGGCATCACCAGTTGCGGCATCAGGTACTCGAACATCGAGCCGCTCCATGACAGCAGAATCGGCTGACCGCCGGCGCTTGTCAGCAGGCGTCCCAGCGCAAACCAGCTCTCCTGTGGCAGCTGCCCCTGGGCAATGGCGACGAAAACGCTCAAGCGGGCCTCCGAGGC
>JAHEIO010000130.1:4780-7651 GCA_024639325.1 Gammaproteobacteria bacterium
GTTGCCGCTGTCGACAGTCGAGACGTATTTGGGGTGCAGCGGCTGCAGCGTTTGCGTGTCGTACCAGTTATAGAAGTGACCCCGGTGACGCTCCAGCCCTGCCATCGTCTCAAAAGTATGGGCCGTGCGTGCGACGAGTAGCCCTGCCGGGATATAGCCGAAGTCGTAGGCGGACAGATTGGCGAGCAATGCCAGCCCTATGTTGGTCGGTGAGGTGCGATGGGCCAACGCGGCATCGCGGTCCTCCTGGTAGTTGTCCGGCGGCAACCAATGGTCTTCCGGACCGACGAAGGTATCGAAAAACGCCCAGGTCTTGCGCGCGATCCTGGCAAGAAAACGGGTCTGCTCGGTTGTCAACCGTGCTTCGCGATCGGCCAGCGGCAGACTGATCCACCAGGTGATCGCAGGTGATGCAAGCCACAGGACGAGAAACGGACCGGCCACGATAAGCGCGGCCGGATTGGTCGCCAGCAAAACAATGGTCGTGCCAATGGACAGCATGGGGGCAAATCCCATGTCGCGGAACGAGGCTTCGAGGTCGTTGCGGCGGTGCCTTCCCTGGACGTGGGACGGGGTCCATTCCAGCAGGCGTTGCTGCGTCACCAGCAGGCGAACAAGCGTGCGCAGGATCGCGTCGATGCTGTAGAACGCTTCATGCGGTAGCGTCACCAGGAAAAACACTGCCTGGATGGCACGCTGGCCGGCGGCACTGGCCACGGCGGCAAAATGCTGGCCTAGCTGCATGTCGCCCGGTTTGCGCAACCCATCCGGCACGGTGGCCAGCAGCGGGGGAATCAGCAAAACGCCGAGCACCACCAGGGTCCAGAACCAGGGCGATGAAAACACCGTCCAGCCCAACAGCAACAGTAAGGTCAACGCCGCCGGTACCAGGCTGCGGCGCAGATTGTCGAACAGCTTCCAGCGCGACAACGCCGAGAGCGGATTGTCCAAGCGCGAACCACCGGGACCAGGTGCCCGCGGCAATAGCCAGCCGGCGAGTTGCCAATCACCGCGGATCCAGCGATGCCGCCGTTTTACATCGGCGTCGTAACGAGCCGGGTACTCCTCGTACAACTGCACGTCACTCAACAGTCCGGCGCGCGCATAACAGCCCTCCAGAAGGTCATGGCTGAGGATCCGGTTGTCGGGGAAACGTCCCTTCAACGACTGCTCGAACGCATCGACATCATAGATGCCCTTACCGATGAACGAGCCTTCCTGAAACGCGTCCTGGTAG
Source organism: Gammaproteobacteria bacterium (assembly GCA_024639325.1). Lineage (GTDB taxonomy): Bacteria > Pseudomonadota > Gammaproteobacteria > Arenicellales > JAANXG01 > JAHEKE01. The sequence continues at coordinate 6,018 of JAHEIO010000130.1, forward strand.
ACGTCAGAGACAGCGCGGGTATATGGGTCGATGCCCGGCTCACCACCGTGCAGGCGCGCATAGCGCGACTGATTGCCGCCGGGCAGGATAACGCTGACACGCGGCTGCAGGATACCGTAGCCCACACGGACACGCTGCAGCGCCGCGTCATAGACCGGGCGATTCAGCGGGTGCGCCATAGTCGCGACAAACTGGCGTGCGGCATCACGTGGCAATTGCGTATCCGTGTCCAGGGTGATCACGTATTTCACACCGGCCAATATCTCGGTCGCTCCGACGACAAGAGAAAAGCCGTCGTGCCTGCCCTCGCGCAGAAGCAAGTTCAGGTCCGCAAGCTTGCCGCGTTTGCGCTCGTACCCCATCCAGATGCAGTCGTGCGGGTTCCAGCGGCGCGGGCGATGGAACAGAAAGAAGCGATCATGGTCGCCATCCGCGTACTGTGCGTTAAGGGCCTCGATCCGCTCCTGGGCCAGCTCCAGCAGTTCGGCATCACCGTCCAGCACTTCCTCGGCCGCGTCGGCGAAGTCGGTCAACAGCCCGAAGTGCAGGTTTGTGTCGCGATTGGCCAAAAATCTGACTTCCAATGCCTCCACCAGGCTATCGACGTCGCGCCGGCCGGTGAGCATGCTCGGGACTACCGCCAGGGCCCGCGATTGCACAGGTATACCCGTTGAAAAGTCCATACGTGGCAATGGATGGGGTGACGCCAGCAGAGTCACCAAGCCGTTCAAGAGCGCCACTGCGAGCTGGCCGGTGACCAACAGTGCAAGGATGCCCAGCGGCACCAGTGCCCAGTCGGCCGCACCGTCCGAGCGCGCCTCTGCCAGCAGGCCCGCGGTCAGGAGTATGGTGATCAGTGTGATCGCGCCCAGATAAAACAGCAGCGGCGATCGGCTCGCCACACGCCGAACCGCCGCAGCCGCCGCCAGGCGTGCGCGCGCGACGCTTTCCAGCTCTGTGCGGCCACGATCGATCAGGTAGTAGCCGACGTGCGCCTTCCTGTCGTCGGCGCCATGCCGTGCCGCCCCGGTTCGCGCCAGCTCGATGGCATGGCTCGCCACGGCCTCCTCGGACATCCCGCTGGCCTTCGCGACCTCCTCGATCACGTGGCGGTAGCGGTCACGACTGGCAAAATCCATAGCGGCGTAGGCCTCACCCGGATCCGTGCCCAGGGTCGTTTCGACCAGGCTCATGCTCTCGACGAACTCGCGCCAGTCCATGGTGCCGAGCAGGCGCAGACTGCCGATGCTATTACTGATGGAGACCTGATCGGCAGCCTGCTCCCGGTTACCTGACCGCACCAGCTGTTCGATACTCAGACCCGACTCGGCCAGACGCTGTTCGATCCAGGTCAATGGAAAGGCCAGAGCTGGTCCCTGACCCTGCAGGCGGCGCGTCAGTTCCGATACGAACGGCGTGGTCATGGGAGGATGCGATCGCGCCATGTCGGCGATCACCAGGATCAGGCTCTTCGGGTCCCGATGGGCGATCTCCGCCAGCTTGTCCGCCCAGGTGACAGCCAGATCACGGTCGGTGCTGCCGGTGGCAATACGCGCCGCGACGCGTCGCAGATTCTCGATCAGCGCGAGACGCAGCATGATCGGAATGGCCCATAACTCGCCGAGTCGGAGCGG
>JAHEIO010000342.1 GCA_024639325.1 Gammaproteobacteria bacterium
TGCGGGACAAAGTGAGCATTCGCTGCGGGTGCGCCAATGGCCGCAATCCGGAAAATCACTTCGAATATGTCCCCTTCCTATCGTCCACACCGACCAATGATCTTTGGGTGGCGGTCCCATTTACAAGCGCGGATCGATCCTGAAGCGAGCAATTATTGCACAATGCAATTAATTGCGATACGCATTTAATAGGGCTGATTCGACCATGCCCGCGCAATGCCAACAACTCTCCAGGGAGGAGATCATGACAAACCGTATTCTAAAGACCCTGCTTGCGACGGCTGCATTGCTGCCGCTTGCCGGGGCCGCAATCGCAGAAAGTCACGCCCGCACCGATCTGGTGATCGCGGATCTTGGCCAACCTGAAACCAACCCTTGGGTGATCAACCGCCACCGGTTCGAGCGCTGCGTTGCTGACGCGCTTGGTGTCGAGCTTAAAGAGTTCGACGACCAGAATTCCGAGGAACAGCACGTTGCCCAAGCTGAATCGATCATGGCCAGCCAGCCCGATGGGCTGATCTTCAACCCGCTGACCGCGCCTGCCGGTATTCAGGTCGCACGCTTGCTTGAAGACAATGATATTCCAGGCGTTGCTGTCGGTCGCCTCGTCGTTTCAAGCTATGACGATGACTATCAGGGCGAGGATTTCATCGCCCAGGTCACCCAGAACAACGCCACTTGGGGCGAGGCCATGGGTAAGGCCGTGGTCGAGCTTGGGCACAAAAAGGTCGGGATGATCTGGACCCAGAAGGGTAACATCTCAGCGACAGAAATCTGGGAAGGTGTGAAACGCGAACTTGATGCTGGCGGCGTCGAGGTTGTGGCCGAAGCCTGGGATGTGCTCAGCCGTGAAAACGGCCAGAAATACGCCGAGCAGTACATCGCACGCTTTGCCCCCGGCGAAGTGGATGCCTTCATCGTGATCGGCGCGGTTGCAGGCTTGGGCAGCAAGTTCGCTATTGATCAGGCCGGACGCGACGACATTGCGGTTGTCACGACCGACATCGACGAGCAGGTCGCCCAATTCATCAAGGAAGGCGAGCTTGCATTCTCGATCGGCGGTCACTGGATGGTCGGCGGCTTTGGCCTGATCCAGCTTTACGACTACCTGCACGGCCACCCGATTGAGGACACCCAGCCAAAGGTCGGCTTGATCCCAGTCACCTCGGACAATGTGGAAACCTATGCAAACGGTCTTCTGAACGGGTGTATCCTGTCACCTGAGACCGTGCGCAGCCTCAGCAAGGTCCACAATCCGGACGCTGATCTTCCGGGCTTCATCAATGCCTGGCAGGCCAACTGGCAGGACTACGTGCAATAACCTCCCTTGCACAGGGTGCTTCCGGTCGATTTGGATCGGAAGCACCGACACCTAACCAACGACTTGAGGTCCTGCGATGAGACTATTCGGCTATGCTCCGGAACGAGGTGCTGCTGCTGGCGATACCATGCCTTTCTACCACGATGAAAAATGGCATCTGTTCTTTTCCCAGCCTCCTGTCGGCGCCTGGGAATATGTCGAGCGAGCTCGTGTCTCGACCGCTTACCTACGTTCGGAAGATCTGGTGAATTGGGAAGTCATGCCCGATGCCTTCGGCCCCGGTGAACACGGGGAGTGCGACGGCGACGGGATCTGGACAGGGTCGGTGATCGAACAGGAAGGTATCTTTCACTTCTTCTACACCGGCTACAATCGCCAGTCTGCCTCGCCGCAGAGCATTTGCAAGGCAACCTCAACCGATATGAAGACTTGGGACAAATCGGGCGGCAACCCCCTGATTTTGCCCGATCCGCGCTGGTATGAAACCGTCGATTGGCGCGATCCCTTTGTGTATCGCGACGAAGACGCCGGTTGTTTCAAGATGCTGATCTCGGCGCGTCTGAAAGACGGCCCACAGTTTCGCCGTGGCTGCATCGCCGTCGCCACATCCGATGATCTGGACAACTGGGAGGTTGGACCGCCGCTGGCGTCCTCGATGCTGACCCATTGCCCCGAGTGCCCCGAGATCTTCAAGCTGGGCGATTGGTGGTATCTGGTGGAAAGCCGTTATTCCGAGCGGATGCAAACGCTCTACCGGGTCGCCAAATCACCCGAAGGCCC
>JAHEIO010000343.1 GCA_024639325.1 Gammaproteobacteria bacterium
ATCCCCATAAACTCGGGCCATCGACCCTCGTAAAGGAGCCGCAAGGCCTCTTCTGAAGATACCCCATTTTTCTGGCAGGTTGAGAGATAGCTGCGGATTCGAGAAAAGATTTTTGCCCCTAACTCTGAACGGAAGCAGCCGGAGATCTTCTGCTGAACTTTGCTCATGCGTAGATCCCGTTCTCCTTGATTGTTAGTAAAGGGTACGTCCAGTTCCATCATGAAACGCAGGACATCCTCTTCGAACTGAATCAACCGTTCCAGCAAGTTTCTGGATTTGGATCGTTTCAGCCGACCTCGCTGCCCTTTTTTCCGTTGTGACTCGTCCGGTGGGGGGCACTCGGTCTCTGCCTCTTTCAGTAGTTGTCGATATCGCTCCCTGAAGGCTTCGGCCTCCGGGGTGTTTAGCTTACCGCCTGCCGCATCAACGGCCTTGTTGATCTCCAGCAACAGCGCCTGCATCTGTTTGGCCCACTGCTGTTGATCCTGTTCCCAGGCGCGCTCCAGCTCTCGCAGGTGGTGGGCATTGCACAAAGCATGATAACAAGCAAGCTGGTAGTAGGGTTTCCAGTGGTCGTGTACCAGGGTGCCGGTGTACTTGGGAAGGACACCCATCGCCGCCATGGCTTCACCGCCGCGCTTGTCATGGGGCATCAGCAGTGTCAGGGTGGCGCTGCATACCACGTGCAGCCATTTTCGTTTTCCGCCGATATTGATCCCGGTCTCGTCGGCATGAAGTAGGGACGCCTTCGATAGCTCCCTCTTTACCCAATCCTCAAAGGGGGCCAGCCTCTCGTACCCCTCTTTGTTGAAGTTGTAGATACTGCCGGCACTCAAGGGGATGTCGAATTGATCGGCAAAGTGTTCTTCGATCCGCTTGTAGGGGAGCAGCTGGAAGTTAGACATGTAGACTGAGTGGATTTTGACCCCGGAAGCGTACTGGGTCTTGACCTTCACATGTTTCGGAAAGGAAGCTACGACTCGACGTCCCCGCTCATCCTCCAGAATCTCGGCCTGATACTCCGTAACCACTCTGGAAATCTGGATATCGAACACCTGACGGCGCTCCAAACCGATACACCGGAAGGTTCCATCGGAGGGAAGCGTGGCACGATCCACCTTGAGCGACTCGACATGGTCTGGATCATCGACCAATTCCAGGTGATTGCCGGTATGGCCTTTCTGAGCGCCGGGGTTGTTGTTGCTGTTGTTGCGCTTCTTCTTGCGATTGGGGTCACTGGACGGGGGCTTGCTGCTGTTGCGGCTATTGAGTCCCAATCGGTTCAACAGCAACGTGACCAGGGTCAGCAACAGCTCCAGCGATGCACGTAGTGCCGGAGAGAGGGTTTTCTCCTCTTCGATCTGCTTTTTGACCTTTTCGAGGGTCTGCTCGACCTCGAGGTTTTCGATCTTCATTGGCCGGGCTACTCGAACCGCTCACCCGCCTCCACGGCCATAATCGAGGAGAGTACTGCCAGCCGTTCGGCAGCGGGCATGGCCTGATAGCGTCGCCCCCAACTGTGTGCCTTGCGCTTAATGCTCTGGCGGTGGGTAAAGTTGCGCCCGGCATAGGCGGGCCAGTGCACCCGATCCGGGGTGAAGTTGAACCACAGCTTCTCGGTTCTGACCCCGGCCTGGTTCATCACTTGCAGCTCCAGGGTACGCCATTCCCCCAGCAGATCGTCGTAGAGCGCCGAGGGGTAGCCAGAGAGGATCACTGAACAGGGCAGTGACTTGAGCAGTTCCAGCAGCGCTACATGATCTTGTTGCTCATACTCGAAACGGTAACGGCGCGCGGAGCTGCGGGTAGGGTGCAGATAAGGGGGGTCGCAGTAGAGCAGTTCACGACCGTGAAAGTCGAACTCCCGGAGAAACCGATGCGCGCAGCCATGCACCTTCTCGACCGGATAGTGACACTCGAACCCGGCAAGTGGAGCAGGATCAAGATCGATGGCAATATTGCGCAACGCTGGTGGCTTGCGCTGCATGATCGCCCCACCCCCAAGATGGGTCTCAATGTAGGTGTCATGTGGCGGCATCAGGGCAATGATCGGCTGGCACAGACCTGAAGTCGCTTTGGAACCAAAGTA
>JAHEIO010000131.1 GCA_024639325.1 Gammaproteobacteria bacterium
CTGAAAAAATCGCCAGGAGCGATTTTTCGCGGTAGCCCCGAAGGGGTGAGGCGCTTAGGATGCGTCGAACCAGTGAGATGCATAGCCGGCGCTATGGATCGAATGAAGCCCAAGTGCAGCGGGACCTGGACCAGCCAGCACCGGGATAGGCGTTGTCGATACCGACTGTTCTGCAGTCAAAACTAAATAACCTAGCATTTTTAAGTCCTTAGCCGGAAGTTAAAGCCGCCTGGTGCAATATGCGCGCTTGATAGATGATGTCGATATGCGCGATGACCGCTTCGACTTGGCGGTAACTCGTTGTTGATCATCTTTTTAGGAACAACGGGGGTTGGAAGCGGCAGCGATTCGAGAGACCATTACACGCTATGGCGCAACAAAGATTAACTGGTTCCAATACAACCAGCGGCGGCGACTTCGCGCTCCGGCTGTATGACCTCGTCACCGGTGAAGATGACGCCCGTTTATGCCGAGACATTCCGGATGACCAGTGCCGGGAACAGCCCAAGAATTTCCTGTATCAGGTTTTTGCTCAAGCATTTAGCAAGACTGGCGATGCACTCGCAGATAGTAAGGTGGTCCTGCCATGGGTATTGGGTTCTGTCGGCGCTCCGGCCTTCCTGATCGGATTGCTTGTGCCCATACGCGAGTCGCTGGCGCTGCTACCACAGGTAATTATCGGTGGAGTCATTCGGCGATTCCCGGTGCGAAAGGGATTCTGGGTCGCCAGCAGCGCAGTCGAAGGGATTTGCGTGATTCTCATGGGTGTCGTCGCAGCGCTTGGAATGCAGGGCGCCGCGGCAGGCTGGGCCATAATCGTTCTACTGGTGATTTTTAGCTTGGCCCGCGGTGTTGCGTCTATCGCTGCGAAGGACACTTTGGGGAAAACGGTTTCCAAAGGCCGACGGGGCCGAGTCAGCGGTTACGCGGCAACCCTTTCCGGTTTAGTTGCCTTGCTGGTTGGAATTTATCTTGCACTCAGCCCTGCGCAGGCGCGACCGGAATGGCTCCTATATGTCATCATCATCTCGGCTGGGTTGTCCTGGTTCCTGGCAGCAGCCGTGTTTACCCTGATAAATGAATATCCGGGTGCCACCACGGGTGGCCGGAGCATTGGCGATTTGGTCAAAGCCCAGATCATGCTGCTATTCAAGGACCCGGAGTTGCAGAAATTCCTGGTCGTCCGAACACTTATGGTGTCGACCGCGCTGGTTGGGCCGGTATACGTCGGCCTTGCTCAGCGCGAAACCGGGCAAGCACTCGACCACCTCGGCTGGTTGATCATCTCGACCGGGCTGGCGGGGGCGATTAGCTCGTCGGTCTGGGGAGTTTTATCCGATAAATCCAGCCGACTGACCATGTCCGTTGCGGCGCTGATAGTGGGAGTGCTTGGTGTAGTTGTCGTGACCACCCTCAATTTCGCCCCTGTATATACCAACGAGATCATGTTCTATGCCGCGATTCTTTTCATTCTGGGCGTCGCTCACGCGGGTGTGAGAATTGGCCGCAAAACGCATATCGTGGACCTTGCTTCTGGAGACCAGAAAGCTGAATACGTTGCACTCAGTAATACCATCATTGGTGTGGCCATGCTTGTGTTGGGTGCGCTGACCAGTATCTTTATCAGCATTGGTCTAGAATTCTGCTTAACCGTGCTGTCCGCCATGGCTCTGTTCGGCGCCGGGATGGGGCTTACCATGAAGCATGTACAGGGTTGAGCGCAGCCAGGCAGAATCCAGTTCAACTTGCACACCAACGCGCCCGGGTCGATTTCCGACCCGATTACGAGTCGGTCTCGAACCCGTTGGGAGGCTCGTCCGCCAGCCTGCCAATCGCCTTCCCGATCGGCGTGAAACAATACAACCGCTCCACATCCACTCGCAAAGAGACGGTCGTGCCTGCTGGCATTGCCGGACCGCTGGGTAAACGTATTGAGAGGATGCCGGGGCTTTGAGGGACGCCGTTGCAGTCCACGGTTGTGCTCGGCGCGGCGGCGTGCAGCAGCCGCTCGTGGCCCAGCCGCTCTTCGGCCAAGCATGTTACGCTGATCGTATTACCACCCTCGCCACTGCCGAGCGTCAGGGCCTCCGGCCGCATCCCAAGCAGCACCGTGTTGCCCCGGTACCGTTGCAACGCCTGCCGCAGCCGGGCTGGCGGCGCCAGTGAATCGTCGCCCAAACGAACCGCGACGTCACCGCGATGACGATAAAGCTGAGCTTCGCAAAGGTTCATTGGAGGGCTGCCGAGAAAGCCCGCCACGAAACGGTTGCACGGCTGATCGTACAGCGTTTGCGGGGCCCCGATCTGCTGCAATTCGCCCTTATTGAGTACCGCCACCCGGTGTCCCAGGGTCATCGCTTCTACCTGATCGTGGGTGACATAGATCATGGTGCTGTTGAGGCGGCGCTGCAACGCGGCGATCTCAGCGCGCACCTGGCCGCGCAGCCGAGGATCGAGATTTGACAGTGGTTCATCCAGCAGGAATACCTTCGGTTCACGCACCAGGGCCCGTCCCATGGCGACCCGCTGGCTTTGTCCGCCTGATAACTCAGACGGTTTTTTTCGCAACAACTCTTTTAGATCCAGCACTTCCGCGACTGCGTGAACCTGCTTGTCAATCACGGCGCGCGGACGCTTGGCCATGCGCAGGGGGAAGGCGAGGTTGTCTCGCACGCTCATGTGCGGGTACAGAGCGTAATTCTGGAAAACCATGGCGATGTCCCGCTCCTGCGGCGGCTGCGCGAGCACGCTTCGGCCATCGATGAGGATGTCGCCCCGACTCGCGGATTCAAATCCCGCGAGCAGGCGCAGAATGGTGGATTTGCCGCAGCCCGACGGGCCGACGATGACCAGCAGCTCACCGTCCGCGACGGTGACATCGAGCTCCTGCAGGGCGGGGGTGCCGTCGGCGAACGTCTTGCCGAGACCCCTGAATTCGACCTGCGCCACAACTACCCCTTGACCCCGCTGCTTGCGACACCGCGTACGAATGCGCGTTGAAAAATCATGAACAACAATAACACCGGAAGCACCATGATGATGCTAAATGCCAGGATATCACCCCACTGTCGCGGCGGCAGCGAATAAAACGACGCGATGCCCAGCGGCAGCGGACGCACGGACTCTCCCGCGGTCATCAATAACGGCCACAGATACATGCCCCAGTGGAACAGCAGCATCACAATGGCCACCGTCGCAAAGGCCGGTTTAGCATTGGGCACGATGATCACCACGAAAGTGCGCAGTGGCCCCGCGCCGTCCAGCTGCGCGGCCTCCTCAAGCTCCGCAGGGAGGCTCAGAAAGAATGAATAAAACAGATAGATCGCCAGCGGGTTGGCAACAAAGGGCAACACCTGGACCATATAGGTGTCCCGCAGGCCCAGTGCCGAGAGAGCGTAGAACAAGGGCACCGACAGGGCCTCGAAGGGGATGATCAACAGTGCCAGGACCAGCAGCAGGAACCGACCGCGGCCGGGCCAGCGCAGGCGTGCGAGAGCGTAACCGGCCAGGCTGTTTACGATCAAGCCCAGGCTTACGATCAGGCCGTTTATCAAGCCCGAATTGAACAGATAGAGCACGACCGGAACTCGCTCGAAAACATCGCGGTAATTCTGCAGACTGACCCGTGTCGGAAAAAAAGCGCGCAGCGTGCCCGCCTCGCTGAGTACACGGGCCTCGGGTTTGAGGCTGCCCGCAAGGATCAACACGATGGGAGCGACGAACAAAATGGAGAGGAAGGTGAGCAGTCCAACAACAGCCAGTAATTGCCGCCACGTCGCCCCGCTGTCAATCATTTTTCAACGCCAGGGCGCCCGAGACGCAGCAACCAGCGCTGCAACATCGTCAGTGTCAATACGATGAGGAAGAAAACGACCGTCATGGCGGCGCCGCGTGAGACCTGCGCCCGATCGAAGGCCGCTCGTACGGCCTCGAAGATCACCGTGGTAGAGGCATCGCTGGGTCCACCGCGGGTCATGATGCGCACTTGATCGAATACCCGAAAGGACAGAATCGAAGTGACGATCATCACGAACACCAGCGAATTCCTAAGCTGTGGAAGGGTAACGTGACGGAAGCGCTGCCAGGCCCCGGCGCCGTCGCCAGCGGCGGCTTCATAGAGTTGTTTCGGAATCGACTGCATACCGGCCAGCAGCACGATCATTTGAAAACCGGTGCCCTGCCAGATCGAAACCAACATCACCGAGGGCAATGCCCAAATCGCGTCGTTCAGAAAGTCACGGGGCTGCCAGGCGCCGAGGCTCACGGTCGTTAGCAGCGCATTGATGGTTCCGTCCGGGCCCGGTGCAAGCAGCAACACCCACACCACGGATAGCAGCGATAGCGGGAAGATCACCGGCATAAACAGTACCGTTCGGAATATCGTGATCCCGCGCACGGGCTGGTTGAGTAATACCGCCAAAGCAAGTGCCAGCAGCGTCTGTAACGGCACCACGACGCTTGCGAACAGCAGGTTGTTCAGCAAAGCTCGACCAAAAGTCTGGTCCTGGAAAAGCCGCTGGTACGCACGCAGGCCGGTCCATTCCACCGGTAGCGGCGATCCTAGCCGCAGATTGGTGAAAGAGATCGCCACCGCCAGCACGAACGGCAGCAGCATGAACGCCAGCAACAGCAGCGCGGCCGGTGCAACGAACCAGCTTGCCAAATTGCGCTGGCCGACGGGAACGGTGGCGGGTCTCACGGCCATCCGCCTTCCGTAGCGAAGACGGGGTAGCCGTAGTTGTCGCTGAGATCCTGGTCGATAATCGTGACGGCGCGGTCGAGGGCGTTCTGAACCACGGTGCCATGGCGAATATCGTCAATTGCCTGGGCGAAAGCGGAGCTGATAATTGGATAAGCCGGCGTGCGCGGTCGCGGTACCGCCACACCCTCGGTTAGTTGCTGCACGTAAAGGTGCAGGGGGCCGCCGGTTGCGAAGCGGGGTGACCGGGCGATCGCCCTGTAGGTGGCCGGTACCGCGCCATTGGCACCGCTCATGGCCAGCACCTCCTCGGGTTCCAGCAGGAAGGCGAGAAACTTTGCCGCCGCGCGCGGGTTTGCGCAGCGCTTGCTAATTCCCCAGTTCCAGGAGCCCTGCCCGGTCCGCGTGCCATTGCCAAAATCAGGCAGCGGCACCAGCATCAGCTCCTCCCCCAGCGCGGCGTGGTAACGGGAATACTCCCAGTGACCAACCCAGGACAAGGCCACCCGCTCGGTTACGAATGCGGCGTCATCCAGATTTGCATCGACGTAGCCGTTGTTGAACCAGTTCTGCACGCGTTGCAGCGCCCGTACGGAGGCGGCGCCGTTGAGCACGCCTTGCGCCGTCTGGTAGTTCCGGCGATCGATCAGATCGCCCCCCGCCGATTGCACGATCGGGGCGAAACCGTAGCTGAACCACTCGCCGCTGTAGTTCAGTTTCAGGTCCAATACCGCGCCATCAGGATCCTTCCGGGCAAGTGCCTCGAGCAGCGCGTCGAATTCTTCGATGGTCCAGGCCTGCTGAGGCGTCTCGGGCAGACGGATTCCCACGTCTGCCAGTGCACCGCGGTGCGCATACAGCCCGAGACCCGAGTCAAATGTGCCCACCGCGTAAAGTTTGCCCCGGTACCTGCCCTGTGCCGTCACCGATGGTAACAGATCCGCCAGCAGCTCATGGGGCAGCAGTTCGTCGAGGGAACGCAACTTGCCCGCCCAAGCGTAGTTATAGAGATAAGGGCCGTCGAACTCGAGGATATCCGGCAGCTCCCCGGCCAGCGCCGCCGCCTGGACCTGGCCGTTATAGGCGCCCTCGGGAAGGAAGGTGAGCGACACACGGATGTCGTCGTGTTGGCCGTTGAAACGCGCTATCTGCGCCTCGAGCACGGTGCGCTCCGCCTGCTGACCCGCATGGGCCCAGATTTCCAGGCCGACGGGTCGGGTGTTCTCGCTTGCCGGCTGGCAGGCGCTGATCAGTACCACCAGCAGCCAGCGGCTGAGCCTGTGCAACGTCGTGGTTTTGGTCGTGTTCAAAGTATTGGGAAGCAAATCACGAAATGCAGCGGGGTTTTCCGTATGGAGTCGAGCATGAAGCCCATTATACGGTCTACTGGGGACATACCTTTGCTGACACAGGTCGGATCGAAAGGAACCAGGCAGGCCCTGGAGTCGATAGCGCGGCTACCTGACGGAATAAGCCAGAAGTTCCTCGCCAACGAGCGTGTTGATCATTTTTGCCAACGCCGCGATTTGTTTGCCGTCCTTTCGGTAATAGTTGGCGCCGCTGTAGCCCCACCAATCCCAGCATGCATTGATGTTTCTCCAGACCGCCATCAAGATGTTGTCTCCCCATGCCGTCGTCTGTGGATAAAGCACGATAATATTGTTCGTTTCGGCCCATTCGTTGTAACCCGCATCAGCGTAGAAATCGTCGCCGATCAGTTCTTGCTGTTGTTGGCATCCATGGAAGGCCAGGTGCAGACGACAGCTTTCACCTTCTTTGCAATTTTTCGGCACATAGATATGACCGCGTTCGTGCATGCTGATGCTCTTATCGCTCTCGTCGAAGAATTCGGTTTGGTCGAATTCCACAATCGGCAGCAGCTGTGTCGCTTTTGGTTCCAGAGTCCCGTATATGTGCTGCAACAGATCCTTCGCCGCGTCAATGTCACAATCGTTTATGTAAGGCGGTTCGTATACATCGCAGGCGCTGTCAAAGTCGTCGGTTATCATCGCATGATTGGCATCGGCGTGTTTGACATAGACAATACTGTCAGGGTCGAGGAACTCCAGATAATAGGTTTCCAGTGTATTCATAACGGCGCGTGGAACTTTCTCGTCCTCACCGCCCGAGAACAACCATACCTTGTCCGTGCGCATGTTGCCCGGATCGTCGATCACGCCGTTCGCTGCCTGCGCATGCGTATCCCGGATTGAAAAATTGACGTCGGGCGGCCCCTGAAAAAACCGGTACGGATTTGTGTTCGAACACCTGAATGTCGCGGCGTAGAGGCCCGTGAGGTCAAACGAAGTATACAAAGGGTAGGCACCCGCAGCGCAATGGTATGGCCCGCCTGCGATAATGCCGGCACCGATGATATGTTTCGAATGGATGACGTGAAACTGCTGCGCCATATAAGCGCCCGAGGAGATGCCGGATACCGAGATCTTCCGCGGATCGATCGTTAGCTGCGGACCCAGATCCTTGAGTGAGATTGCATCTGCGATCGCCGATGGGGCGGCGAAGGTCAGTGCGCCAACAAATAAAAGCGAATATGGCACGGCACGGACAATAGAGCGTTTCATTGCATGAGTATTCATGAGTACTTAGAGTTTTACCGTAAGTGGGAGCTTGACACGAGCTCGACGGAATCTGCAGGGCCCTGGGTTGCAGAACCCAATTCTTTACCGGCGCTCGTTCAGCGGACTCGCCAAAGCTAATTGCGCTCATTATACGATTGCGGAGCACCTATCGACGCATCGATGGGATATTGAGACCGTGTTCTGACGTCAGCGCCCACGAGCTGCATGGGGAAGACCGCTACCTGATGATGCGAAACGGCTGCAACTGCATACTCC
>JAHEIO010000132.1 GCA_024639325.1 Gammaproteobacteria bacterium
TCATGTCTTCGAACATCCGTCGGTTTCCAACATAGACCCCTTGCAGGCGTATTGATTTTCGCATGACTGTAGTGGGGTTGATCATCCCGCTCGTTAGCACTCCGATCAAACTGATGGTTCCGCCAATCCGGGTAGCCTCTATTGTCTTTTCTAGAGTGCCGCCACCGCCGGTTTCGATCGTCACATCGACACCGCTACCGTTGGTTATTTCGAGGACCTGTGCTTCCCAATTTGAATTCCGGCGATAATTGATCAACTCATCTGCGCCAAGGCCCTTGGCCCGCTCTAGTTTTTCGTCACTAGATGAAGTGATTATCACCCGAGCGCCGATCATTTTTGCGATCTGCAAGCCAAAGATTGACACACCGCCGGTGCCAAGAAATAGCGCCGTATGTCCGGGTTTCAGTCCGCCTTGTTCAACCAGGCAGTTCCAGGCCGTCAACCCGGCACAAGGAAGCGTCGACGCTTCTTCAAAAGACATATGGGCTGGAATATGCACCGTGCCAGCCTCGCTCAAAACCACTTTTTCGGCGAGGATTCCATCGATGGCACCACCCATTGCGCTCGCCATGGCTTCAGCTGATATGCGGCCATCAGGCCAGTTCTGGAAGAAACATCCGGCAACACGGTCGCCGTTCTTAAACCGGGTGACGCCAGCACCAACACTGATCACCTCGCCGGCACCATCGGAGTTCGGGATGCACGGGAAGATAATGCCACGCGGGATTGGGTTTTCGATGGTGGAAAGATCGCGATAATTGATTGAAGACGCTCGAACACCAACCAGTATTTCACCCGTCTCCGGTTGCGGTGATTGCCTTTCGTTGAGCGCAAGCGCATCCACGCCACCATCTGATACTATTTCGTAAGCACGCATTCGAAATCTCCTCAAACCTTGTACCGAAATCAAGCTGGACAAACCGCCCAGTGATTGTCGGATTGATGCAAAGGTATACCAGGATTGCCGCGACCATTTCAGCCGCAACCATCTTGTTCAACATCGTATCGGAAAGCCTAACCAGGGGACAGGCCACGATTTGATCTTTTAATCATCGGCAATTAAAACCCCGCCTTTACTAGACTAGCTAGTTACTGCCCAGAACACCCGGCATTGCGAGCGGAGCGAAGCAATCCATTGAAAAGAGTCGTTTTACTTCGGCGCGGGATTGCCGCGTCCTGCCACGCTTCGCTCGCAGCTTAGGCGCGCTCCTCACAATGACTCAAGCTTTTTCTGAACAGGAATTAGCTTCAGATTTAGCCACCGGTGATCTGGGGCTGGGCTTTTGTTATTTGATGGATTTCGTGTTTTGGGACGACCCGACGGGGCTGGCCTAGGAAAAAGCCGTACGAGCATGCAAGAAAACTAGAACATCGGTGCCATCAAAGCCATCATCGACCGTCTGACGGGACGTTGACCAGCGACGCCGGAGGTCAGTCCGAACGCTTCATGACGTAGCGCCCGGGTGCCGGCTCAATGGGCTTGTATTTAGCGTTACCCAGCTTCTTAGGCGCATTTTTCAGGGAACCTCCGTGTGCCTTTAACCATTTGTCCCAATGTGGCCACCAACTGCCTGGGACTTGCTCGGCGGTTTCCAGCCAGTGTTGCGGATTTTCGTCGCGGTCGCCGTTGATCCAGTAGTGGCGTTTGTTCTTTGACGGCGGATTGATGACCCCGGCGATATGACCGCTGGCGCCGAGCACGAATTCCACGGGCCCAGGGAACAGTTTCAAGGTTTCAAAGGTTGCCACCCATGGCGCGATGTGGTCTTCAAGGGTGGACACGAAATAGCAAGGCGTATCAATTTTGCGCAAGTCGATCTTCTCAGCGCAAAAAGTCAGCGCGTCGGCCTGTACGAGCTTGTTCTCCAGATACATGTCCTCAATGTAGGATACATACAAGTTGGCCGACAGGTTGGTGGGGTCGCTGTTCCAGTAGAGCACGTCGAACGGCGCCGGTTGGCGACCTTTAAGGTAGTTGTTGACCACATAGGACCAGATAAGATCATTGGCGCGCAACAGGGAAAATATCAATGCCAGGTCCTTTCCGGGCAGCATTCCGGTTTGTTTCACGTATTGCTCACGCTGTGCGACCTGGGCTTCATCGATAAATACGCCCAGCTCACCCGGATCGGAAAAATCAAGTAGCGTGGTGAGAAAAGTAGCGGACCCGACGACGACGTTCTTGCGGGCTTGCAATACTGCCAGCGCGCTCGCCAGCAACGTACCGCCCACACACCACGCCACGGTATTGATCTGCCTGGCTCGGGTTATGGTTTTCGCAACCTTGAATGCCTTGAACACGCCGGCTTCGATATAATCATCCCACGCAAGTTCGCTATGATCCCTGCCTGGGTTGACCCAGGAAATCATGAAAACCGTGTTTCCCTGGTCCAGGGCGTAGCGTACGAACGAGTTTTCCGGCTGCAGATCGAGAATATAAAACTTGTTGATAAAGGGAGGAACAACGACCAGAGGTCGATTCGAGACTTTCTCGGTGGTTGGTCGATATTGAATCAACTGCAGTAGTTCGTTCTCAAATACAATGGCGCCCGGCGTTGTAGCGATATTCACGCCCAACTCAAACGCCGATTCATCGGTCATACTGATGTGGCCTTTGTCGATGTCTCCAAGCAGATTATTTAAACCGTCTACCAGGCTTTGCCCGTTAGTTTCGATCGCGTGCTGTATGACCTCCGGGTTCGTAGCGGCGAAGTTACTGGGCGACAAGACATCGACGAATTGGCGGGTAAAGAACCTGAGTTTTTTCTTCTCTTGCTCGTCGAGTCGGGCGTTATCGGCAATCTCCAGCAACATATTGGATGCCAGCAAATAAGATTGCTTGAGATAATTAAACACCGGATTCTCACGCCACTCTTTGCCTGTGAAGCGACGGTCTCCACCCTGCGGTGAGATCACGTGTCCCGTATCCGCCTCCTGTAATCCGAATACACTCAACCACAAGTTCATCTGATCGCGTTGATACTTCGCCGCCATCTCCATCCACTTTCGAGGACTTTGTAAGGACTGCAGGGATAAATCACTCCACGCCTGCATAAATTCTTTGCCCATTTCCTGTAGCACTGTGCCCGGCGCACCCCGCGTCCATTCGGTCATGCGTTGGGCATAGGCGTCAAGCAGTTCCTGCGGGTTGTTAATAACCTGACGATCCTGCATCGCGAGCCCTCATATTTTGGTTTGGTTGTTGTTCGCAATATTGTAGCTTACGGGATCTGAATTCCGGACGGGCGCGCGGTGTTTCATCGACAAGCGGCGAACGGCTGAAATGGACGGAAAATTGCGGCCGCTCAAGCTTGATTAGCTAATCGTCCGGAGTGGGTCGATGAGAGACGGAGCTGCGGCGGCACAGCACCGACAGGCCGCTGCCGGCGAAGATTTTCGGCGTCGCGCAACCTCGGGCGTGGGCCTCCGGTTCAGAGAATTTTGACCGGCGCAATTCGCAACCGTTATCGTAAAAGACCTCACTCCAATGTTTTGGAGGCAACAACCAAGAATATCGAGAAGCTTTTGCCGTGCCGTTCGACTGTGTGGGCAGTGTGAAAGTAAACATCGGAAAAACCGCTTTTTTCGATCATATACCCTAGGTCATCCCGCGCAAAACCGCAGTGGTAGACCCCCTCGGTGCCGGGCTCGTGAAAGGTACCGTCTTCTTGATCGAGATCGGCGAGCGCGATATGGCCACCCGGCTTCAAGTGTTTGGAAAAGGTAGTCAAGAGTTTGGCCGTGTCTTCCACGTGGTGCATTGCCATGGCACTGATAATCAGATCGTAGCGTGACTCGAGCGGCAGCTTGATAATGTCCTGACAGATAGCGGTGACTTTACCTTTAAACTCAGGTTTCGCCACGAGCTTGTCTAACATGGCCGCCGAAACATCGACGGCGGCGATCGTTTTTACCCGCGGCGCGACGTGTGAGGTAAGGAGACCGGTGCCGGCGCCAAAATCCATGACGGCCATCTTCTCGTGCAACGGAACGTATTCCAGGATGGCGGTTCCAATGGCGGACGAAAGCTGCGAGCGCATTTCATTGGCATCCCAGTCACTGGCTTTTACTTCGAACAGGTCGGGCATCTTAGTCTCACGTGGATAGATCGCTTATTATGACATCTCCCGACGGAGTCAGTCAGTGTAAGCAAATATGGGGACAGATTTAATTTTCTATGGCTAACGTTGAGTGTCCGCAGATGGCCGGGTCCCACCTCACGCGGTGCAGAGAAACCTATATGCCTAAGGTTTGTTTGCTCGGTCCGCTACGGCGCGGACAGCCGCCAGTCGAGATCAGGCAATATCAGCACTGGCTGGATAGACTGGACTTGACACATTCTTGCCGGTCGCGAACCGATCACGTTACGCCCGATATTTGCCCATTTAGAACATACACAGATTGACCATAGGTTGCTGAAACTGCAAATAACTACTGATCGGTAATCTCGATAATGACGTCCGCTTTCGCGGAACGAGCTCAACGGTGATGCTCACTGGTGCAAATGAAGCGCAGCAGAAATTGCATCCGGTGAAGTGACTTGTTAGCCCCTATTTTGCAACTGTTTCCATACAGCCCTGATTATTGCCATCGACGCATCATCAGGATGGCAAGGCTTCCCACAAGCCGACTTTACTAACTCATCGTTTCCTCGCCAAAGCGCTCGAGTACGCTTTATGTTTCCGATGTCCCGGCCGGTCGGTATCTGCGAGAAAACGGACTTCAGCTATTGATCGCCTTGGCCCGCTATATTGGGTCGGGCGCCGTCTGCTAGAAAACGCTTATATTCGTTGTTCTTTGTCGCTTTCGAATAGGTGTCCCCGACAAAGCGGACTAAACCAACTGCCTTTGGTGGCGCGGGTGTCGCTGCATTACACCCCCGCCGTAGCGGCCAACAGCGACCTGATTGGTGTTGAGCTCCTAGGGTTTGCCGTCCGGTCTATACTATGGGCGTTCAATCACTCTAATGAAAGATGAGTAAAACCGCCGTCGTACTGCTGGGCACTGGCACACCCAACGCAGAACCGGATCGCATGGGTTCGGCGTTGGCCGTAGTGGTTGGAGACAATGTTTATCTGGTTGATTTTGGGCCCGGCGTAGTTCGACGAGCCGCTGGCGCGCAGCGTGCGGGTATCGAGGCATTGCGAATGGAAAATCTAACCACTGCGTTCCTTACCCATCTTCATTCGGATCACACCGCGGGTTATGCGGACTTAATTATGACTCCCTGGGTGTTGGGACGAGCGCAGCCACTCTCCGTCTACGGCCCCCCTGGGTTAGTGAACATGACCGAACACATATTAGCTGCCTACGAGATGGATCGAGACATGCGAGTGTGTGGATTGGAACCCACCACCGGAGCAGGCTACGGTGCGGCGGCCAACGAAATCGGTCCGGGCGTTTGTTTTCAGGATAATCATGTGACGGTAGAAGCGTTCGAAGTCGATCACGGTAAAGGCTGGATGGCTTTGGGATATCAGTTTACCACTTCAGACCGCCGCATCGTGATCTCGGGCGACACCGCGCCGATGGACTCCGCGGCACAACTATGGAAAGGCTGCGACGTATTGGTTCATGAAGTCTACTCCAAAAAAGGTTACGACATGCGCGAACCGCATTGGCAGCGGTATCACGCGGCCATGCATACCTCTACAGCGCAATTGGCCCAAATCGCCGATCGAGTACGACCCAATCTCCTTGTATTGACCCATCTACTTTTGTGGGGGTCTACCGAAGAAGAGTTGGTCAGCGAAATCCGAGAGCACTACGATGGAGAAGTCGTGTGCGGTGAAGATTTAGGGGTATATTAAACGCAACCCCTCTGACAAGGCTCAGTCTAAATCGGCGGGTAATGAAATCAACGATATTTGACCGGCGGGGTAAAAAGAAGTTTGCGACATACGAAGGGTCAAGTACGTTGGCCCAGGATAACCCGCATCGAGGACAACTCTCTGGTCGGCAAACGCTGCAAACACATGGAGTCATAGTCAATAACCAAAATGGACCGTGGGAAAACCTGTAAACCGACGATAACGAGCAAAGGCCTTGAAGACGCTTCAAATCTCAAACGAGATGACAACATGTATTTAGAAAGCAACCCGTCATGCGTAAAAAACCTCATGATTAGTTTCAGAATCGACACTTCAGATTGTTGTTTTGGTTTCTTGCTGCGAGTTTTGGATTCTGGTAAAGGCTCAGTAGCAATGTGTTTGATCAGGTCAAGCATCACTATACAGTTACCATGAGCACCGTTTCGAGTCCAATCAGGAGCTTTTGCCACTTGTATTCGCCGCTTCTTCCAATCCATTCAGCAAGGAACCGTGCGTACTCTTCCTGACCGAAACCATAGAGCGCACAGTTCGTGATTGGCAGATGGATTCTTCGGGGGGTCTGGTTTCTCGTGCTGATGGCCGGGACCCTGATCGTCGGTGACTTCCCGCTAGCCGAATCGGGGGACCTGCCCAGTGCCGACCAGCTCACCTCGCACTTTGGCACACCGAAAGTGTGGATGCTGATCGGTGGGCTGCTTGTCGCCCTCTCAGTGTTGTTGCGTCGCCGGCTTCGCCGGATGATTCAGGCAAAGTCGGACAGGAAGGCAAGCCAGATCATGGGTGAACTGGCCGGGGGTGCAGAGACACCGGATCTTTCCTGCCTGGTCTATCTCCGTGCCTTCGAAACCACGGGCAAGCTCAAAGCACCTTGGTTCATGTTTGCCAACGACCTCGGACTGCAGCGACTGCGATCCTCGGAACAGGAAAGCTACTTGGCATGGTCCGTACGCAAACTGGGGCCACTGGTGGCGCTGGGCGGGCCCGGCGAGCATATCGGTGCCGGCAGGGTCGGGACCGACGAGGCGGACTGGCGGCAGGCCGCAGCAGAGTTGGTCGAAAAAGCCAAGGCCGTGATCATCATTCCGTCCGATCGACCGGGCACTTTTTGGGAGGTCCAACAGCTGAGGTCGGAAGGCCTGCTTCACAAGACGGTTTTCATCATGCCCCCGAGGCGCGAGGCTTCGACTGGCGTGCGCGCTGTCACGATGCGCGCAAAGCGCTTGGCGATTTCGGCGCCGCCTTGCCCGAGTACCACCGCTACGGCTTGATGTTCCGCCTCAGCCCTTCGGGACAGGTGCTCGATATCAATCACCTGCCGGTGTGGCGCCCGCGCCGGTTCCGTAAAGCGGTGCAACGATTCCTCTCTGGCAAATCCAAAGGTCGCAATACTGCGCCGAGTGTATCAAAGGCTGTGCGAGCCGCCCGGCGGCACTGGGTCTTCGGCTATCTGTCTGGCCTTTTCAAGGTAGCCGCCACCAGGGCATGAGGCTTCCTGCTGGCTGTTGCCGAGCCCGTGCTGCGGCCATCCGATGCGGCTGAGCCCCGGTCGACGCTGCGAGATCGCTACTTTGCGGCTATGGAGAAGCAGCAACTAGCCCGCATTTCTCACCAGGATCCCGAGCGATTGCGCAGGACAGGTGCCGATGAACGCCGGGCTGAAAAAATCGCCGGGAGCGATTTTTCGCGG
>JAHEIO010000344.1 GCA_024639325.1 Gammaproteobacteria bacterium
GCCGATTCGGAGAAGAATTTCCCGCGGCAGGTCGAGGCTCCGGAGGGAGCCCCGAACGTCCTCATCATCATGCCCGATGACGTCGGCTTCTCCGCCTCGGAGGTTTTCGGCGGTCCGATTCCCACCCCGGCCTTCGACCGGATCGCGAAGGCGGGACTTCGCTACAATGCCTTTCACACCACCGCCCAGTGTTCCCCGACCCGCGCGGCCCTGTTGACGGGCCGCAACCATCACACGGCCGGAACGGGCACGATCATGGAGATGGGGCTGGGATACCCAGGCTACAACACGCTGGTCTCGAAAAAGCTGGCGGGTATCGGGGAGATCCTCAAATACAACGGTTACAACACCGCGTGGTTCGGCAAGAACCACAATGTCCCCGACTGGCAGAACAGCCAGGCCGGCCCCTACGACCTGTGGCCCTCGGGGCTCGGCTTCGAGTATTTCTATGGATTCCTCGGCGGCGATGCCAATCAGTGGGCACCGGCGCTGTTTGAAAACACGACTCCGATCGAGCCGCCGCACGACGATTCCGATTACCACTTCGACATCGACCTGGCGGACCAGGCTATTAAGCGGCTTCAACTGCTCGACGCCATGGCTCCCGAGAAGCCGTTCTTTTTCTACTACGTGCCGGGCACTTCCCATGCCCCGCACCATGCTCCGAAGGAATGGATCGACAAGTTCAAAGGACGTTTCGACCAGGGATGGGACGCGATGCGCGAGGAGATTTTCCAGCGCCAGAAGGAACTCGGCGTCATCCCGGCCAATGCAAAGCTCACGGAGCGGCCGAAGGACCTGCCGGCCTGGGATTCCCTGGATGACGAACGCAAGAAGGTGTTTTCCCGCATGATGGAAGTCTATGCGGGAGCGCTGGCTCACTGCGACCACCAGATCAACCGCCTCCTCGACGCCCTCGAGGAAACCGGACGCATGGACAACACGCTGGTCATCTACATCATGGGCGACAACGGCCCGAGCGGGGAAGGCGGCGCGCAGGGGATGCTCAATGAGATGACGCTCTTCAACGGCGTGATCGAGGACTTCGACAACGTCAAGAAGGCCGTGGACGGGCTCGGAGGCCCCATGTATTTCAACCACAAGCCGGCGGGCTGGGCCCATGCGATGGCGACGCCGTTCCAGTGGACGAAGGTGGTGGCTTCCCACTTCGGGGGCACCCGCAACGGCATGGTAATTTCATGGCCCGAGCGAATTAAGGACAAGGGCGGCCTGCGCACGCAGTTCCACCATTGCATCGACGTGCTGCCAACCGTGCTCGAGGCAGCCGGGATCCCCGCGCCGGTGAAGGTCAACGGTTTCGACCAGAAGCCGATCGAAGGCGTGAGCATGGCCTACACTTTTGACGACGCCGACGCTCCATCGACGCGGACCACCCAGTACTTCGAGATCTTTGCCCGGCGCGCCGTCTATCATGACGGCTGGGTCGCGGCCACAACCCCCAAGACCGCGCCGTGGATTCCGGCCGAGGCTTCCAAGAACGCCCACACCGAATACGAGTGGGAACTCTACAACGTCGAGAAGGACTTCAGCCAGGCAGACAACCTTGCCGACAAGCACCCGGAGAAGCTCCAGGCATTGAAGGATCAGTTCATCGTCGAGGCGACCAAATACAACGTCCTGCCGCTGGACGACAGCACCATCGAACGCTTCGCTGTTGCCAACCGCCCCAGCTACACGGCGGGGCGCACGACGTTTACCTTCCGCGAAGGAATGATCCGTCTCCCCGAGGGGAGTTCACCCGATCTGAAGAACCGCTCCTGGGAGATCGAGGCCAAGGTCACGATCCCCGAAGAGGACGCCAATGGCCTCATTGTTACGCAAGGTGGCCGTTTCAACGGGATCGGCCTCTACGTCCGGGACGGGAAACCGTGCTTCACCTACAACTACCTGAACCTGGAGCGCACCAACCTCCGCGGCAAGGATGCGCTCTCGCCGGGAGAACACATCCTGCTCGTGAAGTTCGACTACTCCGGTGGAGGCGCCGGCAAACCCGCCGACGTCGAATTGCTTGTCGACGGCAAGTCCGTGGCCAAGGACCGGATTGAAAA
>JAHEIO010000133.1:0-4853 GCA_024639325.1 Gammaproteobacteria bacterium
ATCAATCGGAAAAACCCCTAAATCAAACGGTCCTTGCGCAGCTGCTCGGTCACCAGCTTGCTTACCGACTTGATGTCCTCCTTGACGGAAGTGTCCAATGTATACGACTGGACGGTCCAGATGAGTTCGGCACTTTCCAGGTCATACACATTGTTTTCGAGGACGTACCGGAGCCGTTTGGTGACGCCCGCATCCAGCGCGTAATCGCGCGCGCCGCGCCAATCCCCCCATAGTCCCAATGCAAAATCGCGTTCGGATCTTTTGGTGCCCGGGTCGGTGGTGTTGACGATATCCGCCTCATCGATCCGGTACAAACGGGTCAGCAGCACGATATCGAACTCCTTGCCCGCCGCGGCTACCGCGGCCTTGACGTTTTCCTCCGTTACCTCCTCATCCGCGGACATGATGGAGAGGCTGGACGTGGCGCTGGCTTTGGTTTTGCCTATTTCTTTTGAAAATGCCTCTTCCAGCATGGGTCGATACTCGGGTTCCCTGGTGACCGCAATGACCAGCACGTTCTCGAAGGGGCCGTTACTGGCGATGAATGAATGATTGGACCACGGTTGACTCAGCGTGGTTTGTTCAGCGGCCGAGGCGCCGACAATCGCGGTTGTGGCCAGAATAAAGAATAACCAGGTTTTTGTTAAATGTTCCATCGTGTTTCTCTCGTATTTCGCTCGACGCGGGTGAAGTTACTTGTGTCTTGGATGGTGGATGGGCCAGTCTTTTCCCCAAATGGCGCGCCGTCTTTCTTCATCCCGCCTGGCACGCCAATCCGGATCTAAGGTTGTATCCCCGTTGCCTTCGACGACATCATCGGAGCCCGATTGCCGAGACTGTGTTCCGGGCTCGCCGGCGTTGTCCAGGGATTGCTCCAGCTTATGCTGCCGTTCTTTTGCTTCCTTGACCTCCGCTGCGCTCGGTTCCGGCATCTTGTCCAGGGTCTCAAAATTTACGCCCTCAGGCGGCGGGTCCGCGGAATATTGAATGTTGCCCTGCTCATCCATGAACTTGTAGATCGGTTCGGCGTAAGCCATCGATGCAAATAAAATCAATAAAGCGGCGGGCAAAAATCGGATCACGGTCTGGTTTTGCGGCAATGTATAAAGATTGAACTTCCTAACTATAGCCTAATCCAGATCACATCGACGTCTGCAGAAAATTAGGATCGAAGCGCCTCGTTAGTTCCTATCCAGAATACCCGTCATTGCGAGCGAAGCGAAGCAATCCAGCACGGTTGTCATACAAGATCTTCTGGATTGCGGCGTCCCGCCGCGCTTTGCTCGCAGCTTCGGCACAATGACACGATCAATTAGAGCTTTCTGCAAGTCATAGGCTAGGAGTGAAAGCCGCCTGGTGAGTAATGCGGGCTAATTGGTGATGGCCAGCCATTTTCCGTCCTTCCTGCACATCAGATGGATTGCCCGGCCGGTGAAATTACCGGCGAAGTTTCGGATATCGACGTCACGGCAGTCCATGCCGTCATGGGTCTTTTTGTTCAGCGGGGTCAAGGTGCCGTTATGTCCGGTCTTGGGATTTTCCCATTTGACCTCAACACCGTCTTCACCGTTTTCCAGCGTGTTGGTGAGCGCGTCCAGCCAGATTTCGATGTCCTTGTTGTTGAACCTGGCGATGGGTGCGTCATCCAGGAACTGGGTATTGAATGCACCGGCAGGCGGGCACAGGGCAAGGCCCGGCAGCACGATTGCCAGAAAGTAACTTTTGATCTTTATCATGTTGTCCGACAGTGCCTGACTCAATCGCGTCACGCGATATCGTCCAGGCGGTTGATTGTGATGCCATTTTCCCGTGCCTTTGGATTCTATGCAAATCCGCGGCTGTTCGTGGGCGATAGCCTTAGCTACTGCCATCCATCGGTTCGTTGCTGTAAGGGTCGACCCGCTTCTCCTCAAGCAGCTTCAGCCCGGTAATCTTCCACACGCCGTCGACCACGCTCATCGTGATCGTCGCATCGTACAGGTTTTTTCGGGTGTGGATGTGGCCCCAGTGCCCGACGGTCCCCATCGCGCTCCACGTTGCGGTAACGTCGTACGACAGCGACATGTCGGCGTTAGGTTCGCTTTTTACTTTGAGCAACTCGACTTCCCTGACCCTGGCCTGAGCGCCGCCTGCCCGCTGGATCTGCATCGATTTTCTATTCTGTAGATAGACGTCGACGAGCAGGTCACCGTCCACGCTGATCGCCAGTTTGTCGTAGACATCGTGTTCTTCCCTAAAATCAAACGCCCGGTAAACGTTGTCGAGCAGACTCTGCAGTACGGGTTTGACCTCCGCTTCGGGAAGGTTGGCGACAATGGCGGCGGGCTTGCTGATGCTTGTCCGGGCAAACGGATAGGCTGCCGCACCCGCGCCAAACAAAATCAACGAGCCGATGATCGCCGACTTCCTTGTCAGCATTTTTCGGGGGTTGAACAATGCGACTAGTCCGACAATCACCAACACCAGGGTCACGAGTGGAACTTGGATCCTGGTCATGCTCTCGTCCGCCCTGATCTGTGCGACGGTGGGCATCTGATAGTTCTTCAAAAAATTTGTCCACTTGTGGACGTTGTCTTGCGGATCAACGTAGCTCTGCAGCGGTCCCGCCGGATCGGTCGCGGTGACCGGTACCCGCTGGATCTGGTCGGTAAACAATTCCCAGTCGGCCGTCACTTCCCGCGGCACGCCATCGGTGATGTAGGCAAGGATGACGCCGACTATCGCGGTGGTAATCTCCAGTCGTTGCGGCTGATCCACGATCTGGATCCCGGTCGTCGCTACTTTGACGAAGTCGATGCGGTCGAGAATGGGTTTGGCCGGCTTGCCGTCGATGTTTACCGGGTTCTTTCCCAGCAGGAACTCTCCCACCCGTTGCTTCAAGGGCTCCAGTTCGTCGCTCTCGATGAATTCCCCGCCGCGCAAACCCAGATCTATCCAGTTCTCGAGGTCTTTCACGCGGACGAGAATTTCGTGGCGCACCTCATAGGGTTCCACGTAGAGGAACGACATCAACGCGGACTTGTGGTGGCGCTTCAGATTGGGATTGTCAAATTTGGAGTACCAGGGGTCCTTCCAGTCGAGGTTCAATACAACCCTGGCACCGAGGTATCGAAAATCTATTACCGGGACCGACTTGTGATACGCGATGAATCCGATGGACACCAGGGCACGTCCCTCACCATCCAGCGGAGGCACGATCACGATCTCGTCCGGCTTTCCGGCAAACGGGAACTCGATCTCCGCGTACAGGACACGCTTGTCCTGGGGGGCCTCGGGTACCCGCTGGCGCGTATAGGGGTTGATCATGCCGGCAAAAGGTGATTTTCGATCCTTGCGCAGCCGCGGTTCGATCAGCTTGAATTGACCGGTCAGCCTCTCACCGTCGGCCACGACCTGTATTCTTTTCGCAGAAAAATCCTCCTGACGCGTCTGCAGTTCCGGACGCTCAACCGCGGCGTCCTTCAGCCACGAATCCGGGACGAGTTCCTCGAAAGTTTTCAGATCGTTGATATAAACCTCGAGGACGACCCTGACGCGGTCATCGAGAACGTAAATCTCGGCGATGTTCGGTGAGGTCTCGGCACCGGTCAGGTTGATCCAGTCCGCCTTCGACGGCGGGGTGCTCGCAACGAATGCGAGCAGGAAAACGAAGAATACGAACCGAAACGTCTTAGTCATTCGGAGCAAATGGTTTAACCCGGGTAAATAATTCGGCAGGTGAGAGAATGCCGTAATTGCACCGTGGGACTGCGACAATGGTATGTCGGTCAGGGTCCCGGCCGGGCGTAAGGTACGGCGACGGGGGGTCGCTGCCGGTTTCCCGGTCGCCGGTGGTGTGTTGGAAGCCTGTGAGGCGGCCGCCAGCCGGGCGCCGTCGGTGCCCCCGGGGCAGTGAGGGCACCGCGCCGATAGGGTCCATAGTACCACGGCGTTCCACCTAAAATCGTATTCGTCTGCACCACTGTGGTGGTATTGCTGGCACGCCGCTCCGCCTCCCACCGCGCCTGTTCGGCCCTGGTCTGGTCCAGTTTGTCGAACTTCGCCTCGATCCGCTGCTGGCGCTCGATGGCGGCTTCGACTTCCTCCTCAGGAGGCGAAGGCGGCGTCTCGATTACCTCTGATTTCTGGTCCTGACCGGGCGGTATCGACGAGTAGGTGGTATTTCCCTCTTCGTCAACAATTTTATAGATGTCTTCCGCAAACGTACTCGAGCAAACAAATAACATTCCGATTAGGAAGCTTGCAACGAGAGGAACGTGGCCGCGTCTTGTCATGGCTCTATGGATTCCGGCCCGCGCCGGAATTCAAAACTCCTTTCCAATGGCAAAGCCAAAAACTTCCTCATCTTCTTCGTTTTCGATGAAATCCCTGTGAACCTGGGGGGACAGCAGCCAGCCGCCACCGAGTTCGAATTCGTAGCCGAAACTGAGCCGGGCGGTATTTTCCCGGTCCGGTCCCGGGTCTTTTCTGCCCAGGCCTGCACCGATGAACCAGCCCTTGTAAGGATAAAAACTGGCGAACGCGATGACCAGCGTCGAGTCGCTCACCCTCACCGCGCGTTCCACCAGCGCCCCCACGATCCAGGACTCGTTCAGTCGATAGCCATACTCGATCCCCGCGGTCTCCAGGTTCTCGCCCTCGGCACGCGTGGCGCCAAGAAATACAGACAAGGAATGCCGGTACTCAGGCTCGCCATGGCTTTCTTCGCCGGATTCGCTCGCCACCGCCGCCGGCAATAATAAAAAGAACGCCATCAATCCCGTGAACACGTGCAATATGAAGTTTAGGGACATTGAATAGACCTGTATCTCGGATAGATTAAGTTTACCGGATCAATCGCGGTGAGGGCGCCG
>JAHEIO010000133.1:4953-7480 GCA_024639325.1 Gammaproteobacteria bacterium
CCAACAGGCTTGTTATGAATAGCACAGCGACGCAAAAAACCATGTTTTGCTGAGTTACAATGTCTCTGCAGCCCCCCATCGTTCGCATTGATGGGTTATTACAGCAATACAGATTTTTCGTGTCATCGAATGATGTATACGTATTAATGAATCAACGGTAGCTGATATGGTATTGGATATATTCGCACTGATTGTGATGGTGGTGATTCTCGCCGTCGTGATCTGGCTCGTGGTCCTGCTCGGGCCGCTTCCGGGGAAGATCGCGATGTTTCGAGCACTCTTCGTTTACGAGGGTGTGGTGCTGATCGGTGCGCCCGGGCAGGGTGTATACGGGGACGGTGACCCATGTATTGAAAGCAACGGGAACGGCACAGCTGACCCCAAGCGGGGAACTGCCGACTATTACGGGCGAACCGTCAAATGGGCGTTACCCGCTTCGGGTTACGCTGGATGACGACGACAGCGCGGAAATTCCGCAGGGTGCCGGCGGAACCATCGCCCTGTATACGGACAGGGGCAAACCGGTGCACGTCATTACCAAGGTCGTCATGCGCATGCAGGCCTGGCTGGCCTACCTCACCAGTCCCTAACGGCCGGCGAAATCTCTTTCTATCGATTCTTGAAGAATCGCAGGATGATCAGAAAGACAATGGAGCCCACGAGGGCGGCGACGATATCCTCCAGGCTGACCGAGATACTGCCCAGTCCAAGGTCCAGCCGAAAAATCCGGAAAAGCAGACCGCCAATCAGCGCACCGATCAGACCGATCCCAAGATTCGTGGCGGTACCGAAGCCTTTCTTGCTGCGTTTCACAATGGCACCGATCAGGGTGCCGGCAATTGCGCCGACCACCAGCCAAACAATGATTTGATCTAGAGCGATATTCATCGGCAACTCTGCCTGTGATAAACAAATTCCGATAACATGTTACTCGATAACACGCGGTTCGTGCTCGCCCGGATAAGGGTCATGTATCCTACTTGCTCCTGCCCTTGTTGTCTTTGCCATTCTCTCCGTCGTGTTCGGAAATCTCATCGAGTTTTTCTTCCAGCCGGTCACACACGGTGCGCAGCACGGTCAGCCGCGCGTGGCGCTTGTCGTTGGCCGAGACCAGGTACCACGGCGCGTAACTGGTGCTCGTCCTGGTAATCATGTCGTGGGTGGCCTGCTGGTAGAGGTCCCACTTCTCCCGGTTCCTGAAATCCTCGTCGGTCAGTTTGTATTTCTTGTAGGGTGTTTCGGCGCGAGATTCGAATCGTCGGAGCTGCTCGTCGGCATCGATCTGCAGCCAGAACTTGATCACCGGGATGCCGGACTGGTCCAGTATGGACTCGAAGTCGTTGATTTCCTCGTACGCGCGTTGCCATTCGTTTTCTTCGGCAAAGCCTTCCACCCGTTCGACCAGTACCCGGCCGTACCAGCTGCGGTCGAAGATGACGGTCTTTCCGGTCGCCGGAACGTCGCGCCAGAAGCGCCACAGGTAGTGCCGTGCGAGTTCTTCATCGGAGGGCGCCGCGATCGGAACCACCCGAACGGCCTGGATGGGCATCGCCGCGGTGAGGCGCCGGATGGCGCCACCCTTGCCCGCCGCGTCGACGCCCTCGAATACCATGACGCAAGCAACCCCGGCGTCGACCAGTGATCTTGACAGCCCGTTGAGGCGGGTTTGCAACTTCGCCAGATCTTTCTTGTAATCATCCACCGGAATGCTGGCCGTGAGGTCGATCTGATCGAGGATGTTCTGGCCCGAGCCGCTGGGGACATATGCCGCGGTCGCCTGGGGGCCGGGCGGTCCCGCTTCGAGCCGGTTTTTTAGCGCTTCGGCAATGTGTTGGCCGACGGTGAGGTTGCGATAGCGCTGGTCGGTGCTCTCGATGATGTTCCACCCCGTGCTCGGGGTGTTCGTGCGGCGTATTGTGCGCTCTACTACCCGGAGAAATTCATCGTAGTTGTCGAGGATCTCCCAGTCACGCTCCTCGAACCGCCAGTGCTTTTTGGATTCTTTTTTCGCTTCCTTCAGCCGCTTCTTGAGTTCGCTCTCCGGCACATGCAGCCAGAACTTGAGCAGCAATGTGCCGTCGAGCGTCAATTCATGCTCGAATCGCTTGATGTGATCCAGGGCGCCGTCGATCTCGAGGTCGCTCCATTTTTCCGCCATGGCCCTCTTTACCACGAACGCGGGCCAGGCACCCAGATACAATCCGGTACGGCCGTGCGGCGGCAAGCGGCGCCAGTAGTGCCACAGAACCGGCCGGTCGGTCTCCTCGGCGGTCTCGCGAGCGTACAACACGTGCGTGTCGATATAGCGTGCGTCCATCCATTCGTGCAGCGTGCGTACGGTGTCCGCGCAACCGGGGCGGTCATCGCCGGCAAGCACCACGATCAGGGAGAAGTCGGCCTCCTGCAGATCGAACTGCAGGTTCAGGAGTTCCACGCGCAGCGTGGTCAGGGCTTCCTCGTATTCCTCCTTACCGATGGTATTGCCTACCTCGGTGGCGGCGAAAAGACCGGTGTTGTTTGCGTTCAT
>JAHEIO010000134.1:0-2321 GCA_024639325.1 Gammaproteobacteria bacterium
AGCTGCTCCAGCAGCGCCTGTGCGTTCCGGTCCCAGGGTACGCGCTTGACCAGATCGGTGGCGTAGCGGCGGGCGGACTCCACATCCCCAGCCTGCCGGTGAAAGTCGATCAACGCGGCGAGCACGTTCACATCTCCGGGATTCGACGCGTTGGCCTTTTCCAATTCAGAAATAGCGGCGGCGCTGTCTCCCGACGAACTCAGCCCGATTGCGTATACGTATCGGTAGCGGGTATTCAGAGGCTCGAGCTCCACCGCTCGGCCGAGCTCTACAATAGCCTCGTCGAGTTTGCCCTGCCGGACCAGCAGCAGACCATAGGCGTGTCGCAGTGGCCCCGATTCAGGCAGAAGTTCCATTCCCTCCTTCAGCACGCGTTCCGCCTCACCATCCTTTTTCTGACCGCGATACAGGTCGGCCAGATTGACATACGCCGGAGTGAACGACGGATCGATCCGCAGCGCCCGCTCGTAATAGGGCATCGCTTTTTGCGCGTTGCCCAGCCGCTGGTACAGGTTGCCTAGATTGGTCCAGGATTCGACTCGATCGGAATTATTTTGCTGAACCTGGATGTACTCGTCCATTGCCTTACCGAAATTCCCTCGGTGTTCGGCGGCGATCAGGTCACCGGGGACATCGGCCATGGCCTGGGCCGCATCTATTCTCACCATGAGAAACGGGTCGTCGAGCAATCGAGGCAGCAGTTGTACCTTGAGACGGGGATCGGCAGCGTCGAGCGCTGAAATCGCGTTGACCCGCACCAGGGGATCGGCATCACTCAGTAAAACGGCGAGTGTCTGGATAGTGGTCGGGGCGAGATACGAACCCAGCATCCCCGCGGCGGTTGCACGTGCGATGGACGGCTGTTCGTGGTCATCCGCAAGGGCGATCAGCAGCGACTGCGCGTCCAACAGACCCGCCCGGCCGGCCTGCAAAGCGATTCCGAAATGACCCGGACGGGTTTTATCATTGCCGGAGTGATCACCGATGACCCGAGCGGCCCACTGCAGGCTGCGGCCCAGATGGCACTCGGTACACACATCCGGGCTTTGCATTTCTTCAGAAAGATCCGGCCTCGGTACCCTGAAACTGTGGTCGCGGCGAGGATCGTTCACCATGTACACCCGCGCAGGCATGTGGCAGGACACGCACTGCCCCGCTTCGCTTTCAGGATCATGGAAATGATGATCCGCGGAGTCGAACCTGTCCGCAAGGTGGCAGGTACCACACACGGCATTGCCCTCGGCCTTCAGTTCGAGTGAGTGCGGATCGTGGCAGTCGCTGCAGACCACGCCCAGACGGTACATCCTGCTCTGGATGAACGAACCGTAGACGTATACCTCATCCAGTATCTGTCCATCGGCGTGGTAAAGGCCGTCCAGCAGAACCTGGGGACGGTAGGTATTGGCCAGCGGTTTGCCGTGCTCGTAGTTCTCGGTGAGCACGGCCCGGCGGGCATGACATCGCGCACAGGTTTCCACCTGCGATCCGGCGTGCGCGGAATCATTCACCGCAATTCCAGTCTTGCGGTTCATCGTCCAGACGCCGTCACGCCTCAGATCCACCGCCAGCCCACCGTCACCACTGTTTTCACTTTTCGAACCCGCCCACGCCACATGGCGCGACCCGGGACCATGACAAGCCTCGCAGGACACGTTGATTTCCGACCAGGTCGTATCGTAGGTGTTTGCCTCCGGATCATAGTTGCGCATGAGGTTGGTCGAATGGCACTCCGCGCACATGAAATTCCAGTTCTGGTTCGGCCCGGTCCAGAACAATTCATCCCCGGGTGCGATGTGGTCATCGGGATAGAGATGAAACCAGCGCTGTCCGCCGTCGTCCTTAGGCCTCGTGTCCCACGCAAGGGGAAGGGCCTGCAGCCGGCCGTCTTCGAATTCGACCAGGTACTGCTGCAGCGGTTCCACACCGAACGTGTATTTGATTTCGAAATCGGATCGTTCCCCGTCGGCGCCTTCAGTATTGACGTAGTAACGCCCGTCTTTCTGAAAAAACCTGCTCGTGACACCGTAATACTCAAATTCCGCGTCGTCGAAATCGCCCAGCACCGTGCCCGTGTCGGCCGCCTGCATGGCGAGATCATGATGCGACCCGCGCCATGCCTTCGTTTCGTTTTCGTGGCACTGTTGGCAGGTTTCCGCGCCTACGTAGTCCGGAGCTGCGGCCGCGTCATGAAACGATGTGCCCAACAGTAAAACGAACAGCGTTGCGCAAAGGTCCCTCAAGATCGTGGTGTGTTTCATGAGATGAGTTTCATCGGCGCGGGGGCGCGCCTCCTACAATAGATTGATATCGTAGGAGCGGCG
>JAHEIO010000134.1:2421-5916 GCA_024639325.1 Gammaproteobacteria bacterium
CGCCGCCATGAGTGTCGTCATCGCATCCCGCGTCTCATCGGTAAACCATCCGTTTCGAGCCGGATCGCTCTGCGATTCGATCGTATCGTTGATCATCCCAATTGTGCGGGAACGCAGCTGCGCTTTGACCCCGGCATAAGCGACTGCCGGAATAGACGCATAGTCGCGGGCAACTTCCATTGCGCGGTCCATCAGTGCCTCGGGATCCACCACTTCGTCCAGAATGCCCAGATTCCGGGCCGTTTCGGCATCCAAATTCCGGCCGCCGAGCATCAGTCTCCGGCATGCCTGCGGGGTGAGTTCCGCGCTGGCAAGCTGTAGCGGCCCCACAGGAAAGTCGACACCGACTCTGACTTCGGTCAAGCCGAGTTTCGCACCCTGCCGGGCAACGGTATAGTCGGCCGCCAGGGCAAAGAACAGTCCTCCCGCAATTGCCGCACCGTTTATTGCCACAATCACCGGTTTCTCTACGCCGTACAGACGGCAGAAGGTTTCATTGAGGCCGTCGACAACGTCGGTTTGTTCCGAAACGGTGAAATCCTGAGCTTCTTTGAGATCCATCCCGGCCGAAAACACGGACAGACCGCTGGTAATTACAACGGCGCGAACTCCCGAATCCGATTCGATTTCAGCAAGCCGGTCGCTTATCTCTTTCAGGAATTCCGGATTGAGCGCGTTGACCGGCGGCCGCGCCAGAACCAGCTGAGCGATGCCGTCGTGGTCTATACGAGTGAGGTTGCTTGTCATATATATTATTTCTCGAATTTGACCGGTTTCAAATATAGCGCAATCTCGCAAGTATATAGATCACACCCGGCCTTGGGGTGAAGATAATAACGACATGTCCCGGATAATCTTGTTGTCATTCATTGCGCGGACCTTTTCAGGGTGCCGACGCCGTAATGATCGCGGCGGGGGCGCCGCTCCTACAAAAACCGGTAAGGCGTCTGAATCCCTTGTAGGAGGCGCACCCTCGCGCCGATGGATCGCGGCGGGGCGCCGCTCCTACAGGTTGGGTCGACGCCGGGTTCTTTTGTAGGAGGCGCGCCTCGCGCCGATGGATCGCGGCGAGGGCGCCGCTCCTACAGGACGGGTCGACGCCGGGTTCTTTTGTAGGAGGCGCGCCCTCGCGCCGATTGATGCAAGCTCTATCGGACTTCGGCAAAAAATTTTCGGGACGGGACGTTCAGCCCCAGCTTGTGACAGCTCAGGATCAGGAACACGCGTCCGAAACCGCGCAGAATACCGTGCTGTCTGAAACGACGTGAATCGGTCACGACATGCTGCGAAAGAAGCACGGGATGGGTCACCTGCAGCAGCTTCTCCATGAACAGGACGTCTTCCAGAACTGGTTCTTCAGGAAAGCCTCCCAAGCGTTCGAACAGCGCCCGACGTACGAAGGGCGACTGGTCGCCGTACATTACGCGTGTCCGCGCGCATCGTCGATTATTGATCCAGGATATACAGCGCAGTCGGCGGTTCTCGTCGCTGAACCGGTGGCGGAAACCGCCGGCCTGAACGCATGGATTTGCATCGAAAGCGCTGATCGAATCGAACGCGCCGCCTGGAAGATGCGTGTCCGCATGCAGGAATAAAAGCCATTCGCCACGCGCTGCCGCGGCACCCGCGTTCATTTGAATTGCGCGCCCCCTCGGCGCGCTCAACACGCTTGTTTTCGGGAACGAACCTGCAATTTGCCGGGTATCGTCGTCGCTCCCGCCGTCGGCGACGATGACTTCGTACTCTCCCGATTGCCGCGATATGGCACGCAGCGTGTCGGGCAGCGTTTTCCGCTCGTTGAGTACCGGGATGACGACGGAAATCATGTTGGCAGATCAAGCCAATGTTCCAGTCGCTCGCGGAGCGCCGCACCGTACCACGCCGCATCCGCGTCCACCACGTCGAACACGGACTGCATTTCACCGAGCACACGCTGGGCCAGAACCAGGTATTCACCTGTCAGTTCCCGTATACGCTCCGGCCGCGCCTCGCCTGACTCCACCAGCCGCTGCACCGTTCTTTCCCCGAACGCCTGATGACCACGCTCCTGCGCCAGGAGCACCTTGCGCAGGCGCTTGAAACCGATGTGCCGCTGGTCGAACTTCCTGTCCAGCCGGTGCAGGATCAGCTCTCCTAACCCTTCCAGTACAAGTTGCTGGCCCACCAGCAAATCGACCATATCACCGCGCCGGCCGGCATGGTTCAGCCGGGTTCGATAGTCCCTCAAAGCTAGAGGTACCGGCCTGGGGCCCCTTGGCGCAATACATAGAATAACGCGACCGAACACGCGGGCGTGGTGACTTTCCTGCCGCGCCTGCCGCTCGAAAAACCGACCGTGGCTGCCATTCGACAGCTCGGCCTGTCTCGTTGCGCAGTCATGGGCAATCCGCTCACCGAATTCCAGACTGGCAAAGAGCCGACCGATTTCGATGCGCGTGTTCGATCTGATTTTCAAGTCCTACAAACCATCCTGATTGTTATGATATTACGGCATCGCGAAAAGTTTAAAGCCATCCAGCGACGTTGAATGGCAACGTGTCGGGATTGCCGCGTCGCTCCGCTCTTCGCAACGACACGATTCATGCTATCGCGGCAGTGTCGCAATTGATCAGAGGTTTCCGACATCGTTCAAAGACCAGTCGTAGTCGTCCCCGGAAATCCCGTTGATGCCATGCAGGGATTTGGCGAGGGCCGGCTCAGCATATCGTTTGATGTGGTCGATCACGCCCGCATCGCCGCCGCCAAAATCCGATTCGAACCAGGCATAGATGCTGGAAACGTCCAAACGGCCATTATCGATGCGCACGCCGCGCGAATGATTGACGTAGTCTTCCGCACCTCGATCGAGCAGCCTTTCCGCATTTGCCGCGGTGTAGGGTTCCGCCATCAGGTTCGGACATCCGATGGAGGCGCAATTGACCGCATAGTGAATCCGCGGGTCCCGCCAGATCGGCCGCAGGATCCGATGCTCGATGTCATTCAAAGACAACTCTTTCCCCTCGATATCGAGCAATTTTTTCGACCAGGGACCTTTCGACAACAGACCCTTCGACAGCTTGATGTCCCGGATACTGTTTACGGGGTAGTGGTCCAAAATGATGTCGACGGTTACCGCGTTGTACAGATTCACCCAGTAGGCAAACTGCTCCGGCCGTGAGTAGCCGCTAATCGTCAGCGATTGCATCGAATCGATATAGGCATTCAGCGAGTCTCGATCCGCATCGGTTACTTCGCCGTAATCCAATCGATTTATGCCGTCCGGACTGCGGTTTACATAGGTGGTCAGAAACGACGCCCATGCGCTGTGATCGATGGTGCCGTCGGAGTCATTGTCGTGCCGTATCCAGTAGTCCCACAGTTTGGCCTTGGGTGCGAACAATTTTTCCAACACTCCGGCTTCCGCGGATCCTGACGTCATTATCGGCAACGCAATGGTGAACATTGCGAACAAAAAGTAAAAACAACGGCGAAAACTCATCGGTAATCCAGGGCAGA
>JAHEIO010000134.1:6016-7480 GCA_024639325.1 Gammaproteobacteria bacterium
CCACCCTGAACAGGGCGTCCACCGCTACCGCACCTGAGGGCAAGATCATCAGCGGGTTGATATCGAGTTCAACCAGTTCGTCCCGGATGGATTCGGCCAGGCGCGCGACCTTCAAGATGCAATCGACTACCGTCTCCCGGTCACATCCGCTCCGGCCTCGATAACCGTCCAGCAGCCTTGACACGCGCAGCGCGGCCAGTGCATCGGCGACCGTCGATCGGTCCGTGGGCAGCAGCAGGGTGATCGAGTCCCGCACCAGTTCGACCAGCGTGCCGCCGCTGGCCAGGACCATCGCCTGCCCGAATTGCGGATCATGGCGGACGCCCAGCAGGATTTCCGCGATCGGATCCTGGATCATGCGTTCGATCAGAAACATGTGGGTGGCGGCATCCGGTGCGTGCTCCTGCACCGCATCCCGAATTGACGCGGCCGCATCCGAGACCTCTTCGGCGGAGCACAGCCCGATCTTTAGGGCGCCGGCCTCGGTCTTGTGCGGCAGGCCCGCGCTCACCATTTTAACCGCCACAGGAAAACCGATCCGGTGCGCCGCATCCGGGGCGTCCTCGGCCTTTGCTAGCATGCCATTCGGCACGGCAATGCCCGCGGCCTGCAGCCGCTGCTTGCCCTGCCACTCATCGAGTACCTTGGTACTACCCAACAAACCGGGCGGCGGAGGCAGCGCCAGTACGACATCATCGCGCCCCGACAGCACCCTGGCCCGGCGCATACCGTGGACCGCGGCATTGGACAGCGCGTTCAGAGCGACCTGGATTCCCTGCAGGGGCGCAATGCCGCCTTCGATCATCATGCTCCGCGCCCCGCCGTCCAGGTTTTCCGGCAGGCAGCTGCATATGGCGGCCGGGATGCCGGCCTCCTTCGTGGCGGTGATGAATGAACGGGTGTCCGCGACGTATTCCTTGTCGCTGGCGCCCACATCCGGATCGATGTAGTCCTGCACCATCAGCGCCGAATCGTAGCCGTCGCTCAGCATCGAGCGGATCACGTCCGGGAGCTGGCTGTCGTTGCCCCATAGCGGGGTCGTGTAGTCCAGCGGATTGGACACGGTCGCGATCTCGGGGAGCCGCTTTTCCAGATCCTTTGCTACCTCGGGACTGGGTTGGGGAAACGACAGACCGAGCTTTTCACCCTGATCCGCGATCATGGTGGCGTCGCCACCGGAGCAGGTGAACGCCGCTACCCGGTTTCCCTCCGGCGCGCCCGCGACGGTGAGCATTTTCAGGGTTTCCAGCAGCATGACCGGCGAGGAAACACGAACGACGCCCAGTCGGTCGAACAGCGCCTGGTACAACTCGTCGGCACCGGAGAGCGAGCCGGTATGGGTTACCGTCAACCGCGAGCCGATCTCGGAGCTGCCCGCTTTCTGGACCACGATGGGAATCCCTTGCTTCAGACAGCGGATCGCCGCGTCGGCGAATCGAGGCACGTCCCGCAGCGACTCGATGT
>JAHEIO010000345.1 GCA_024639325.1 Gammaproteobacteria bacterium
CCCAACTTTTTTACGGCTTGAAGTCGTTATCTGCTTAAGACTCGGCGATAACGTGGGATTGTGGCGGATTCGCATTTCCAAATGTAGCCAGAAAATGTGCTGGCGAGATTGGATGGCCACCCGCTGCGTCTGAAGTGTGTGGCAATAGTGGTAGCCAGAAGAAGGCCCCAGAAGAGGGGTTGCGCGCGGTTCTCAGCGCGGCTACACATGCACGCATGAGCACTCACAAACGAGCCGTGCATGTGGCCACCATCACGAAACAGTACAAGGGGAAAACCTATGTCACTCATCTCCTTCGTCACACGTATCGCGAAGATGGCAAAGTCAAACATCTCACCGTTGGAAATCTCTCCGACTTGCCCAACGACTTGATCGATGTCATACGAAAACGGCTCGCCGGTGAACCGCTACCCGTCGGAAACGACGACTTCGAAATCGTCCGCAGCCTCCCGCACGGCCATGTCGTCGCCACCCTCGGCACGCTGCAAAAGATCGGACTCGATCGTCTCATCGCCTCCAAACCTTGTCGCGAAGCGCAACTGGTCATCGCCATGATCGTGTTGCGGATCATTGCGCCTGGTTCCAAACTCGCGAACCTCACCGGGCTGCAAGCCGAAACGGCGGAGCACACGCTGGCTGACGAATTGCAACTGCATGACATCCAGACGCCCGAGTTGTACCAAGCCCTCGATTGGCTGCTGGCCCGACAGAAACGAATTGAAAACAAACTCGCCAAGAAGCATCTGGAAGAAGGGACGCTCGTGCTCTACGACGTGAGTTCCAGTTACTACACCGGACGACAATCCGAATTGATCAAGATGGGCTATAACCGCGATGGCAAACCCGGCGAACCGCAAATTGTCTACGGCTTGTTGTGCGCTCCGGATGGTTGTCCGGTGGCGATTGAAGTGTTCTCCGGCAACACGGCCGATCCCACCACCTTCACGGCTCAAGTCAACAGCATCCGCCGTCGGTTCGGCATCAAGCGCGTGGTGCTGGTTGGCGACCGCGGCATGATCACCAGCAAGCGGATCGACGAAGACTTGCGTGACGTGGAGGGATTGGATTGGATCACGGCCTTACGGAACGCCAGCATCAAAAAGCTGGTCGAGAAAAATACGATTCAGTTGTCGTTGTTCGACGAGCGCGACTTGGCGGAAGTCACGTCGGTGGACTATCCGGACGAGCGGTTGATCGTATGCCGCAACCCACTGCTGGCAGAGGAACGGGCACGCAAGCGAAAAGAATTACTTGCTGCCGCGGAGAAGAAATTAGATGCAGTGGTCCAAGCCGTGTCGCGGGCGAAGCAACCGCTCCGTGGCAAAGACAAGATCGGTCTGCGCATCGGCCGCGAGCTGAAGAGCACCAAGATGCAAAAGCATTTCGAATTGACGATCGAAGACGATTCGTTTTCTTATCGGCGCCGCGACGAGCACATTGCGCAGGAAGCCGCGTTGGACGGGCTGTATGTCATCCGCACGAGTCTGTCACAGACGACGCTGTCGGCGGAACAAACGGTGTCGGCGTACAAGGACTTATCACAAGTGGAATGGG
Organism: Gammaproteobacteria bacterium; assembly: GCA_024639325.1. Lineage (GTDB taxonomy): Bacteria > Pseudomonadota > Gammaproteobacteria > Arenicellales > JAANXG01 > JAHEKE01. The sequence goes on from JAHEIO010000345.1 coordinate 1,555, forward strand.
CGTTTCGCTCGCTGAAGTCGGTGGACTTGCAAGTGCGTCCGATCTATCACTGGAAGGACGACCGGATTCGTGCTCACGTGTTTTTGTGCATGCTGGCCTATTACGTGGAATGGCATCTACGCGGCGCGTTGTCGGAGCTGTTGTTTGACGATCACGAGCGCGAAGCGGCGGAAGCGACGCGGAAATCGATCGTCGCGCCGGCACCTCGATCGGAGGCGGCCAAGCAGAAGGAGCAATCGCGTCGCACGGCAGACGGATATCCTGTGCAGAGCTTTCAATGTTTGCTGAAGGACTTAGCGACGCTGTGCAAAAATCGAGTCCGTTGGTCATCAGGTTCGGACGTGGAGTTCGAGCGCGTGACCTTGCCCACGGCATTGCAACGTCGCGTGTTCGAACTCCTCGGGCTCGGCCTGACGTAGCCAGAACTCAACTTTTTCAATGACGCCAAAATCGCGAAATCCCCGAGCATAAGAGAGGAAATCGCCTCGCCGATGCGAAAAAGTTGGG
>JAHEIO010000006.1:0-17500 GCA_024639325.1 Gammaproteobacteria bacterium
CTGAATGAATCGTCGGCCTTGATGTTGCCGAAATACTTGTTCGAATTCTGGGCGACGTGTCGGGCGGCCAGGAAACTGGCGTAGAAATTACGCACCGCCGTCCGAAAGCTGCGGGATTTATATTTACTCAGAACCGCAATATAGTCGGGCCCGACCTGATCCATGGCACGGTGCATACCGGCGAGACCGTAGTTGTATGAAGTGATCACGAACGGATTGATCTGGGCACTGGTTACTGCCGGATTGATCTCCTTCGCCCTTGCCGTGAGAGTGTCCGTACTATGCCTGAGATAACGAGCGGCGGCCCAGGTTGACACCTCTGCATCGAAGCGCTCGTCGATGGTCGCACTCAACTGCAATCCAAGAGTGCGGGCCGTCCGCGGCATGATCTGCCACAGTCCGGCAGCGCCCACACGCGAGTAAGCCCTCGGGTTGTAAGCCGATTCGACGAACGGCAGGTAAACGATGTCTCTCGACAATCCAGCTTCACCCAGGACATTCAGGACATGGTCCTTGTAGGTCTCGTATCTTTTCAGGGCCGCGACAAACCGATCACGGTTGCCCTGCTGGCAGCGAACGTTCTCCGCCGCCGTCCGCACCACTTTGGCATTTTTACTTGGAAACAACGTGAGCAGCGTTTTCTCCTCACTGGTGTAGCGCGGTGAAGCCTGGGTCAATTTCTTAGCCACGCCGAGCAGGCCTTTCTTGATGCGAGCGCGCTCCCGTTCGACGCTCCTTGCCGGCTTTCTACGACTACACGTGAACTTTGTTTTTTTGACGGAATAGACGCGCTCGGGCCGATTGGCATCGTGAAAAACGATCTGATTGGTGTTCCACGCCCTGAACACCATCACCCAGAAATCCACCCGCCGCTGGATCTCGGGCGGGCATGGAAATGTGTTACCGCAGTTCAAGTCATGTGTATCTACGACGGGCGGCGCTGCAGAGATACCGCCACTCCACGCAAAAACCGCGGCAAGACAAAGCAATCGCATGGAAGACAAGACGGTCGATGAATTGGCCAAATCGGAAACAACTGATGCGCCGTGAGACGCGAACACTAACCGATCTATCAGATACTGACAATATGGCCGCATCGACTATTCCCATGCACTCAGCGAGACGCAATTTCCTGGGCCACTTAGACGCCCAGCTGAACTATGTACCGCGCCGTGCAACATCTCGGCGCTGGTGTGATGGATGCTTCATTATGCAAGTTTAGACTGTCCCGGCCCGCCCTGCCGGCCTCGCGCGAAACTGACCGATTCCGGTATAATGTGATCACAAAATGAACTTCGATCCGAAAACTATCATCCAGCGGTTGCAGGATGCGGATCCGCAGGCTCGTGGATTCGTCACCGTTCAGGAACGCGTGTATCGCGAACTGCGAACGGCACTGGTGCGGGGACAGCTCGCGCCGGGGCGCCCCGTCACCTTGCGCGGCCTGGCCGAAATGCTGAACGTAAGCCCGATGCCGGTGCGTGACGCGGTGCGTCGGCTCATTGCGGAGCGCGCCCTGATGAAGCTGTCTAACCGGCGTGTCGCCGTACCGACCATGAGCCCGGAGACCTTTGACGAGATCTGCCGTGCACGCCTCGCCCTCGAACCTGAGGCGGCGACGCGCGCTTTGCCCGGGATCGATGATCGACGTCTGGCACTGCTGATTGAACTGGATAAGCGCTGCGGTGGCGCTATGGAAAGCGGTAACGTCGAACATTACATGCAGACCAACCAGGAGTTTCATTTCACACTCTACACCTCGGTTCCGCAGCAGGTGTACATGTCGATGATAGAGAGCCTCTGGCTGCAATTCGGACCTTTCATGCGCACCGTGGTCGGGCGTTGGGGTACATCCCGCCTGATTGATCAGCACCAGAAAGCCATCGAGGCCATCCAGTCGCGAAACCGCAGGGTACTGAAGGAGGCGATCAAGACCGATATTTTGCACGGCATGCGGATCATCGGCGAGCAGGTGCTTAACCCGCATATTGCACCAGACCGGAATCATCATGAATGACATCGTAACGTGGCTGAAGGACCATCGAATTACCGAAGTCGAATGTATCGTCCCCGACATGGCTGGAGTGAGCCGCGGCAAAATCATGCCGGCGGACAAGTTCGCCAGCGAGGGAAGTATGCGACTGCCCGAGAGCGTGTTCGCGCAGACCGTAACGGGCGGATACACGGATCGGCCGTACGAACTGGGGATCACCAACGAAGCCGATATCGATATGGAGATGCGTCCCGATCCGGATACGTTACGCATCGTGCCCTGGGCCAAGGATCCCACGGCGCAGGTCATCCACGACGGATTCTATCTGGACGGCCGCGCCGTGGAGATTGCACCCAGGTACGTACTGAAGAAAATAGTCGAACTGTACAAAAAATCCGGCTGGCGTCCGGTAGTTGCTCCGGAACTCGAATTCTATCTGATCAAACCCAATCTCGATCCGGATTATCCCCTGGAACCTCCGGTGGGACGTTCGGGGAGGCCCGAGTCCGGGAGCCAGGCATTCAGCATTGACGCCGCAAACGAATTCGATCCATTGTTCGAAGACCTCTACGGTTTTTGCGAAGCACAGAACATCGAAATCGACACCCTGATCCACGAGGCCGGCGCCGCGCAAATGGAAATCAACCTGACTCACGGCAACCCCCTGGTGCTCGCCGATCAGGCATTTTTATTCAAGCGAACGATGCGCGAAACGGCAATGCGACACGACGTATACGCAACGTTCATGGCAAAACCCATGGAAGAGCAGCCGGGCAGCGCCATGCACATTCACCAGAGCGTGGTCGATGACCAGACCGGAGAAAACATTTTCCGCGATGAGAACGGGGAGGTCAGCAAACTTTTTTTGGCGCATATCGCGGGACTCCAGAAATATCTGCCGTCCGCCATGTCATTTTTAACGCCCTACGTAAATTCTTTTCGTCGAATAGTCCGACACGGTGCAGCGCCCATCAACCTGCAGTGGGGGTATGACAATCGCACCGTGGGCCTTCGCGTTCCCCACTCCGGCCCGGGTGCCCGGCGCGTGGAAAACAGATTATCTTCCGCCGACGCCAATCCCTATATCGCCATTGCCGCGTCTCTTGCGTGCGGCTACCTGGGCATGAAAGAGATGCTCACACCCACCGAACCCCTTGCGACCAGTGCTTATCATCTCCCGATGGAACTGCCACACGGCCTGTTCGCCGCGCTCGAACTCCTCGATAAAAACATCCAGCTAAGGGACACCCTGGGCAAGAAGTTCAGCGCGGTGTATAGCGCGATCAAGGAAACCGAAGTCGAGGCATTCAGACGCGTGATCAGCCCATGGGAAAGGCAGTTTCTGCTGCTTAACGTATAACCCGTTTACCTTACAAGGGCGAGACAAATGAGAAGTCACTACCGCCACGAGTCGAAGTTTGGGATCGACGGCATATTGCACCCGAACGAAGCGCCCGCCGCGCGCCTCGCCCGTAATTCTGGAATCAGTGGAGACATCTAGATGAACAATTCAGACACCCATGCGCTGACCACAAGGTGGCAGGAGCTGGATTCACGCCATCACCTGCACCCGTTCACCGATTACAAAAACCTGCATCAGAAAGGCAGCCGGATCATCGTGCGCGCCGAAGGTGTGTACCTGTGGGATTCGGACGGAAACCGCATCCTGGATGGCATGGCCGGCTTGTGGTGCGTCAACATTGGCTACGGTCGCAAAGAACTCGCTGAGGTTGCCATGGAGCAGATGCGGCAGCTCCCCTACTACAACAGTTTTTTTCAAACCAGCCATCCGCCCCTGATCGAGCTCAGCGAGCTGTTGTCGGAAATCACCCAGCCCCACTTCAACCGGATTTTCTTCACTAATTCAGGATCGGAAGCCAACGACACCGTGGTGCGCATGGTCAGGCGCTATTGGGACCTGCATGGCAAACCGCAGAAACAGATCATCATCAGCCGCGTTAATGCCTACCACGGCAGCACCATAGCCGCCGGCACGCTGGGCGGCATGACAACGATGCACGAGCAGAGCGTGGTGGTCATGCCCGGCGTTGAACACATCGAACAGCCTTACTGGTACGGAGAGGGCGGCGATCTCGACCCTGACGAGTTCGGCATCAAAGCGGCCCGGGCGCTGTCCGAACGCATCGAACAAGTGGGCTCCGATAACGTCGCAGCGTTCATCGCGGAGCCGGTCCAGGGCGCCGGCGGCGTGATCATCCCACCGAAAACTTACTGGCCCGAGATCAAACGCATCTGTGCCGAGTATGACATCCTGCTCGTCGCGGACGAGGTAATCTGCGGCTTTGGCAGGACCGGAAAATGGTTCGGGTCGGACTACTTCGAATTGACGCCTGATCTGATGCCCGTGGCCAAGGGGCTGTCGTCGGGTTACCTGCCCATAGGCGGCGTTATGGTCGGTGGAAAACTGGCTGATGTCCTTGTCGATAAAGGCGGTGAATTCGCCCACGGGTTCACCTATTCCGGGCATCCGGTGTGCACCGCAGTGGCCGCGGAAAATATCAGGATCATGCAAAGAGAACGGATCGTGGAGCGCGTGGAACAGGAGGTCGCCCCTTATTTCCGCCGGAAATGGTCGGAGCTGGCTGACCATGACCTGGTAGGAGAAGCCCGGAGCCTGGGCCTGCTCGGTGCACTGGAATTGGTCAAGGACAAACGCACTCGCGAATTTTTCGACCCGGCACTGGGTGTCGGCAACCGGTGCAGGGACATATGTTTTGACAACGGCCTGGTAATGAGAGCGGTGGGCGACAAGATGGTGGTTTCCCCTCCCCTGGTCATCAACCATGAACAGATCGATGAACTGGTGGAAGCCGCGGCGAGGTGCCTGGATCTCACCCAGCAACAACTGCGCTAAGTGAAACCACGAGCGCACACCGACTCCTACTACGCGGCAACGGCCAACTTTGTTCCGGACCACCCAGTCCTTGAGGACACTGTAAGGTGCGACGTGTGTGTTATCGGCGGCGGGTTCACCGGCGTATCGACCGCGCTGCACCTAGCCGAGCGCGGCTACGACGTGGTGTTACTCGAGTCGGAGCGTATCGGCTGGGGCGCTTCCGGGCGAAACGGCGGACAGCTGGGCAGCGGACAGCGCAAGGCACAGGACGAACTGGAGAAAATGCTCGGCAGAGACGAGGCAAGGCGGCTTTGGGAACTCGCCGAAGAGTCAAAGGCCACGGCAAAGCACCTGATAGAAAAATACCGGATCCAATGCGATCTGAAGCCCGGCATACTGCATCCCATGCACAAGCGGGCTTACGTGGACGATGCCCATCGCTATGTCGACAAACTGCGCAACGACTACGGCTATGAACACATCGACAGCGTGTCTACGGCTGAAATGAGAGAGATCCTCGGCACCGATGCCTACCACGGCGGCTGGCTCGACAGGGATGCGGGCCACCTTCACCCGCTCAACTACGTTCTAGGGCTCGCTCGCGGCGCCTCCGAACGGGGAGCCAGGCTCTACGAGGGATCTAAGGTGACCCACTATGCAGCCGACGGTCGGGTAACCGTGAATACCGCACGGGGAATCGTCCGTGCGGATCTACTCGTCATCGGATGCAATGGCTACCTCGACGGCCTCGAGACCAAAATCAACGGCAAGATCATGCCCATCAACAATTTCATTCTGGCCACGGAGCCGCTTGGTAGGGCGCGGGCACGGCAGCTTATTCGGGATGACGTCGCCGTCGCGGATTCCAAGTTCGTCATCAACTATTTCCGACTTTCCGCGGACAAGCGACTATTGTTCGGCGGAGGCGAAAACTATACGCGGCGCTTTCCCGTGGACCTGAAGTCATTCGTTCGCAAGTACATGCTCAAGATCTATCCTGACCTGCATGAGACCCGAATCGACTATGCCTGGGGCGGCACCCTGGCGGTTACGCTCAACCGCATGCCGCACTTCGGCCGCCTTGGCGCAAACGTATATTTCGCCCAGGGCTATTCGGGGCACGGTGTGGCGATGGCCACGCTGGCCGGAAAAGTCATAGCCGAGGCCGTCGCCGGCGATTCGGGCAAATTCGACACCTTCGCCCGGGTCCCCACGGCCGATTTCCCGGGGGGGCGGTACCTGCGCTGGCCCACATTGGCGGTGGCAATGCTCTACTACAAACTGAGGGATGTGGGCTAGCCCGAATATCTAAAAGCGCCGGCGGGGATGGATGCCGCCCGACGTGCTACCATTATCTGAGTGGACAGTCTGTTTACGGGTCTTGCACGGACCCTGCTCATCCTTTTGCATTCTACGGGCAGGACCGGCGATAAAAACTTGAATTGATAAAAAACGCAGAAACTACTGAAGCCCGACGATTCCTCGAAAACAATCCCGACATCAAGGCCGTCGATCTGCTGATCGCCGACCTCAACGGGATATACCGGGGCAAGCGCATTTACCCCGATGCACTCGAGCATGTCTTCGAACACGGAATACAGCTGGCCAAGTCCCTGTTCGCTTCCGACATCACCGGCGCTACGTCGGAGTATTCGGACATCGGTCTGCGTACAGGGGACATGGACTATGCGTGCGTACCCGTGGCGGATACGCTGTACCGGATTCCATGGAAAAAGCGGCCGACCGCACAGCTTCAAATGGTGATGCGGCAGCCGGATGGAACACCCTATGCTGGAGATCCGCAATGTATCGTAGACAGTATTGTCGCCCGCTTTCGTGAAATAGGTCTCACACCCGTGGTTGCAATCGAACTCGAGTTCTATCTCATCGATAATAAACTTAGCCGCGACAACGAACCCCGGCGTGCAATATCACCGGTTTCCGGCAGGCGCCAGAAGGCGACCCAGGTCTACAGCATCGCCGATCTGGACGACTACTGCGATTTCATAGATGACGTAATGGAAGCCACTCGGGTCCAGAACATCCCGGGGGATGTCGCTGTCGCAGAGTATGCCCCGGGTCAGTACGAAATCAACCTGCACCATCAGGCAGACGCTCAAGCCTCGTGCAGACACGGATTGTGGTTGAAGAGACTGATCAAGGGAACGGCGGAACAGCATGGATTCAGCGCCACCTTCATGCCCAAGCCCTTCAGGGCACAGGCCGGAAACGGTACACATGTGCACATCAGTCTTGTCGACCCGGATGGTAATAATGTATTTGCCCCGGGTGGGGTGGATAACAAGCACCTGAGAAGCGCGGTCGCCGGGCTGTTGGCCACCATGCCGGAATCCATGCTCGTGCTCGCGCCGGGCGCCAATTCGTATCGCCGCTTCTCGCCGGGCATGTATGTCCCGATGATACCTAATTGGGGGTTCAACAACCGGACCGTGGCAGTGCGAGTTCCCGCGGGTCACCTGGACGCTACGCGAATCGAGCACAGGGTGGCAGGCGCCGACGCCAATCCCTATCTACTCACCGCCTGCGTGCTCGCAGGAATACACCACGGTCTGGCCAATGAACTGGAACCACCGCCGGTGACAACCGGTGAAACGAACGAGCACGGCAGCGCCACCAGACTGCCGGACAGCTGGCGAAAGGCGATCGAACGATTCGAAACCGCGACGATCCTGCCGGAATACCTCGGCGGGCATTTCTGTGAGCTCTTCATGGCGACCAAGAGGCAGGAATCTGAGCTTTTTGCCGAAGAAACCACGCCCCTCGAATACGAATGGTATCTGCGAAACAGTTAAAAAGAATGCCGGACAAGCGCAAGAACAACAGCCTTATGTATGGACAGCTCCAGCGAATGCTGACATCAGTTTGCTTGCGAACAAACACGTGAACGAAGGCGCCGGCCCCCTGTCATTGAAATCGGCGCGTTCGGAAGACGATTCGGTGCGCCGGCACGTATTGATACTCTTCTACCAGCAGGGATTGACCTTACAGTATCTGACCCTTATTGCGATCGGCATCACGTTGATCGCAATGTGGAGTGTTCTGAATCACACGCTGATTCTTTCCTGGGCTCTCTGGCTGCTCTTAGTGGTATTCGCTAGAACCTTTTACATCAATCGTTTCCTGGCCCAGGTGGACACTATAACGAACCTGAAGCCGTGGGAGACGGGGGGGCTTGTTGGTACGGCGCTCGGCGGGCTCAGCTGGGGACTGCTTGGACTGGTCTATGACTCCACCTGGCCCATTTTCCATCAGGTATTCCTGCTGGTGCTGCTGGGTGGCCTTGGGGCAGTAAGCACGGCATCCTATTCATCGTCGCTCAAGGCCAATATGCTGTTTTTGACAGGCCTTCTCGCTCCTGTATTCATCCGCTTTCTGCTGGACGAATCCGAGTCGTCGAATCTTTTCGTGCTTGCCATCATCGCCTTTGTCGGATGCCTTTACGTGGCGGGAAGAAACGCGCACAAAAGCGTATTGGAAAACGTGAAACTGCGCCTCCGGAATGAACACCTCGTCGAAGACATTTGGCAGGCGAACGCTGAATTAAACAGGGAAATAGAACAAAGAAACGTCGCCGAAGAAGGCCTGCTGCAGGAACGAAAACTATTCCTTCGGGGGCCGGTTCTGGTTTTCCGATGGGTGGCCCGCGCGGATTGGCCGGTGCACTACGCGTCACCCAATGTTTCGCTATGGGGCCTCGATGCTGACGACATGATGAATAATGGCACTCCCTATGTGGAATACGTTCACCCCGACGACCGGCAAACAGTCAACGATCTGGGCTTCCATAACCCTCAGAACTTCGAGCGTGATTTCGTTGAAATGGACTACCGCGTCGTTTTGCCGGATGGAGAAACGAAGTGGGTGTTCGAAAGAACCATACCGGTGAGGGACTCGAATGGGAACATTACCAGTGTCGACGGCTACCTGCTGGACATCACGGATCGCAAGGTCACCGAAGAGTTGTTGTTGGAGGAAAAAGAGCGCGCCCTGGTCACCCTCCATTCGATTGGAGACGGGGTTATAACGACGAGTAATTCCAACTGTGTTACCTACATGAATCCCATTGCGGAGAAAATGACCGGTATCGAAATGGCTGACGGGAAAGGACAGCCCCTGGAGCGGGTGTTCCATGCGCTGGACCAGAATACCAACCTGCCGATTGCCAATATCTACAGGCACTGGCAGCAGCGCATCCGTACTGAAGAAATGCATTCCGTCCGGCTGGGACCGAACAGGGATGTTGCATACAGCATGGCCGCAATCAAGGACGCCGAGAAACGGTCGATCGGTTCCGTTGTCGTAATGCGGGACGCAACACGAATCCTGTCTCTGACGCGCAAACTGACCTACCTTGCATCTCACGACGCGCTGACGGACACAATGAACCGGCGTGAATTCGAGCGCTGCCTCAATCTTGCCCTTAAATCTGCGAAGCAGCAGAAAATCAGCCATGTTCTTCTTTACATCGACATCGATCAATTCAAAGTCGTCAACGATACATGCGGGCACCATGCCGGCGATGAACTGCTTCAGCGCATCAGCATGCTGTTGTCCAAAAATATCCGTAGCGGTGACTTCATCGCGCGTCTGGGTGGCGACGAGTTTGCGATCTTACTGCATCGGTGCAATCTCAGACAGGCAGTGATCATCGCCGAAAAACTGAGGCGGACTATACACGCCGCCCGGTTCACCTGGGAAAACCAGATCTTTGAAGTGAGCATCAGCATCGGCGCCGCGGAGATGGACAAAGACAGCGAGAACGCATCAGTCATGATGAGTGCAGCTGACATGGCGTGCTACACGGCAAAGGATCTCGGCAAGGACCGGGTCCACGTCTACCGCAAAACTGATACGGAGCTCAACGCCAGGCGCAAGGAGATGTACTGGGTGAGCCACCTGAGCCAGGCACTGAAGCACAACCGGCTTTCACTATATCAGCAGGAAATCATGCCCGTTACGCACGAGTCCGGCGATGTCCGGCGGGTCGAGGTGCTGCTCCGTTTGTTCGATGAGGACGGACGGGTGATACCTGCTAGAAACTTCCTGCCGGCAATCGAACGGTACGGTTTGATCAATGCCGTCGATCGCTGGGTGGTCCAGGAGTGCCTCAGCATCATCGCAGACGGCGCGGCTTCGGACACCACCATCTATGCGATCAATATTTCCGGGCCATCGATGAGCCAGACCGATTTTCTCGATTACATTAAATTGCAATTCAACAGTCACGGGGTGCGAGGCTCCAAGATTTGCTTCGAAATCACCGAAACCAGCGCGGTGTCCAATTTACGCAACGCCCGTCAGTTCATCTGCGAGCTCAAGTCTCTGGGATGTTATTTCGCGTTGGATGACTTCGGCAGCGGACTGAGTTCGTTCGCGTATCTCAAGGATCTCGCCGTCGATTTTTTGAAAATAGACGGCTCGTTTATAAAAAATATCGTCACCGACAGTGTCGACCGTGCTCTGGTAGCTGCCATCAAGGATGTGGGGCACGTCATGCTGGTCGACACAATCGCCGAACATGTGGAAAACCAGGCTATCATGGATGTGGTCAAGGAAATCGGCATCGACTATGCGCAGGGCACGCTTATCGGATACCCGATACCGCTCGGACAACGATCGCAAGAGCTTGCCGGCACTGCCCAGACCCGGGATCAGGCGAATGCGGGCTAGTTATTTTGTCTACCGGGCTTCGTAATCATCAGCTTGTCGAAGACAAGCGTGACGCAGAGACCCGGTTCCATGTTGGTCAGCTCGATATCTATTTTGTGCAGCGCGGCCACCGCCTTGACCAGGCTCAACCCTAGACCGCTGCCAGACGTGCTGCGGCTGGCATCCGTACGGTAGAACCTCTGGAACACCTTGTCGTGTTCAGCTTCATCAATTCCGGGACCGCTGTCACACAGTTCCAACCGGGTAGTGCCGAGTTCGGCCCGAATTGCGCTCGACGCCGGACTGTACTTGATGGCGTTGTCAAACAGGTTGGCAACGGCCTGAAACAGCAGATCCCGGTCGCCGCTGATCCATACGAGGGTTTCACCAGCGACTTCGATTGTCTGTGATTTCTGTTCGGCTACCGGCTCATAAAGTTCGACTACGTCACGCAGCAATCCTGCAAGTTCAACTTTAGTGAACGTTGACTGAAGCGTTTCGGACTCGATTCTGGCGATGCGAAGCAAAGCGTTGAACGTTTTTAGCATGCCGTCTGCTTCCTGCAGCGCCAGATCCAACAGATCCATGCGCGATTCCTCATTGCCGTTGCCTTCACGGGCCGTTTCGAGCCTCTGACGCAGACGGCTGAGCGGGGTGCGCAAATCGTGCGCGATATTGTCCGAAACCCTTCGCACGCCGTCCATCAGCAGTTCGATTTGGTCCAGCATGTGGTTCAGATTTTCCGACAGCTGATCGAATTCGTCTCCGCTGCCACGCGAGGGAATGCGCCTTGCCAGGTTGCCGCTCATGATCTCCTTGCTGGCCCGGTTGATAGTGTCGATCCTTCCGGTCACGCTGCGGTTCATCATCACGCTGCCCAGCAGGGCCAGTCCGAACATGATCAGGCTGCCCCAAATCAGGGCATGCGTGATCGTCTGACGCGTCTTTGCGAGTTCGGACATGTTCCTGCCAACCAGCAGGTGAAAATTGCCGCGAACCCTGAAGACCCGTGCCCGGGCCATGTGTACCTTGCCGCTGCTGTCATCACCAAGCCGGAAATCGATCCAGCCGGAGTCATCGGCTTTCCTGCTGGGCCAGCCGCTGAGGTTTCCGACCAGTGGCGAAAAACGCGAGTTGGCAAGCAGATAAATGGAAGCGTCACCCGGCTGCTGGCGTCGAAGTCGTTCTCCAATCTGTGCGCTCAGGCCCGACAGGCCATCACTATCGTATCGTTCCGCCAGTCCCCGTATCTCCGCTTCGATTGTCTCGTCGGCCTGCCTTTCGATCGATGCCGCCGTAGACCAGTAGATAAAAACCAGGAGCACCACAACGGACACCATGAACAGCGCCATGTACACAAGGGTCAGACGGAATGTGGAACTCGACAGCAGCCGCTTCAGGTCTTCCATGCCTCAACCTGCGCTGATTAGGAGAACGGGCTAGGCGTTTTCAAGACACGCTGCTTTTTGGACGAGTACATAGACCTCAATGTCTCAATGTCTGCAATGCTCAAGGAAGCTCTGATTAGTCGTGACATTGCGTGCCGAAGCTGCGAGGGAAGCTTGGCAGGACGCGGCAATCCAGAAGTTCTTGTAGGACAACAGTGCTTGAAAGCTTCACTCCTTTCGCAATGACGAAATACTGAATTAAGCAGAGTTTGCTTAAAAAGCATTCATCGCCGCCTGGTGAGAAATGCGGGCTAGACGCGGAGGACATAGCCGGAGCCCCGAACGGTATGAAGCAGCGGTTTATCGAAACCTTTGTCAATCTTGCCACGAAGGCGGCTGATATGAACATCGATAATATTTGTCTGCGGATCGAAGTGATAGTCCCAGACTTTCTCCAGCAGCATCGTCCTGGTCACCACTTGTCCATGATGCCTCATGAGATATTCCAGCAAACGGAACTCTCTCGGCTGCAAATCGATCAGCTGACCGCCCCGCTTGACCTCACGGCTCAGCAGATCGAGCTCGAGGTCATCTACATGAAGTCTGGTAACCGGCGCCTCGACCTCCTTGCGGCGACGCAGCGCTTCGAGACGCGCCATGAGTTCGGAAAACGCAAATGGTTTTACGAGATAGTCGTCCGCCCCGGCCTCGAGCCCGTGGACACGATCATCGACTTCTCCCAGGGCACTAAGTATTAAGACAGGCGTGGTGTTTTCGGAAGCGCGGATGGTTTTTACAATCGTGAGTCCATCCATCTCCGGCAGCATGCGATCAATTATCAGCACGTCGTACTGCTCGGTGCTCGCCAGCAACAATCCGTCCTTTCCCTGGGACGCGTGATCGGCGCTATGACCCGCTTCCTCGACCCCCTTTTTTATGTAGGACGCGGTGTCCGGATCATCTTCTATGATGAGCATTCGCATGGAGCAAGTATATCAATCTGGCGGGCAAGGCAGGACCGCAAAATACCGCCCTGCCTGAACCCGCAAAGTGATCACGCGACGTGCTTTTTGACTGGTTACCCGATGCTGACGGCCACGAACCTGTCAGATCCGTCCCTTTCCACCAACAACAGCACCGACTTGCGCTCATCGTCAACGGCCTTTTTTACTTCTCTAACCACCTGATCCGGTTTTTCGACCTCCGAATTTCCCACCATCTTGATTACGTCACCGGGACGGATTCCTTTCTTGGCGGCCGGGCTGCCGGGTACTACCCTGACCACGACGACACCATCAGATTCGTCGTCGACCCGATATCGTGCGCGTGTTTCATCGTTGAGTTCGGCAAGCGCAAGGCCCAGCTTTCCTTTGGAGCTCCGCTCATTGCTGCCGATCTCCACAGGCGTTTCCCGCTCGCTTTCACCGACTTTGACATCCAGTGAATGCACTTTGCCGTTCCGCCATACATCTACTTTTGCATTACTGTCCGCCGGCGTATTCGCAACGATTCTCGGAAGATCCCGCATCTCGTCGACGTCGTTGCCGTCAAAAGTAATTATTACGTCGCCAACCAGCATGCCGGCATGTTGCGCGGGACTGTCCTCGATGATGCTGGACACGAGAGCACCCTTTGCCTCGCTCAAGCCCAGGCTCTCGGCGAGATCGTCGGTCAACCCCTGGATCTGTACACCCAGCCAGCCTCTCTCGACATGACCTTTGCTCGTCAACTGATCGACGATCGTGGACGCCATGGAGGACGGAATCGCAAATCCGATTCCCACATTGCCGCCATTCGGAGAAAATATAGCGGTATTCACGCCGATGACATGACCGTTGGCATTGAACAGGGGGCCGCCCGAATTGCCGCGGTTGATCGGCGCATCGATCTGAAGAAAATCGTCAAGGGGGCCCGCATTGATATCACGCCCGCGGGCCGAAATGATGCCGGAGGTCGCCGTGCCTCCGAGGCCAAACGGATTACCGATCGCCAGCACCCAGTCGCCAACCCTGGCGGATTCGGAATCACCAAATACGACATAGGGCAGTTCCCCATCGGTTTCGACCTGCAATACGGCAAGATCCGTCTTGGCGTCGTAGCCCTTGAGTTTGGCAGCGTACTCCTTGCCCCCCTTGGTGATGATCATAATCTCTTCGGCCCCCTTCACCACGTGATGGTTGGTGACCACTATGCCGTCCGGGTCGACGATAAAACCGGAACCCTGAGCGTTGTATTTGCGCGGTTCGGTGTGGTTGCCGCGGTCTCTGTATTTGAAGAATCGATCGTAAAACTCCTCGAAAGGCGAGCCCGGGGGCAGTTGAAACTCCGGCATGCTCAATGGATTCTGCGTGGCGCTGCCCTTAACCGATATCGCCACCACGGCTGGGCTTACGGCCTCGATGAGATCGGCGAAACCGGCCGTGTCGACCCGCGCGAGCGTGGCGTTGGCGGGGGCGGTTTTCGCCATCACCGGAGCATAGGTGCTCACACCGATAACCCCTGCGGTTATGGCTACGACGGCGAGTCCGGCCATGAATTGGTCGCGCCGATTCGAGTTAAGCAGTTTACTAATCATGGTTCAAACCTCCAGTGAGAGAAATTGGAAATCGCCGGATGGCGAACTTCACTGGTGGAACCCTAAATCGAACCGGCTTACCAGAGGATGACCGGAAAATTAAACTTTGTTAAGAAATAGTTGGCGCCAGCTTGTCGATCATATTCAACTTTTGTATCTGGGTCTTACGATAAAACCTCCTCAATTCACGGAGCATCTCTGTTTTCCGACCGATTCGCAGGTAACGCTCCTGCAATCCCCGGCAGTACTTGCTGGCATAGGTGTTCGCTTTCTCGTAACGGCTCTGCTCCTCTTCGCTCAACCCGACTTCCAGATGCCAGTTCTCGAACAACCAGGGATGCACCTGTCCGGAATCACCGTTAGCGTATTCCAGCAGCATCAGGTATTTATCTACTTCCGCCTGTATCTCCAGCTCCAACCTCGTTACCTCGCGCTCGAATCCCGCGTTCCAGCACAGGTAGAGAAAATGACTGACGCCCTCCACTGCCAGGCAAAACGCACTGGCCTGCTGATGGCACATCGCCTCGGGCACCGACGCCTGGGAAAACCTGTTGTACACCTGCTGATCCAGGTACAGGCTAAGCAGGTAGTCATTGCCTTCCTGCTGCAGCAGAACCTGCTCGCGGGCGTGCTGGCTGGAGTCGGTGAAGCCCGAGACGAAACCCGAATCGGTGGTCAGGAAGTCATCGATACGCTGCGCCACCTGAAACTCGTAAATCGATTCGAGCTTTGACTGGAGCGTGTGTAGGCGCATCGGTCAGTGCTGCGTATTGCTTCCAGTGTCTACAACATTGATACCGGCGCGCTCGAGTTTTCTGGCTGCGCGCTGGCTGCCGGTGCGCATCCACGATTCATAGAGCTTCAACACGCCGCTGTCGTCCTGCGGATTCGAATAGTCGGCGATTTCACCCAGCACCTGCACGAAATCACTAAAAAAATTAGACAACTCCGCGAACATCAGCGAATGAACCCGACCCGAGGTTTTGCCATCCATGGATTCGGACAACGAGCCATAGGCCGCACCGCCCATGCCGATGTAGTAGTCGACGTCGTAGCATCTTCGGTGGAAGCTTTCCGCAAAAATACCGGCGATGAACAGCGCCACATCGCCTAGGCGCCGGAGTATCTTCTGCCTTTGCATCGAGGACGGCGAGTTGAGTACCTCGCCATACAACAACGCAAGCGGCGTTAATGTGGGACCCTGGGGAGTCCATTCGTAGAAACGATCGGATCTCATGAAATTCGTAAGCAGGTTTGTGAGGTACGCGATCGTATCGTCACGGACCTCCATGTTTCTCTGATCGATCAAGTCGACCAGGCTCTCACTGAAAAAACTCCGGATATCTTGCGTCTCCAGTAACTCGCTTTCTCTCATAACGCATGCACCTCCGCTATCAGGCTGGTTCGAGCACAGGGAGTCATTAGATTTAAGACGTTTTACCACCCCCTGTTCTGATAATTATAGACAACCGGACGGCAACTCAAAGTCAGCACTCGAGTATATTGGCTGCTAAATTTGTCAGGTCAATCAGCGAGAGGGGGCTTCCGACAACAATACCCGGGGCTCACGTCTGCGATGTGGGAGCGGCGCCCGCCGCGATCATGTATGGCTGGGCGAGGAAAAAATTTTTAATTCGAGTAACCCGTTTCGGTATACCGCCTGCACCGGTCAAGATACTCCTGGGTTGTCTTGGGCATTGGCACGCGTGCGCCGGAAAGGAAACCGAGCACCTCTTTCCCTTCATCGATCAACCTAAGGCCGTCCGAAACCTGACGGTGCATGTTTTCCGACATCACATCCGGTACGTTGGGCTCGAATTCCTCCAAGTCCTCGCTGGCGGCGACGAACTTTGGCCAGACGTCAAATATCGCCTTGTCCCGGCGAATCGTCTCGGCCTCCATTTTTGCTGCTTCCGCCAGTTCATAGATCAATGTGCCTATGCCGGAAAAATAATCTGTGCTGTCGAAGGTCGTGACCATACATTCGGAAATGGTGTCGATATCGCGCATGGTCTGCGCAATCTTGATGTAACGGCTTTCGTAGAACTTTTCGATTGGCATGGTGAACGCCTTGAACGGCTCGCCCCACAGCTCATCGATGCCTTCTTCGCCGCTGTGGTGCTTGACACTTTTACCGAGTTCCAAAGCTTCCTTGAAACAATCCGCACATTCACGCATCAGCTCATTGTTTTCGCTGATGTGCACCCCCTTTTCCGCGAGTTCGACCACCAGGGTAAATATATCCGTGGCGCGGTTGAACAGGGCGCCTGCGAGCATAGCGCCATTGACCCTTTTCCGTTTGGGGTCTGACTCCTTCTCGTACGATTCGCGCGCGAGATCCAGCTTTTCTCCGGGGGTGTTGATGCCCGGCTCGGTGTGATGGAAAGTCCTGCGGGTAAGAGATTCGATCAAGTACTTCTTGTTGACGAGGTTGTCTTCGACCGGCGCGTAGTATCGGATCCAGTAACCATCGAAGTAGATACAGATATTGCCATCGATATTTCGGACATCTCCGTTAGCGGGGATCTGTATCGATTCTTTCTGTTGCATAGTCAGTCACCTTCCACTGCGCATCCTATTGTATTCCCCGCAGCGCCATTTTCACACCCCAAATCGCGCCCCTGATATGGCATTTTGCGCCAATTCCTGGGAAAGGCGCGGCCATGGGTCAAGTTATGAAGTGTACCTGCATCCGGTTGTGTTTCCCCATGCTCTTACATAGTATTTCGAGATGAATCGCATTTTTTGTTTGATTTTCGCGCTGCTGGCTGTTGCGCCCGCCGCAAACTGCTCGGATGAGGTGCGCTCGGCCGAGTTCTTGTCAAGGACATTCGAGGTAGACCGGATCTATCGCTCCATGGAAGGCCCCTACGAGACCAGGGAAATCACTCTGCTCGGCAGCGAAGAACCTGAGCTCCTGTGGATCAGGGCCATCCGCTCGGAAATCGTCGGGGAAGACGGCAAAGCGTCCATGTCCGGTGAATTCATGTGCCATGTCAACATGGATATCGACCCGG
>JAHEIO010000006.1:17600-77304 GCA_024639325.1 Gammaproteobacteria bacterium
GGCAGCGAAGAACCTGAGCTCCTGTGGATCAGGGCCATCCGCTCGGAAATCGTCGGGGAAGACGGCAAAGCGTCCATGTCCGGTGAATTCATGTGCCATGTCAACATGGATATCGACCCGGACAAACACAGAGCCGCATTCGATCTCAGCAAGCCATACGTCAATTCCCGACTGATGACGCTGGCACAGGGGCAGTTCGCGGTCGCGTTCCCAGACGGTTTCGGCGCCCCGCTGATGTCGGACGAACCCCTTTTCATGAATTCTCAGGTCCTCAACCACAACATCGAAGACGCAATTTTCAATATACGCCACAAGATCGTCGTTGATTTCGTGCTTGACCGGGATCTGAGCACGCCGATGAAACCGCTTTTCGTTTCCGCGGCATTCGGCATGAAGCTGATCAGCGGAGTTGACGGCCATTACGGCCTCGGCCTGATCGAGCCGGCGTTGCACGGTCCGGGCTGTCTGACGGGAGTTCCAGCCGACAATTCGACCGCGGGCTCAAACTTTAGCGATCAGTTCGGGCGTAAATTCACGGGGCACTGGACCGTCACGCCCGGTCGGGAAGTCAATCACACACCGGTGACTTCGCTGATGGCCATACCTTTCGACACGACAATTCACTATATCGCCATCCACCTCCATCCGTTCGCGGAGTCCGTGGAGCTGTTCGACCTGACCGAGGACCGCAGCGTGTTCCGGAGCAATGCGGGAAACGTCCGCCAAGGCGTCGGGCTGGCAAGCGTCGAGACCTACTCGAGCAAGGTCGGTATTCCAGTTTTCCGGGATCATGAGTATGAGTTGATCAGCGTCTACGACAATCCGACCACGGAAAATCACGACGCCATGGCCACGGTTTTTTTGTATCTCCTGGACAAGGAATTCAGCCGGCCAAATTCCCTGTAGGAGGGGCCGATTCATCAAACCGGCTGCCCGCGCCGTGTCAACCTGCGAATGACGAATACATAAATCACTATGTTAACCGTTACCAAGAAAAGGGCCAGCACGAGCTGATCCGCGCGCGTCAGGTTCTCCGGATAAAGCACAGGCACAACGTAATTGTCCACGAAACCACCCGAATAAGCGGTCTGGCCCGCCTCCATGCGAAACCGATTCTCGAGCGGTGTGAGCGGGCATATCCAGCCCGTCGCTTCGACCACCGTCCCCCACAGCAGCGCGGGGATATGGAGAAAGACGGTGAATTTCCATTTCAATACCAGTAATCCGCCGAATATGGCATAGATCACGAACAACAGATGCACGACCACGACTAGATCCGCCAGGACACGATAAGGCATTTGGATAGAATAAGGCCTGTAAGTACTATGATATCGACGGTCATAGTATTCTATCAGCTCGACAACAACGAACCGGACCGACACTAACCCGGTTCACCCGGGGCTACACAATGAACCTACAAAAAGTTTTCTTCGCTTTCTTCATCATGCTCGCATTGACCCTGAACTTCGGGTTTGTCATGGGTGATATTCAAAATCCGGCGCATCACCACATCTATGAATTGTTTGCCGCCCTGGTAGTCAGCCTTATCGCCACCGTGATGAAATTCGGTGACCGCACCCACATGGGCGCGGTGTTGCTCGCCGCCAGCCTGGTGGCGGATCTGCAATTGATCGGAGCGGCGGTCGTTTGGGGTATAGCCGTACATGTTTTGGAAACGGAACTGAGTGGGGGCTTCATGAGCAGCATCGTGTCGCTGTCAGGTGGTGCCGTCGTGGCCAACGTGATTTCCGTCGTCCTGCTGATTATCGAAACCGTGCAAGCCCGACGCTGATGCACGTCTTTGTCCTGGCGCTCCGCCGCCTGCGCGGCCCGCTCATCAGCTTGATCAGTGTGTATGCCATAGCCGTGCTGGGACTCACCCTTATCCCCGGCGTCGATCAGGACGGCAACCCAGTGCGCATGGACTTTTTCCATGCCTTCTATTTTGTCAGCTTCACGGGCTCTACGATCGGCTTTGGCGAATTGCCCTACCCGTTTACCGCCGGCCAGCGTTTCTGGGTAATACTGTGCATATACTTCTCGGTGATCGCGTGGTTGTACACCATAGGCCGCGGTATTGCACTCGCCCAGGAACCGGCATTCCGGCAGGCGGTCACCCGCGGCGGTTTCGAACGTGCCGTCAACAGAATCCACGAGCGGTTTTACATCATTTGCGGGTACGGAGATACCGGGAGATTACTGGTCGACGGTTTTACGGCTCGGGGCACGAGGACCATCGTGATAGACAAGGAGCAGCAGCGCATCAATGATCTGGCGCTAGCCGCTCTCGAAATCTACGTACCAGGCCTATGCGCCGATGCCGAGCATCCGGACTCCCTGCTCTCCGCGGGCCTGATGGACATCCATTGTGCCGGGGTGATTGCCGTAACGAGCAGCGACCAGGTCAATCTCAAGGTGGCGATAACCAGTAAACTGCTGCATCCGGAACTGCCGGTGATCTGCCGTTCAGAGATCCACGACGTGGGCATCAATATGGAGTCATTCGGCACCGATGACATCGTTAACCCTTTCGATATTTTTGCGGACCGGCTTGCCACCGCCCTGCATTCACCGGCCAACTACATCATCCGCCGCTGGCTCACCAGCCCGGCGGGTACGCAACTTTCAGAGCCCCTGTTCCCGCCGCGCGGACGATGGATTCTTTGCGGTTACGGGCGCTTTGGCAAAGCCGTGGACAGGTTCTTGTCGTTCGAAGGCGTCGAGGCAACCGTCGTAGAGCTCGATCCCAAACAGACGGATGCCCCCTATAACACCATCGTTGGCCGCGGTACCGAGGCCGTGACGCTGCGCGAAGCCAACGTCGAACAGACGGCGGGCATTATCGCCGGCACCGACGATGATACGAACAACCTGTCTATTATCATGACCGCGCGTGAAATCAATCCTGACCTGTTCATCGTGGCTCGCCAGAACCGGCAGCGCAACAGCGCGCTTTTCGAAGCAGCGAACGTCCATATCGTCATGCAGCGCAGCGACATCATCGCCCGCACCATCATAACCCGCATCGTGAATCCGCTGCTGGCAGAGTTCCTCGACAAGCTGCCCGATAACGATCCAGAGTGGAGCAACACGCTGGCCAGCAGAATCAGCGGCGCCTGCGGGGACTACACATATACCTGGAACCTGATCCTCACCAGATCCCGCTCCCCTGCCCTGGCGGTCAGCCTTTATCAGGGCGCAGAAATCACCCTGTCGGTTATCCTGGATGAAGCGCAGAAATGCACCGGCGAAAAAGCGTCCCCGCTTCCCCTTCTTTTGAAGAGAGAAAAGGAAACGGTGATGCTTCCGGAGACCGCTACGGTGCTGCAACACGGAGATCAGCTCCTGTTCTGCGGCACGCCGTCCGCCGATAACCGAATAACCTGGATCGCCGGAAACCTGAACGCGTTGGAGAGCGCGATAGAGGGTGCCGCAGATGATGCCGCGACCCAAATTGACCGAGAGCAAACCGCTGCCTCGTCATTGCGAGCGAAGTGAAGCCTAGCCGCCGGACGAGAAATGCCGGCTAGAATGCAGTTACAATCATCGATCGTTCGGTGTGATCATGTCACGGCGTCCGAATAGGATATAAACCAAACTGGTCTCCATACGGGAGTAGTGTTTCATGTCAGACAAGACCTGTGTCATCGTTGGCGCCGGACCGGGAAACGGACTTGCCCTCGGCGCTAAATTCCTCTCGGCGGGCTACACCACCGCCCTGCTCGCCCGCAGCAGTCAAAATCTGGAAGCGCTGAAAGACGCCCTGCCCGGCGCATACACGCACGTGTGCGACGTGACCAAAGCCGAATCTATAAGATCCGCATTCGCCGACGTGGAACGCGTTCTCGGACGCACCGACGTCCTGATCTACAACGCCGGTTCCGGCGTGTTTGGCAGCATCGATGACATCGACGCCGATGCGTTCGAAAGGGCGTGGCGGGTCAACACTCTGGGCTGCTTTCACAGCGTCGAGACCGTTCTACCGGGAATGCGTGGCGCCGGCGCGGGAAAGATCATCGTGATGGGCGCGACCGCCGCTAAACGGGGCGGCGCCCGTTTTGCCGCATTCGCGTCAGCCAAGGCGGCCCAATACAATCTGGCCCAGTCGCTCGCTCGCCATCTCGGCCCGGAAAACATCCATGTCGCCTACATCGTCATAGACGGCATAATCGATATCCCGAGGACGCGGGCGCGCATGCCCGACAAGCCGGACGATTTTTTTCTAGATCCGAATGATATTGCCGATGCCGTGCTGCGGGTCTCCGAACAGCCCCGATCCGCCTGGACCTTCGAGATCGATCTTCGCCCATATCGCGAAAAATGGTGAACGCAAGATGCCCGAACAGACCGAATCCCTTCCCACGGACCGCGAACCGGTCATCCGCATCATTCCGATGCCGAAGGACACCAATCCGAACGGTGACATTTTTGGCGGCTGGATCATGTCCCACGCGGACATCGCAGGCAGCATCGTCGCGGTGCAGCGCATCAGGGGCCGAATGGCAACGGTAGCCGTACACAGTTTCGTCTTCAAAAAACCCGTTTATGTTGGAGATCTGGTAAGCATCTACGGAAGCATCAAACGGATCGGAAACACGTCGCTGACGGTAGCCCTCGAAGTTTTCGCGGAACGCCGCATGATCGGCGAATTCACCGGCAAGGTGGTCAGGGTTACAGAGGCCGAGTTCACCTACGTGGCGATCGATGAAAACCGGCAGCCACGGGCAATACCATCCGACTAGGATGTATATCCCGCGCCAATTCATCGAGCACGACCGCGACAGGCTCTTCGATCTGATGCGCAGAAACAATTTCGGCATCCTGATCACGGTAGCCGATAACACGCCGCAGATTACTCATCTGCCCTTTCTGATCGATGCGGAAGACGGCCCGAACGGCGTTCTGTACGGCCACTTCGCCCGCGCCAACCCCCACTGGAAAACTCTGAACGAAGGTCAAGCCGCGCTTGCTATATTCCAGGGCCCACACTGCTACGTGTCGCCAGGCTGGTATGCCGATCAATCGAACGTGCCGACCTGGAACTACACGGTGGTTCACAGCAGGGGCACGCTCGAACTGCTGCAGGAAAAGTCCGCCGTGCTGGACATCGTGTCGCGTCTTACTGAAGTGCATGAACAAGGAAAACAAAATCCCTGGCAGGTGGGCGATGCCGGAAAACACCTCGACAAACATCTAGAAGCAATCGTTGGATTCCGTATTCGGATCGACACTCTGGATGGAAAATTCAAGCTGAGTCAGAATCGGTCGGTTTCAGACCAGCAAGGCGTGATTGGCGCCCTGTCGAATTCAGCTGATTCCGGCGAATACGGGGTGGCAAGGCTGATGCGTGAAAAGCGCCGAATCGACCAACGTTGAGCACTAAAATAATGGACTCGGAGTACATTGCCTAAACAATAGTATTTCTATCAATAACAGATAGTTATACTTCTTTGTTGTTTTGATTTATGACCTGTTTTAGCTGCCGATCGTGAAGCGCCGACAGCGTCGACAGGGCTATGATCGAGCCCAGCATTGCCAGTCCCATGTCGGACTGGGTATCCCACTCGTAGCCCTGAGTCCCGAGGAACTGCTCCGCCGATCCGCCGTAGAGCATCGCGACCCACCATTCGATCAGTTCATAGAATGCGCTGACCGCGAGACAAATCGATACCACGATGAAAGACAGCCAAACCCGGCCGTTCACCACCTCGTTGCGTATCAGGATCTCACGAGCCACGATTGCCGGGGTGAATCCCTGCGCGAAATGCCCCAATTTGTCGTAGTTGTTTCTTTCCCAGCCCAACAGCTCGGACAATCTGTCGAAAGCGGGCACCTCGGCGTAAGTATAGTGACCGCCCACCATGAGGATCACGCAGTGGATCAGGATCAGGGTATAAAGAAGCGGCGTCAGCGGAAACGTCTTTCTCGTCGATGCCATGATAATCAGCGCGATGACGGCCGGCAGTACCTCGAGCACCCAAGTTGGATAATCCCGTGGCGAGATGGCGGACCAGACCAAGACAGAGCAAAAAATGATCAGCCAGATGGCTGTCAAGCTCCGCGTCATTTTTCACCTCCGGGGCGCACTTTTTCGGGAAATGCAGCCAACAGTGCCTTCCTCTTCTTGATGAGAACATCCAGCGCCTGTGTCAATGAGCCTTTGATGACATGCGCCGCCTTGCCAAGACCGGAATGGATGCCGCGCCGCGCCGCATCGCGCAAGGACGGTCGGAGCCAGCGGGACATCAGGAATGGCACGAACCATGACAGTCCGATCATCAATAGACTGTGTACCGCAAAGTCGATGCCAAGAAATGCATTTTCACCCGAGATGCCCTGCTGGTAGCGCGAAACGACATTCCATGCTACCCAAAACCCCGCGAGTATGGGCAGCAGGTAGACCGATACGTCCATGGCTCGCCTCGCCACGCGTTGCGCAGTTCCCTCGGGAGCCTTCATGGCATCCGCGAGACCGTTGCGAATTTCCGCAAGGATCAGCTCTCCGGCGTTGTCGAGGGCGTCCTGCAGGCTTGCCCGCAAAGGTCCGCTCCGGACACCCTTTTCCTCGACCCTGAGCGCCATATCCACTGAAATGTCGGCGATCAGATCGTTTGTATAGGCCGTTCCGATGGTTTTCGATATCTGCTGTTCCGGTAACACGGGTGGAATCGGGTCTGCGCGCCATATTGCCGGCCGGGGGGGATACTGCTGTGCAATGATCTCCAAGTCTGCAGCGAGGCGTTCCCCATAGATGTCAAGTCGCCGCCCTATTTGTTCCTCGCACTGGTCACGCAGGACCTCCCAGTCTCTAAAAGACCCGAGTCTGCGGCGCATATCGTTTGCAGTCTTATCCAGTTCCTCCAGCCGAGCCAGCACTCCGATACGCTGGAGCTCCGCGAGCCCGTGGTCTTGTATGGCTTTATTGATGATGTCCTCGAGCCGATCGAAATCATCGTCACGCGCCAGCGTACAGCTCGTTCGCAGCACCAGGGGAGCGCTGAATCCCGCGGCGACGAGATCCGCGGCAAAATCGGGTAACTGGACGTCAACGGCCTCGTCCCAGCGATTGACCACAAACAACCAGTGGTGTTTCCGGTGGCGGTGTTCCAACAGTTGCCAACCTATGTCGTCGCGATATCGTTCCGGGCTAACCACGTAGACCAGCCAGTCGACATAGGGCAGCCAGGCCAGGACCAGGCGCCGGTTGCCGGCCTCGACACTGTCGATATCGGGCATATCCAGCCAGGCCACCTCCCGCCGGGCCTCGACGTCATGGTATTCGACCCGCGTATCCGCGATGGGACTGCCCTCGGCAAAGACATTCAATGCCTGGCTGCGGTGCACATACATCGTTGCCTCGGTCGAGGTCGGGCGCCTGACCCCCACCTTGGCGACCGGGTGCCCCGCGAGCCGATTGAGCAGGCTGCTCTTGCCCACTCCGGTTCCGCCCAAGAACGCAACGATCAGGGGCCGGCGGTCCCGATCATGGAAGAGTTCCGTTGCGAAGTCGGTTTCCATGGTGTGTAATTCTTCGAGGTCACGTTCTGTCAACCAACCCGCAGCTTGAGCCTCGGCCGCCCATGCCCTGACCTTGTCGTATTGTTCCCGGAACTCTCTGCTCAAAAGCAAACCTCCTTTTTCAGGCGCTCCAACCTGTCGAGATCCTCGGCATCGACAAGAAACAATCCGGCAGCGGAGGATCGACTTGGAAGCTCGATCAGGGTATCCCGCACTTCCTTGCGAAACAGCTCCCGGACTAGGGCACGCTGGCGATCCAACAAGTTGTCCCGTACCGATTCCACGTACTGACCGACGGCGCTCTCGGTCAGCATCGATGTCAGCGACAGCATGGCCGGAGTCAGCAACGCGTCCGTTACGCCCACCGTGCCGGTCTTGACCGCGAATATCACACCTGCGGTGTCGGCAGCTACGCGGCTGGCACGCAACGTGTTCAGCACCAAGGGATTTTCCTTGAGGCGCGCGTAGAGAGACCGCGCCGCATCCTCTATTTCGGGTTCGAATGTCGCCTGGTATCGCTTAACGGCATCGATGAAGCCGAGTTTCAGGCTTTCCGAGGCCCCGCCATAAGACCGATTCAAGCTGCGCCACCAGGCACCCGCCTGGCCCGGATCGTCGGTGCCCTGCACGATCACGGCATGTAGAGACAAAAGCGCATGATCCCTAACGTCGTTCAGGATGGTAGCTTCCGCATCTCCCCGGGCCTTGTGGCTATCGTCGTCGAACAAACCGGTAAATCTGCGCAGCGGCCAGGTCAACACATTCCGGGTTTTTGTCAGCGGCCCGGCCAGGGCCGGAATCTCGAGCAGTTCCAGTAACTGCACCACCGCCTGCTTGAAAGCGTCGTTGTGACTGGCGTGGTCGAGGTACTGCTCTTCGTATGTGGCCATTGCATCGTTCAACCGCCGGCCTACTTCACGCTCCCAGCTATTCGCGGCGTTGATTTCGGCCATGACCGGATTCAGCCAATCCAGCCAGTTCCTCTCGATGACGGCACAGAGGCCAATCAAGCGGCACGCTTCATCGCAACGATGCCCCGAGTCCAGGACCGTGCTTCTCAACAACTCGACTTCCGGTATCTTCGACAGTGACTGATAGGCGTCCTTTTGCGGGGTATAGGGCAGAACGACAACAGGAACCTCGTCATCCCATTCCGATTCACGTAACCGCTCGCGGACGGCTTCAGCCAGGACTTCCTGGTCTGAGGATACCTTGTTCAGACAAACGACTAGCTTCCGGTCGAGCGGGCGGAGCGCATCGAGCGTTTCCCAGACCGATAGGTCGGCGTACTTCTCCTTGCTGACCACCAGCACGATGACGTCCGCCAGACCGCCCACCTTTGCAATAAGCGTCCTGTAGTCGTGCGAGCGATGAGAGTCGAAATCAGGTGTATCCCAGACCACGGCGTCCGGTCCGGCCTGATGTTCGACCTTTTCCAGGCGCAGGTGCTCGTCACTAAATATTTCACCAATCCACCCGAAATCCTCACCGTGCCGAGATTGCACGAATCCGTTGAGTTCCCTGGTAAAAGCCGCCAATGGGCTGGACTCGGCCTTGTGGATTCCGAGCAGGAGATTGACCACCGTACTCTTGCCGGCCTGTGTCGGCCCGATTACCGCGACCTGTAGGGGAGACACGCCGGCCGCTCTGCGCACGAGACGTTCACCCAGCAAGGTTTCCGCCAGGATCAACGTCAGCAGGGTTCGGCTCCGGCTCGACGAGTGTTCAGGGATTTCCCGATATGTTCCGACCAGCCTCTGAATGAACATACGCAGCGGCCCGGCGGCGGGATGATCGGTCATGGAGAATTTGTCCTGAAATTCGTATGGATAAGATTAAATAAGCCTTGAAACACTTTCATACAACCCCTATACACACTTAGAATAACGCAGCGCCCGGACCAGGGAGCCAGACCAAGCCATTATGAGTGACGAAAACAAAAGCATCTACCGGGTAATTTTTCATAACCAGGGAAATGTGATCGAATTGTATGCCCACGAGGTGAGCCAAAACGGCCTGTACGCTTTCGTGGAAATCGGCGACATCATCTTTGGTGAGCGCTCGAAACTCGTCGTCGACCCGTCCGAAGAGCAGCTGAAATCACAGTTTTCCGGTGTGAAACGTACCTGGCTGCCGCTTCATGCCGTGGTCAGGATAGACGAGGTCGAAAAAGAAGGAAAAAACAAGATCCTGTCCACCAGCGATGACAAGACGGGGAAAATCACGCCCTTCCCCATCCCGATGACGCCACCGCGCGCCGACTGACGGAATTCATACGCCTGTTGCACCAGTGCGGCCCGCCACGCGGTCGATGCAGCAACAATGAAACCCGATCTCGCCAACTACGACGCGGTCATATTCGATTTGTTCCACACCTTGATCAGTCTGGACACGGTGTCCTCATCCGCAATGAACCCATGGGACTACCTGGAGGTCTCGGAACAAGACTGGCGTGATGCGTTGTTCAGCGACACCGATGATCGCCTGAGAGGCAGGATCACCGATCCAAATGACGTCGTGCGCGATATCGTGTGCAAACTGGAGCCCGACATCAGCGCAGACAAGACCGAACATGCATCCCGATTGCGGCTCAGTCAATTCGAGGCGGCGCTGTCCAACGTGCACCCCCACGTGCTCGAGACCATTGGTACGATCAAGTCCCGGCACAAATTGCTCGGACTGATCAGTAATGCCGATGCAATCGAGAGCTCGAGCTGGCCCGATTCGCATATCGCCACTCTTTTTGACAGCGCCGTGTTCTCCTGCGCTGTGGGTTATATCAAACCGGAGAAAGAAATCTATTTCACCCTGCTTGAAGATCTGGGGGTGCCGGCGCATCGCTGTTTGTTCGTGGGCGATGGTGGCAATAACGAACTGACCGGGGCCAGGAACGTCGGTATGGATGCCGCCATAACGCTCGAATTCGTTGCAGATGCGGACACAGAAGCCGTGATGGGCCGGCGCGCACAGGCGGATTTCGAGATTACCGGCATCCATGAGCTCGTGGCAGCCGGACGCTGAGAAACCCCCGTTAGGAGCGGCGGTCCCGCCGGGATTGTTCAGATAATCCCCGGCAATCGGGGTCGTCCGTCAACTGCCTCAACGTCGGCGCCATTGACAGGTCCCAGCCCCGGGGGAAGCGGATCCTTTCATCGTCAGCGAAGAAACTGTGCGCCAGGTGCACCAGCGAATTTGCGCTGCAGCGGGCAAGGCGATCGACATAACTCAACTGACTGCGTTCAACGTCCTTCGAAAACCCGCCGCCAACAATCCCCCAGCCGGAATCCCAAGGCATTGCCTCGACCTTGTTCAGCGCCAGGATGTCACGAACTATGTTGCCTTTGATGAATCCAAGTCCGCGCAAATCGGATTTCCCGCACAGGTCCGGATCCACCCTTCCCCTGCGACACATTACCCAGACTTCACCCGCATACAGATAGGCGTCGATGGGAACATCCTGCGGGTCGAAGTCGACAGCGAGCGCCTGGCACCGCAGCGCATCCAGCTGGGTATCGACGCGCACCCAATATTTATCGGCGTCCGACCAGTACTCGCAAATCCAATAGTCCTCGAATCGACCCTGCCGTACATAAGGCGCGAAACCGCACCTCAGTCGCGCGGCGACGTTCTGTGTCCGCAGGATGCTGCACAGAAGTAATCCAGCATTCCGGGAGGTTCCGACTGCGCGCAGTTCCGGCGGCCGTGCTTCGGCAATCGAGCCGCCCTGGAGATGCTGGACCGAATCCAGTATTTCGACCACTGTCCGGGCCTGCAGCTCGGAGTAAACCCGGTCTTCCGGAATGGATGCCCGGTAATCCGAAATCCAGCCGGGATGGATGATCAGGCCCTGCACGATTCGACAGAGCTCCTCGATATCGCCGGGCAACCTGGACAAAGATTCCCCGTAGCGCCCCGGCTCCGATGTTTCGCCATGGGATTTGAAATATTCAACGAACGGATTCATCCGGTACGGAATGCTTTTGTTGGCGTCATCCAGGTTTTTTTTGCCGTAATGGACGGTAACGGGTTGGCTCATTCTATACGACTGCGATCTCAAGAATAACCCGGGCACAGCTCCGCCCGGTGCAAAATACGGGGTAAGTTCTTGGCGTGGATAGCTTCATCGGTCACAATAGGCAACTGCCGGTCCGATCTACCGGGCAGCCGGAACCAACTCCCGATTCAATGTCCCAAAATTCAACATCCTCGAAAGTCGGATTCATCAGCCTTGGGTGTCCCAAGGCGCTGGTCGATTCCGAAAGGATTCTGACCCAGTTGCGTGTTGAAGGGTACGATGTCGTTCCGTCCTACGACGAAGCAGATCTGGTTATCGTCAACACCTGCGGATTCATAGACGCTGCCAAAGAAGAATCCCTCGAGGCGATAAGCGACGCCCTCGATGAAAATGGCAAAGTGATCGTGACCGGCTGTCTTGGAGCCAGAAGAGAGGAGATTTACAGCAGGTACCCGCAGGTGCTGGGTGTGACCGGCCCGCACGCCTATGAGGAAGTCATGCGCGCTGTTCACCGGCACCTGCCCGCTCCGCAGCAACACGATCCTTTCATCAATCTGGTGCCGCCGCAGGGAATAAAGCTGACGCCCGCGCATTACGCTTACGTCAAAATATCCGAAGGCTGCAACCATCGCTGCACGTTCTGCATAATCCCTTCCATGCGCGGCAACCTGGCCAGCCGAGAGGCGGCGGACATTCTCACCGAGGCGGAAAGGCTGGTGGAATCCGGGGTGAAAGAACTGCTCATCGTCTCACAGGATACCAGTGCATACGGCGTCGATCTCAAGTATCGAACGAGTTTCTGGAGCGGCCGTCCGGTGAGATCTCGACTGCCGGAACTTTGCGACGCTCTCGGTTCGCTGGGGGTGTGGATTCGCCTACACTACGTCTATCCCTATCCGCACGTCGATGGCATCATTCCCATGATGGCGGAAAGAAGGATCCTGCCGTATCTCGATATTCCTTTCCAGCACGCCAGCCCCCGCATACTCAAGCTGATGAAGCGTCCTGCCGCCACGGAAGATACGATTGCACGAATAAACGGATGGCGCAAAATATGTCCGGACCTGTGTATTCGCAGCACATTCATCGTGGGCTTCCCTGGGGAAACCGAGGAGGAGTTTGAACAGCTGCTGGATTTTCTCCAAATCGCACAGCTAGACCGGGTCGGTTGCTTCAGGTATTCGCCTGTGGACGGAGCGAAAGCAAACGATCTGCCCGAACCGGTTGCCGAACCGGTCAAAGCGGAGCGATACGAACGATTCATGAAGGTCCAGCAGGAGATCAGCGCCTCGCGACTGCGAAGAAAGGTCGGGCAAACCCTGGATATTCTGATCGATGAGGTAGAAGACCGCTGCGCCGTGGGGCGCACGTCTGCCGACGCGCCCGAAATCGACGGCAATGTGTTTCTTCAGGCCACGGATGTTCGGCCGGGCGACATCGTCTCAGGCCAGGTTCAACACAGCGATGCGCACGATCTGTGGGCGTCGCTCGCCAGGACGGATCGATCGCCTGCGCAATGAATTGTGGCCTTAAATTTCGTGATTCGAACATGACATTCGTATCGAGTGTAATGCACGCCGGTTTGATCACTGCGGTGATGGCAGCTGTCTCGATGCTGACGTCCACGCCGCTTCACGGCGACAACGAGCCGCGCGGCGACGTCAATGCCGACAAGGCGCTGGTGTACATCATCCAGCCTGGAGGATCGAGACGACATCTGTTTGCCGGCCAGGAATGGCTGGGCGTGGCCCGGAAGGATGCTTATTTCTTCACCCACCTCGACCCCGGCGAGCAGTTTATCTGGGAAGAAGACGCACGGGCCTTCGGTGTCATGTACTTCACTCCCGGCAGTACCAATTACCTGGAGGTGGGCGCCAAACAGATCGCCGTACTCGGTACGCAACAAGGAGAAGCCCTGCTTGATCAGATCCGCACGTACTCGACCCTCAACGAAACCGACCGTGGCGACTCCTACAAGAGGCTCAAAAAATATCGCAAGGCCCGATCCCGCGCCGTAAAAGCGGGGCTGTTCGAGCCGTGCCGCTTCGCCGTGGAAAAACGAGCTGAATACGACCGGCGGGCAGAGGACGGCGACGCCACAGCGTCGAACATTCTGGGCAACCTGTACTGGTACGGTGAATGCGTAAAAAGAGATTACTCGACGGCGATCAGCTGGTACCGCGATGCCGCGCAGAAGGGACACATCGGCGCCGCGGTGACCTTGGGCAACATTTACTACCGGGGCACCAACGTGCCAGACGATCCGGCGGAATCGGCAATCTGGTATCGTAGGGCAGCCGAGCATGGGGATCTGTTTTCACGAAGACGACTCGCAGAGATGTATCGGCAAGGCCACGGGGTCGAGCAGGACATGGACCAAGCCATCGAGTGGTATCGCAAGGCGGCCGAGGACAGTAACGATCGATGGTCGCTGGTACAACTCGAGGCCATCGATCCCGAAATTCAGCAACGAAAACGCATCGAGGACGAGGCCGAAGCCCGCGCCGCGCAAGAACAAGAGAAACGGATCGAAGAACAGCGGCAGCGCATCAGAAAAAGACGCCTCGCCCGCATCGGTGGAAAATACGGTGCGCTGGGGGTCGGCGTGCGGCCACTTCGACGCGAAGTAAAACTTGAACAACCCAACCGAAAGAAACCCGAAGACGATGGGGACGGTTGGGACAGCGGCGTGGCATACATGCTGCCGCCGGAAATCGCACTCGGCGTGGTTGCACTGGGCATGGTGTTCAACGCCGTCGAAAAATCCCTGGACAGCCGATTGTCGGATGCGGAGAAAGAACGGATCGAAGCGGCCTCCGCCGCACTGGCCCGAATGATATCGGAGGAATCAATTGCCCAAGGATTGACCAATCACATCGCGGCCGCGGGCCGGTTTCCCGGCGAAAATCCTTTATTTACGCCGGATGCCAGGGGAAACGCATCCGCAGGCAACGACGCTGGCGATACGGCAAACAAGGCGGGGGCAAATACGATACTTGAAGTGGAGACGACGGGTATCGGCCTGATGCTCGCGGACAAGCGATATAGGCCGTCACATTTCGTAATGGCCAACCGGGTGCGCCTTCTCCGGCGGGACGACGGCATCATCCTCAAGGATCGGGCGCTGTGCTACGCGAGCAGCAATACCCCAAGATTCTCCGCATGGGCTGCCAATGAAGGTGCGCTCATGCGTGAACAACTCGACGCGGCATATGCCCATACCGCACAGACCATACTGCTCATTCTGGCCGACGAGGCATACGGCACGAATTCACGGAACAACGAGTTGTGCGAGAGACTCCTGGAACAAGTGGAAGAACGCAGGGCCGCACTGGATGAAACCCAACGATAGCCTAACCCATGGCTGGAACAGGGGACTTCAGCCTGCTTCGTACGCCGTTGCCGACCGATACCTTCTCCCCTTTTCTAGCCCGCATTTCTCACCAGGCGGCTATAGCATCTCGTCAAGCATGGAAAACATTGAGGTCTATGGATTTGTCCAAGAAACAGTGTGTCTTGGAAACGCCTATCCCGGCGCTGGCTGATCCAGGCCCCGCTGTACTTGGGCTTCATTCGATCCATAGCACCGGCTATGCATCTCACTGGCTCGACGCATCCTAAGCGCCTCACCCCTTCCGGGCTACCGCGAAAAATCGCTCCTGGCGATTTTTTCAGCCCGGCGTTCATCGGCACCTGTCCTGCGCAATCGCTCGGGATCCTGGTGAGAAATGCGGACTAGGGGAGAAGGGTCGGGATGAGGGGTTTCTAAAAGCCCGTCAGGCAACCATCACTTTCGATTCATCCGCTTTTACGAAAACCAGACGGTCGCCGTCGATATCGACCCGGATGACGTCACCCGGGGAAAACCGACCGCTAAGAATTTCCTCCGCCAGTGGATTTTCTATCCGGGTCTGGATGGCACGTTTTAGCGGGCGGGCGCCGTAAACCGGGTCGAATCCAACGGCCGAGACCTTGTCCAGAGCGGCCTCCGATAGAATGAGATCGAGGTCCCGGGCCTGCAGTCGCTGTCGCAGGTACTGGATCTGGATCTTCGCGATTTCGTGCAGTTGTTCCCTCTGCAGCGGGTGGAACACCACCATATCATCGATCCGGTTGATGAACTCGGGACGGAAGTGTTGGCCCACGACATCCATCACCGTCGATTTCATCTGCTCGTAGTTCTCCTCACCGGCCATATCCTGGATCATTTGTGACCCAAGATTCGAGGTCATGACGATCACCGTGTTGCGGAAATCCACGGTCCTGCCCTGGCCGTCGGTCAGGCGGCCGTCATCGAGCACCTGCAGCAGTACATTGAACACGTCTGGGTGAGCTTTCTCGACCTCGTCCATCAGGATAACCGAATAGGGTTTACGGCGAACGGACTCGGTAAGGTGCCCCCCTTCTTCGTACCCGACATATCCGGGCGGCGCACCGATGAGCCGGGCAACGGAGTGTTTCTCCATGAATTCGGACATGTCGACGCGCACCATTGCGTCATCGGTATCGAAAAGGAACGCGGCCAGGGCCTTGGACAACTCGGTTTTGCCGACACCCGTGGGTCCCAGGAACAGAAAAGAACCGTAGGGTCGATTGGGATCCGACAGACCGGCCCTGGAGCGCCGTATGGCATTCGAAACCGCCGTGATGGCCTCGTCCTGACCAATCACCCGTTGGTGCAGCTCGGACTCCATGCGCAGCAGTTTTTCGCGTTCACCTTCGAGCATTTTGGACACCGGAATCCCGGTCCACTTCGACACGATCTCGGCGATCTCTTCCTCGGTGACGTTGTTGCGCAACAACCGGGTCTCCGAGTGTTCCCCGACCTGCGCCGCCTCCAGCTGCTTCTCGAGTTCCGGGATGCGTCCATACTGCAGTTCCGACATGCGCGCGAGGTTCTGGGCACGCTGGGCTGTTTCCAGTTCGAGTCGGGCCCTGTCCAGTTCTTCCTTGATATGCTGCGAACCCTGCACGGCCGCTTTCTCCGACTTCCAGATTTCCTCCAGATCGGAGTACTCTTTGTCCAGATCGGCAATCTGCCGTTCCAGGTCCGCCAGACGCTTCCTCGACGCCTCGTCGGTTTCTTTCTTCAACGCTTCCCGTTCGATCTTGAGCTGAATCACACGTCTTTCCAGCTTGTCCATCTGCTCCGGTTTGGAGTCGATTTCCATGCGGATTTTGCTGGCGGCTTCATCGATCAGATCGATGGCCTTGTCCGGCAATTGGCGGTCGGTAATGTAGCGATGGGACAGCGTCGCAGCGGATACGATCGCGGGATCCGTGATATCCACGCCGTGGTGCACCTCGTATTTTTCCTTCAACCCGCGGAGGATTGCGATGGTGTCCTCCACATTGGGTTCATCCACCAGCACTTTTTGAAAACGTCGCTCGAGGGCTGCATCTTTTTCTACATACCTTCTGTATTCGTCGAGCGTTGTCGCCCCGATGCAATGAAGCTCGCCTCGTGCCAGTGCGGGCTTCAGCATATTGCCGGCATCCATAGCGCCTTCCGCCTTACCGGCGCCGACCATGGTGTGCATTTCATCGATGAACAGGATGATCTGTCCCTCCTGTTTGGCCAGGTCATTCAGCACCGCCTTGAGGCGTTCTTCGAATTCACCCCTGAATTTTGCACCGGCAATCAAAGCGCCCATATCGAGCGACAGCAGACGTTTGCCCTGCAGCCCCTCCGGTATCTCGTTGTTTACGATTCTCTGGGCCAGGCCTTCGACGATGGCGGTCTTGCCGACGCCGGGTTCGCCGATCAGCACGGGGTTATTCTTGGTTCGCCTTTGCAGCACCTGGATGCACCGCCGAATCTCGTCGTCCCGGCCGATGACGGGATCGAGCTTGCCCTGCTCGGCGCGCTCGGTGACGTCGATGGTGTATTTTTCCAGGGCCTGGCGTTGTTCCTCGGCGTTTGGGTCATCCACGCTCTGGCCACCGCGCACATTTTCCACGGCCTTTTCGAGGCTGCCTTTGACGGCGCCGTTGTCTTTCAGGATACGACCCAGCGATCCTTTGTCCTCCACCGCCGCCAGCACGAACAGCTCGCTGGAGATGTAGGCGTCATCCCGCTGCTGGGCGAGCTTGTCCATGACGTTCATCAAGCGGCCCAGATCGTTCGAAATGTGGACGTCGCCGGCCTGCCCCTCGACCTGCGGCAGGCGGTCCAGCGCGTGGCCAAGCTCCGCGCGCAGCTTGTTGACATTGACATCCGCCTGCGACAGCAGGTGCCTGACGCTGCCGCCTTCCTGATCCAGGAGGGCCACCATTACGTGAAGCGGTTCGATGAACTGGTTATCGCGCCCCACCGCGAGACTCTGCGCATCCGCCAGCGCCATCTGAAATTTGGAAGTGAGTTTGTCCATCCGCATCGTCGGATTCCCCGATTGTTTGTGTTATCGGTAAGGTGGGGTTTTACCGGGGATTTTCAAGCATTCCGCGGATTTAGGATGCAAGTGTACGGGTGGTCAGAATTGGGATCTTTTCCGGTCCAGGCCTGGCTCGAGGTGGGGCGCCGGTGCGCAAATAAACGATTTCAGTTCCGCTATTGCCTTGTTGTCCCGGGGCCCCTCGACCCGTATTGGGGGCCCGGTATCCAGACGCGCCTCGCTGCGCATGAAGATCGCGGTAAGCACTCTCCCCACCCCCACTATCCCGGACAGCCTTACCGGAATGATCGGCGCATGGGCCAGATCCGCCAGCAGTATGACTCCGCGCTTGAGGGGGATATCCTCATCGGGGCGTGTAATTCTCCCCTGTGGAAAGACCACGATCAGTTCACCTTTTTCAAGGGCTTGTCGCGCCGCATAGAACGCCTTCTCCGGCGCACCGGTCCGATCGACCGGTATGCTTCCCATACTCCTGTACAACCACCTAAACCACGGTCTTTGGTACTGCTCGGTCGCGATCATATAGCGTAACGGTTTGGAGGACGCACAGGCCAGCAGCAGCGGATCCAATCCGGACAGGTGATTCGATGCAACGATGGCGCCGCCGTTTGGCGGCGCTTCGATGGGATCGAAGACGAGACCGTGAAAACGACTGCAAAAGATGCGGCACAATCCATCCAGGCTGTTGATCAGGCCGTTGTTCCACTCGGCTCCCTGTGCTCTCCGGCCTATTCGCAGCAGCCATGACACCAGCAGCATCAGAACGACGATCACGCCGGCTAGCCACATCCAGAACCCATTCACGACGGTAAATCGCTCAGGTCACTTCACTGTTCTGAAAAATGTCCGGTAATTGCCTCAGGGCAACCTTCCCCAGCGGCGTGCGTGGAAGCTCCTCGACTACGGCATAGCGAGTGATTTGATTGTGGCCCGACACGCGCCTGTTGAACTGTTTGAGAATATCCTTCACCTTGCCGGTGTTTTCGGGATCTACGGAAAACACCGCGACCGGACGTGCATCCAGTTCGAATACGCCGGACTCTTTGATCTCGGGGTAACGCTCCAGCATGATCTCCAGATCCTCCGGGTACACGTTCTTGCCCGCCTCGGTCACGATCAGGCGCTTTGCGCGTCCGGCCAAAACGATCTTCGATCCGTCGACCAGTCTGGCGAAGTCTCCCGTGTTGAACCAGCCATCCTCCATGACTTCCGCGGTCTGCTTCTGGTCCGCGTAACCGAGCATCAGGTTGGGGCCCCGCACCATCAGAATGCCGGTGCCGGTTTCGTCCGGGTCCTTGAGTTTTACCTCGACGCCGCCGAGCGGTTCCCCCACGCTGTCCAGCACGTCGTCCGTGCCTCGCTGAACGCTGACCGCGGGTGAGGTCTCAGTCAGGCCGTAACCCTGGCGCAGCGGCAAACCTAGTTTACGATAGTAGCGTGCGATCTCCGGATCCAGCCTGGAACCGCCGCTCACCCAAGCCTTGATATGCCCGCCGAACTTTCGCCTGATGGGAAAGTTCAGGATACGTCGAAGCGGCATTGGCGAGCAGCGGACAGCCTTGATATAAAACTGCATCAGCGCACCGGCGTCCTTGAATTTCTTTTCCATGCCGTGCATCACGTTTCGGAACAAGCGGGGTACCGCAATCATGAGCGTGATACGCTCTTCCTCCAGGGCCGCCAGGACTTCACTGGCCGCCAGCACCCTCGGCAGCACCATGCACGCTCCGCAATGGATCGGCAGCACCATGTCGAAACTCAACCCGAACGCGTGAGACGTCGGAAGCAATGACAGGAATCGGTCGTCGGATCTGATATCGAGGTCGATGGCCGCACCTGCGAGCACGTTCGACACAATGTTTTTATGTGACAACCTGACGAGTTTAGGCCGGCCCGTGCTTCCCGAAGTGTACAGCCGCACGGCTTCGTCGTGCTTACCGGCTGCGGGGCTCTCATCCGTGCTAGCCGCGGCGTGTTCTCTCAATTGGATAGCTACGGTATTGGCCAATCCGCGATCATCTCCATGATACAGGATGACCCTGGGCGCCAGTGCCTGCACCATGAGCTCGAGCTCGTCGTCGCTGTTGCCGGCGTGCAAGGGCGCCACGACGGCTCCGATCTTCCAGGTCGCAAACGCGGCGGCCCCCCATTCCGGACCGTTTTCGGACAGTATCCCGACATGATCCCCCGCGCGGACTCCCAGTTCTTTGAGTTGCTCGGCCAGGGCTAAGGCCGCGGCCTGAACCTGGGCGTAGGTGAAGATCTCCCGCCGTCCCCTGGATAGACGGCGGATCCATATCGTATTATCCGGATACCTTTCGAAGGCGGTGTTTACCAGTGTCCAGAGGTTTTCTGTCATCGCGTGGTGTGATCGAATAATTAGCCCGCCGTGGTTTTACATGAATGACCGTGATCAATCAATTTTTTGTCCCTCCAATCATCCGGGATCCTTGGTGTATTGCTTAGCACGCCCCTCGATGACACACTTTGCGGTGTAACAGATCGGATTCAGCCGCGATGAGACCACGCTTCAAATTCCCCGATGGATACATTACCACCATTGCAAAACGCGCTATCGATGAGGACATCGGAAGCGGCGATCTTACCGCGGACCTGATTCCGGATGCCCCGCTTAAGGCGAGGCTGATCAGCCGGGAATCGGCGGTTCTCGCCGGATCTGATTTTTTCGATGAGGCGTTCCGCCTGCTCGACGGTGGAATCGATGTGCGATGGAATACCGAGGATGGTCGTACGGTCCAGTCCGGAGACGAGCTCTGTGTCGTGACCGGCCGGGCGCACCCGGTTTTATCCGGGGAACGCAGCGCAATCAACCTTTTGCAAACCCTGTCAGGCACCGCTACCCAAACCCGCCGGTATGTGGATCTGATCGCGGGTACGAATGCACGCGTGCTGGATACCCGCAAAACCATACCCGGACTGCGTCTGGCGCAAAAATACGCCGTGCTCTGCGGCGGCGGCCACAACCATCGCATCGGTTTATTCGACGGTATCCTGATCAAGGAGAATCATCTGCGCAGCGAAACCACCATCGAGCAGCTTATAGGTAACGCCAAACAACGGTCGCGGGACGATTTGCTGATCGAAATCGAGGTCGAAAACCTCACTGAACTTCAGGCCGCTCTGGACGCCGGCGCTCCACGCATCCTGCTCGACAATTTTTCCGTGGAGCGCCTTGAACAGGCCGTGGCGCTCACTGCCGGAAGAGCTTTGCTGGAAGCCTCCGGCGGCGTAGACGAAAACACGCTGAGGGCCATTGCGGAAACCGGTGTCGATTTCATTTCGATCGGAGCGATGACCAAGAATGTCATCGCCACGGATTTTTCACTGCTCGTGGAGTAACGAGTTCCTGATTCGTCCCGTCAAGAAACCGCTGCTGTAGTCGTACCCGCATATGCCGGGATGACGCGGATTCCAAAAAAGTGGTTGTTCTGGATTAGAACCACGGAAGCTAAAGTATATCTTGTCGTTGCGAGCCGACGCCGCGAGCGAAGCGTGGCAGGACGCGGCAATCCAGAAGGTCTTGTAACACAACAGTGCTGGATTGCTTCAGTTCGTTCGCAGTGACAAAATGCTGAATTAATCAGGGCTTCGCTACTGCTGAGCCGAAATAAATCTCTCCAGATCTTTTGCCGTCAACTCGCCGACGTGCCTTGCCACGTACTCGCCTTCCGGTGATACGAAAAACGTCGAAGGCAAACCTATCAATGGTTCGAATGGCTCGAGGGGCTGTTCGCCAATACGCAAGATTGGATAGCTGATACCGCGCTTGCTTACAAAGTTTTGGACACTGCGTATTTTTGTAGTCTCGTAGTTGATTCCAATGACGGTTGCCCGGTCACCGTACCTCTCCGAGAACCAGATCAACTCGGGAATTTCCCGGAGGCAGGGCGTGCACCAGGTGGCCCAGAAATTGATTATGACCCAGCGCCCCCGAAAACTGGAAAGCCTGACCGGCCGGCCATCCAGATCCGGGAGCGTGAAATCGACCGCTTGCGGCGGTACCGGCTTTTGCGCCCGAACCGGTTGATTCACCGGCACCATAGCCAGGGCGAAAAGCAGGCACCACGACAGATACATCGTTTTAACCTGCATATTGCGCCAGGGTCCTAATATTCAGTCGCCGCATCATTCACTCCATCCAGATCAATGACGCCATACGTCCGCAGGGATTGCTGCGCCGATGAGAAAAAAAGCGCGACGGTGCGGAGTACGTGCAAAGCGACGCATCGTAGCTGCAGGCAGCCCCCTCAAGTCTCAGCTCGCCCGCCGTCAGCGCATACAGATCCGCCAGACACTTGCCGTTTACGGAGGGTTCGAAGCAGCTCGCTGAGGCCTGTATCGATGATTGGATGGTGGCTTTCACATCATTGCCGATCTCAAAGGCACCCGGCCCGATTGCCGGGCCCAGCCAGGCCACTGCCCGTCCATCGCCATTGAACAATCTTGCAGCCTTCCGAACCAGCCCCTGGGCCAGCCCCCGCCAACCGATATGAAACAGCCCGACACGGGTTCCCGCGGAGTCACATATGAACAACGGCAGACAGTCCGCGGTCAGAATAACGCACACGGTCCCAGGGACCGTGCTATAGCTGCCATCGGCGTCCTTACCGGGATCGTATCGATCGGCACAGACGATATTGTCGCCGTGAACCTGCGTCAGCCAGACCGGTTCGCCGGGCAGGCGAAAATACTCGCCCGCGAGTCTCCGGTTCCGCATGACCGCGTTGTCGTCGTCTCCGACGTGCCCGCCAAGATTGAACGAACGGAATGGACCGACGCTGACACCGTTGCCTCGCGTGGTGGTAATCGCGCGAACATTGGACGGCGCCGCCCACTTTGCGGTGATCACGTCAATCTCCACGGGTTCGTTCACTGTCGGTTGCGAGCACTTCGCACAAAGCCATCATATCGAACGGCAATGGTGCCTCCCAAGCCATCGTTGTACCGGTGCCGGGATGGATCAAACGCAATTTCCAGGCATGCAGCGCCTGCCGATTGAATCGCCGCAACACGTCTCTTAGATCGTCCATAGCATCAGGGGGAAACCGGCTGCGTCCACCATACACGGGGTCGCCGACAAGCGGAAACCCGATATGCCGCATATGGACACGGATCTGGTGAGTCCGCCCGGATTCGAGTTTACAGCGCAAAAGCGTGTGGACGCGGTAGCGTCTCTCGACACGAAAGTGTGTGACAGCGGGCTTGCCACCGGAGACCACCGCCATACGACGCCGGTCGTGACGATCACGCCCGACGGGCTCGTCGATCGTGCCGCCGGACACGGGAACACCCTGAACCACGGCAAGGTAGGTTCTTCCCAGGCTGCGTTTTGCCAGTTGATCGATCAGAGCCAGACGGGCAGCTTCCGTGCGTGCCACTACCATGAGTCCGGTCGTGTCCTTGTCGAGTCGGTGCACGATCCCGGCACGCGGCAGGACGGACAGGCTGCTGTCGTGGTGCAGCAGTCCGTTTACCAGGGTATTGCGAGGGTTTCCCGCACCGGGGTGTACCACCAGTCCGGCCGGTTTGTTGACC
Source organism: Gammaproteobacteria bacterium (assembly GCA_024639325.1). Lineage (GTDB taxonomy): Bacteria > Pseudomonadota > Gammaproteobacteria > Arenicellales > JAANXG01 > JAHEKE01. The sequence goes on from JAHEIO010000006.1 coordinate 41,085, forward strand.
ACGATCAGGTGCTCGTCCTCATGGACAAGGGTCAGAGCGACGGGCTCGGGCCGCCATACGACGGACTGGATTTCCGGGACCACCACTTCTACCCGCTCTCCGCCCTGGACGCGGTCGCGCTGGGAGGGAATTTCGTCGTCCACGACGATCAGTCCCTGCTTCAGCCATTTCTGAATGGCGCTCCTTGAATAGCCGGGGAACAAAGCGGCAAGCGCCCGGTCCATCCGCATTCCCTCGCAGGTCGGCGGAATCTCGCATTTCAGGTGCTTTTCGTCAGCCTGCATGGTGTCACAACGCTTCACGGCAACGGTTGTTCGGGTTATATTTTTGATTCCGGTAAATCAATGAAACTTATCATGCGTTCATTCAAAGCCCTTATTATCCTGTTCCTGGCCTCAACCCTGACGGTGGGCTGCGCGAAATTATTCAAACCAAAGACCGAAGACTGGACCGCCGAGCAATTTTACGACGAAGCCAAGAAAAAACTCGACGACGACAAGTGGGCGGATGCGATCGAACTTTACCAGCAACTCGAGGCCCGGTACCCCTACGGCAAGTTCTCGGAACAGGCCCAGCTGGAAATCACCTACGCGTACTACAAGAACAATGATGAAGCCCAGGCTATTGCTGCAGCGGATCGGTTCATACGCCTTCACCCGACGCACCCGAGCGTCGACTACGCCTATTATCTCAAAGGCCTGACCAATTTTGCGGAAAACAAGACCATCACGGACAAGCTGCTCGGCGGCAAGGATTTCTCCGACCGCGATCCAAAGGCGGCGGTATCGTCCTATCAGGCATTCGACCAGCTGATTACGCGATTTCCCGAAAGCCGCTACTACAACGACTCGGTCGTTCGTATGAACAAGCTCTCGGGTTACCTGGCCCGGCACGATCTGTTGGTTGCCGAATATTACCTGCGCCGCGGCGCCTATGTGGCGGTCGTCAACCGCTGCAAATACGTGCTCGAAAATCATCAGAACAGCAGCGCCGTGGAAGACGCCCTGGGGCTGATGATGGTGGCCTATGACCGCATGGGGATGACGGAACTGGCGGTCGACACCAAACGGATAATGGAGTTGAACTATCCTGACAGCCTTTTTCTGACCAATACGAAAAGAGCGCTCGCGAGCATCAGAAAATAGGGGTGCCCTTGTAACCGGAGGTGATCGGATAACGCCGGTCCCGACCGAATGCACGCTTGGTGATACGCACGCCCGGCGGAGCCTGGCGCCGTTTGTACTCGTTCACATCCACCATCCTGGCCACGCGGTATACCACCTCCGGCTCGAATCCCGCGGCAATGATCTCCCCGGGGCTTTGATCGAGCTCGATGTACCGCTCGAGAATCGGATCCAGAATTGCATAGTCCGGCAGACTGTCCACGTCCTTCTGGTCGGGCCTGAGCTCCGCGGAGGGAGGCCGCGTCAAGACGCGTTCGGGGATGACCGGATCGATCGAATTACGATAGCGTGCGAGACGATAGACCAGGGTCTTGGGCACGTCCTTGATGACGGCGAAACCTCCGGCCATGTCGCCGTACAAGGTGGCGTAACCCACCGCCATCTCGCTCTTGTTGCCCGTGGTCAGGACCATCCGCGAAAATTTGTTGGATATCGCCATCAGAATCACGCCGCGGCAGCGTGCCTGCAGGTTTTCTTCCGTCTCGTCCTTGGCCTGGCCCTTGAACAGCTCTCCAAGGCCGTCCAGAAAACTCTTGAACATCGGTTCGATCGGGATGATGTGGTAGTCGATCCCTAGGCTGTCGGCCTGGCGGCGTGCATCCTCGAGACTCATGTCCGCGGTATAGCGCGACGGCATCATCACCGCCGTGACCCTGTCCGGTCCCAGGGCGTCGGCGGCGATCGCCAGGGTCAGCGCCGAATCTATGCCACCGGACAATCCCACCACCACTCCCGCGGTAAATCCGTTCTTGTTGACGTAGTCGTGCACGCCGAGCACCAGCGCCTGGTAGGCACTTTCGACCACGTCGCGCGTACTCTCGATCCCGGCTTTGCGCGGCACCGGATCGGGATCGAGATCGAACTCCGAGACCAGCACCTGCTCCTTGAAATATCTGCCCCGCTGGGTCAATGTGCCCGCGGCATCCACCACGAACGATGCCCCATCGAACACCAGTTCGTCTTGCAGTCCGACCTGGTTGACATACACGATGGGCACCCCAAGGGTTCGCGCGCGTTCCGAAACCACCGGGAGGCGCTGCTCAGCGCGGTCGACTTCATCGATATGATATGGGGACGCGTTGATGTTGATCACCAGCCGGGCGCCGGCTTCCACGCTCTGCTCGACCGGGCCATGCCGCCATATGTCCTCGCATATGGTCAGCCCCACGCGGACCCCCTCGAATTCGACGACGCCCGCCTCCTCGCCCGCCTCGAAATAACGCTTCTCGTCGAACACGCTGTAATTGGGAAGGTCCTGTTTGTAATAGCTGCCAAGCACGGTGCCTTCCAGGACGAACGACGCGGCGTTGTACAGCTTTTCGTCTTGCCGGTGGGGGTGACCCAGTATCATGGCGATCCCGTCTACACTGCGCATGACCTGGTCGAGTGCCTGCATCGAATCATCGATGAAATCCCGCCGTAGCAGAAGATCTTCGGGCGGATAGCCGGTAATGCATAGTTCGGGATAGACGATAAGCGAGCAACCCATTTTTCGTGCCGTCACAGCGGCATCCACGATTTGGGCGGCGTTACCCTTCAGATCTCCCACGGTCGGGTTGATTTGAGCGAGCGCAATAGAAATTGTCATAAACAAACTTATGAGTTTAATGTCACAAAGTGTTCGATGGCTTCGAACGCGACTTATGCATTCCCCAGCTCCAATCCAGAGTAAACTGGGGCAATGAAATTAAGCATCGCCCGCCGCATAGACGAGATCGAATCGGCACACTGGAACCATCTTGTCCATAACGGCAACCCGTTTCTGAGCCACGAATTTCTGCATGGTCTGGAAGTCAGCGGAAGCGTTGGCAAGGACACTGGCTGGGAAGCTTATCACCTCGCACTATTCGATGACACATATGATCGTTCGCTCCCCGTGGCCGCCGCTCCCCTGTACCTGAAGTACCACTCGTGGGGTGAGTACGTGTTCGACTGGGCATGGGCCGATGCCTACCATCGAGCGGGGCTCGAGTATTACCCCAAGCTTTTATGTGGAATACCTTTTACACCAGTCACCGGCCCAAGGCTTCTGGTCGACCCGAGCCACCCGCAACCCGGCAGGCTGCGCGAGGCGCTGGCGTCGTCAATGGTAAAGCTTGCCGATGACAGCGGCGTATCGTCGCTGCATGTCCTTTTCACAAATGAGCAGGACAATCAAGCACTGACACGGTCGGGCCTGATGCGCCGCACCGGCAACCAGTTTCACTGGCGCAACAGGAATTTCGAAAACTTCGACCATTACCTCGCATCGTTCACCGCCGCCAAACGGAAAAAGATCCGGCGGGAAAGGCGCCGCATCGAGGAATCCGGGATCCGCATGGAGGTGTTGACAGGCCCGGAGCTCACGCCGGCACACTGGCATGCCATGTACCGCTTTTATAGAATCACCGTGCAGAGCCACGGCGCATATCCGTATCTGAACCGCGAATTTTTTGAATATCTGCAGACCCGCATGGCTGATCGCGTGGTACTGGTGTTGGCAAGGGACGGCGCGCGCTATATCGGCGGCGCTCTCAACATTGCCGGTGGCGATGCAATGTACGGCCGCTATTGGGGTGCCGACGAGTACTATGACGGGCTGCATTTCGAAGCCTGTTACTACCAGCCGATCGAGTATTGCATCCGCAATCGCCTGGCCCGCTTCGAAGCCGGCGCCCAGGGTGAGCACAAGCTCAGCCGCGGATTGCTGCCGATAACGACATCCTCCGCGCACTGGCTCAAAGATGCTCGTTTCAGGCACGCGATTGCGGACTTTCTGCACGCTGAAAGCGAACAGGTCGAACGCTATAACGAGGCATTGCGCGGTCACGCGCCGTTCAAGTGAGGTTGCGCGTGGCGCAAGTCTGTTTCAAACTATAAAAATAATGTACCTACTGTCTTCACACGCGGCAACGTCAATGTTTCCACCGGTAGAACAGGCTACTCCCGAGGGCCTCCTGGCCATCGGGGGCGACCTGTCCAGCGAGCGGCTGCTGGAGGCGTATCGTCGCGGGATCTTTCCCTGGTACAGTTCGGGCCAGCCGATCCTGTGGTGGTCGCCGGACCCGCGGGCGGTTCTGTACCTGGACCGATTCAAGGTGTCTCGAAGCCTTAAAAAGCGGATGCGAAGGAATTCCTACGACGTGACGCTGGACACGTGCTTCAGGGAAGTGGTTACCGCCTGCGCCGCGCCGCGTCAGAAGGACCCTGTTGCAGGCACCTGGATCACACGTGAAATGGCCGGGGCGTATCACAAACTGCACGTAATGGGTTACGCACACTCCGTCGAGACCTGGCACGACGGTCAACTCGTCGGTGGACTCTACGGGATTGCCCTTGGCCGCGGCTTTTTCGGGGAGAGTATGTTCAGCAAAATGAGCGATGCATCAAAGGTTGCCCTGGCTACACTGGTCGACCATCTGAAGAAACGGGGATACCTGTTCGTGGATTGCCAGCTCCCATCACCGCACATCCTGAGTCTGGGTGCGGTCGAGATACCTCGATCCCGTTTTTTGCAGGAACTCGGCGACGCGCTCAAGACACCGGACCGGATCGGCCGGTGGACGCATGGCAATGCTGAATTTCAGGGATGAATCGGATGGACATGCGCAGTGAAAACATCAGGGTATATCTGTCCACGTCGCATCCCTGCCCCTACCTTCCGGAGGAAATTGCGACAAGCCTGATTATCGATCCGGACCTCGAGACCGATCAATACCGGCTAACCCAGCTCACCCAGAACGGATTCAGACGCAGCGGCGACCTCATTTACCGCCCGCACTGTCCGAATTGCCGTGCCTGTGTATCGGTGCGAATACCCACAGAGCTGTTTCGGCCGAATCGCTCCCAAAGGCGTAATTTGCAAAAAAACCACGACATCGAAGTCAACGCCATATCACCCGCTTTCAAGGAAGAACATTTCGAAATGTACGTGCGGTACCAGCAGGCCCGGCACCCTGGCAGCGATATGTGCGACCAGAACCCGGACAAATACCATCAGTTTCTGGTCGCCAATGGGCGGAATTCGGTGTTTTTCGAGTTCAGAGTCGAAGCAAGCCTGGTCGCCGTTTCCGTGGTTGACGTATTGCTCGATGGGCTATCCGCGGTGTACACGTTTTTCGAACCCGACTACCACAGACGCAGCCTCGGCACATTCGCCATACTTTGGGAAACCGAGGAAGCCAGACGGCGAAACATGGACTGGCTGTACCTGGGTTACTGGATCGATGAATGCGAGAAGATGTCCTACAAGACAAACTTCAGGCCGATCCAAGGGTTTCGCAATGGAAGCTGGCGCGGCCTTTGCTGAGCCACCCTGGAGCGACACTTTACGAAACGCCGTCCATCGGGCATCATAGCGCGCCTCGAATCGGGGAGCCGTGCGCGATAGTGGCGAATTTATAGAGTGGCAAAAGAAGATCATATAGAAATGGAGGGTACGGTCGTGGAGACCCTGCCCAACACACAATTCAGGGTAGAGCTGGAAAACGGCCACATCGTTACCGCGCATATATCGGGCAAAATGCGCAAGAACTACATCAGAATACTTCGTGGTGACAAGGTTACGGTTCAGCTCACGCCGTACGATCTCAGCAAAGGCCGTATCACCTACCGCATTCGCTGAGTTGACGCCCCCCCGCTTCGCTCGATACGCATGCTGCCTGATACTGGCTATCGGCGCAGCCGCTGCGGCCGACGAGGCGGACGTGGAGGACGTCCTGATTACCTGCGACGCCAGCCGCACCTGCTCGTTCCACGTAGCTCTGCGCCACGCCGACACCGGCTGGAACCACTATGCAAACCATTGGCGGATACTGAGCCCCGATGGTGTGGAACTCGGCAGACGTGTACTCTTCCATCCCCACGTCGACGAACAGCCTTTCACGCGGTCACTGGGCGGCGTGGTTATCCCGGAAGGCGTATCCGCAGTCATCGTCGAGGCTCATGACAGCGTTCATGAGTACGGTGGCAAGCGGCAGAAAGCCCGCATTCCCGACTGAATCACGCCCGCATATTGTTCCAAGGCGGCCTGGCCCGGTGACTTGTTCATGTTTTCCCGAGGCTGGCCAATCTAACAATACGCCGGCGCGGCATCGATTACACGGCTTGTTGCCGGCACGCAGGCTGTTTATACTTCGTACATGCTGGATATATATACAGCCGTTTTAACATGCAAGCATTGACCGCTCGCCAGTCGGAAGTGCTCGCCCTGATCCGCGATCACCTCAATCGATATGGAATGCCGCCGACTCGAGCGGAAATCGCCGATGAAATGGGATTTCGTTCGCCCAATGCCGCCGACGACCACCTCAAGGCGTTGGCCCGCAAGGGCGCAATCAGTTTGACACCGGGGGCGTCCCGCGGCGTGCGGGTGCTGGACAATTGGGTGACCGCACACCACCTCGCCGTCGTGGGTCGCGTGGCTGCAGGCAATCCTGTATTCTGCGAACAACATGTCGAGGATCACGTGCAGATCGACGCCACGGTGTTCAAACCCAAGGCAGACTATCTTCTGCGAGTCGCAGGTGACAGCATGCGTGATGCGGGCATTCTGGACAAAGACCTGCTCGCGGTGCGAATGACCCGGGATGTCACCAATGGACAGATCGTGGTGGCGCGGATCAATGACGAGGTTACGGTAAAGCGATTCAAGCGCAGGGGCCGACAGGTGGAACTTCGACCGGAAAATCCGGATTACCCTGTCATCACCGTGGATCTTTCAAGCAACGAATTCGAAATAGAGGGCGTCGGTGTTGGCGTTTTGAGAAAGGACATTCATGGGACATAGGCTCTCAAAGATCACCACCCGTACGGGAGACGACGGTACTACCGGGCTCGGCGACGGGTCGCGCGTAGACAAAGACAGTGTGCGCATAGAAGCGTTGGGCGCCGTCGACGAACTCAACAGCGCCGTAGGTCTGCTGTTGACGGAGACCCTTGAGGATGATGTGCGGACGCTATTGCTGGACATCCAGCATAGCCTGTTCGATGTCGGGGGCGAGCTCAGCATTCCGGGTTACACCCTGCTGACCCACGAGAGCGTTTCGAATCTGGAAACACAAATCGAGAAATACAACCAGAACCTGCCGCCACTCAAAGAGTTCGTCCTCCCCGGTGGCGCCAGATCAGCCGCACTGTGCCACGTCGCACGGGGCGCCTGCAGACGTGCGGAACGCCGCGTCGTTACCCTGCTGGCAAAAGAAGACGCGTCCACGATTTCGCGGCAGTACCTGAACAGGCTAAGCGACCTGCTGTTTGTATTGTCGCGTCACCTGAACCGATCTGAGGGTGGGGGCGACGTGATATGGAACCGGGATCGCGGTAAACCGGTAAGCTAATCAACATCGACATCGACATCGAAAAATTAATGTCGACGCGGGTGGTAAATCAATCCGCTTGCGCCTGCTTCAGACCGTGCTTTAAGCGCTGCCAGTCGAAGCAAACGCCAGGGTCCATTTTCCGGCCGGGTGCAATACCCGAGTGACCCACGACGTTTGATAATCCGATTCCGGGATAAGCAGATATCAACTCGTCCGCGAGACCGATCAGCGTGTCGTATTGTGAATCCGTGAACGGGGTGTCAGCGGTGCCCTCGAGTTCGATGCCGATGGAAAAATCGTTCACGTCACATCGATCACCGAATCGTGACGCACCGGCGTGCCATGCACGAAGGTGCGTCGGTACGAATTGTGTGATCTCACCTGCCCGGCGAATGAGAAAGTGAGAAGAAACTTTCAATTCGCAAATTTCCCTGAAGTAAGGGTGGCACGCAGGGTCGAGTTCATTGCAGAACAGCTGTTCGATGAAGTCTCCGCCATATTCGCCCGGTGGAAGACTGATGCAGTGCACGACGAGCAGGTCGATCTCCACGCCCTCCGGCCTCGCGTCACTGTTAGGAGACGCAACGAATGCGGCGGGTTCTAAAAGTCCGCTTGACCTATCCAGTTTCAACCAGCTCTCCTGCACGGTGCCGACAAAAGCGGCGCGGTAGCGGTCGACGGACCGGTTCCCAAGAGCCGGCCAGGCAGCGGCGACAATCGGTGGTATTTTTTCGACGCACTATCGACTCGGGGCTTTGCTAAGCATTAGAATAATCATGGTATCAAATTAGAGACCACGGCTATTCGCACGCAGTCACAAGAAAGTATAATCCGGGCCACGACGCGCTATCGAGGCATACAGGGAATGTATTTCCTCAACAAGCGGGGTGACCTCGGCTACATCACCGACGATTCCTCCAGAGCGGTGCGGGAGACCTTCCCCCAGCTCAACGATAAGAAGTTCCTGAAGAAACACCCCGACTTTCTGAACCAGATCGAAGGATTCCTGCGCGAGACGGCGGAAATACCGGGCGCATATCTCGAACAGGGCATAGCCCAGGAAATAGAACTTGGTTACATCGTGCCCCCTGGCGACAAACAACCCTGGACCTCGTCGAACTTCATGATTCACAAGCATGTTCTCAAGGCGCTCCGGAACGACGGCGAAAAGCCGAACACAGAAGGATCCGCAGAGTCACCTAAATTTGACTCTGGGGCAAGTCAGTACCAGAGTGTTTGCAGCGTATACAAGGGGTTTGCCGATCTTCTCTACTACAAGAACGCTTTCGGCGTGTGTCCGTATTTTCCGGTGTTGTTCAAGCTGCCGGGATACGATCTGAATTCCACGGCTCGACAGGAAAAAGCGCCGCTTCGCGTATTGAACCTGAGATGGAATGGTAACAACGACGTGGTGCCGGCGGCAGAAAAGTGTGCACAGTTTCCCGCGGTGTTCTCCATCCTGCGTGCCAACTTGGTCAAGCGAGGCGCCATTATCCGCGACAATTCGAAACCGGTCGTGGTCTACTGAGCACGCCCGTCCCCCGGTGCCTGCCGCATCCAAACAATTTAATTTATCCGCCATCGCCGGTATACTTGCGAACGTTTCCGATGGAAGCATGTAGCAGGCTAAGAGCATTAACCAGTTCCTGTCCAGAAAAAGCTTGAGTCATTGCGAGGAACGCGCCGAAGCTGCGAGCGGAGCGTGGCAGGACGCGGCAGTCCAGCGCCATATTTAGACAATTTTTTCACTGGACTGCTTCGCTACGCTCGCAATGACGAGTATCCTGGAAAGGAGCTAACGAGTCATATCCAACAACATATTGTCCAAGAATCGATATTTACCGGTGACGCCTTTACCTGCCCTGCTTTCGGTGCTGGTCCTGGCTGTGGCGCTTGCCGTATGCCCCGCACATGCCAAAGCAAGAGGGGTGGAGAGTCTTTTGTCCGTCTATGCAGCGGCCAGACCCATCCTCGACGATCCTGATCAGCGAAATCCTTTCTATCTGCGGGCCGCGGTCAATAAAAACAAGCAGGCTGGCGAAGCGGCGATGTACTTCGAGCAGCCTTTTTCCGAGATTGCGGACACACTCAGTAATTCCAGCAGCTGGTGCACCGTTCTGATCCTCCACCTCAATGTCAAGGCGTGCACTTACAGCCCCGCCAACAATGGTGAAGAGTCTCTGACGATCTATCTTGGCCGCAAGTTCTACCAGGACCCCGACGATGCGTTTGTCATGACGTACAAATTTCAGACGGACAGGCAGGACAACTATTTTTCAGCGCTGATCACGGCAGACAGGGGGCCACTGGGGACCTCCGACTATCGAATCCAGCTAGAAATCATGGACATCGAGGGCCGGACGTTCGGGCGCTTTCAGGTATCACAAAAACACAGCTGGATCAGTGCAAGAGCTGCAAGGCTTTATCTGTCGACCGTGGGAAGAAATAAAAAAGGTATCACCGTGGTTGCGACGGACGAGGAAGGCAACCCGGTATATTCCGATGGAGAGCGGGCCGTCGCCGAACGCAACCTGCTTCGTTACTACTTTGCGATTACCGCATTCTTCCGCAACAAAGACCCGGTTGGGGATCATCAGTTCCAGGAACGCTTGAACTACTGGTTCGACCAGACCGAACAATACAAGCAGCTTCATGAACTGGACCGTAACCGGTACCTCACGGACAAGAAAAGGGAATTCGAGAATCAACTTGCGCTGCAGAATTCGCAGTATATCGACAAGTTGACGTACAAAAAATAATCTACTTTACGAGTTCCCGTAACTCCCGGATATCCTCATCCAGATTCGGCACCGATCCGTTGCCGAAATCCAGATAATCGGCATAGCTGAATTCCTCCAGCAACAGGTAGGCGCGTTCCGCGTAGTCGCTATCGGGTGCGGCATGAATTGCCGAGGCCAGCAACAGCTCCATCTCTGGCACCGCCGGTTTCAACCTTAGCGTACGAAGCGCAACAACGCCCAGCAGGTAGTAGGATTCGGAAATTGCGACGGGATCCAGGTGTTCGTCCGCCTCCAGCAGCCGGCGAAGTATGCTGGACACGACGATATCGAATACCGCGCGTTCCCGGCCCGCCGGGACCAGAGTCATTGCTGTTGATTCGTCGAAAAGTGCGCGCGCGCGATTCAGAGATGGCCGGGCATTTAGGTCTCCGGCCAGTTTATCCAGAGAATCCAGCCAGCTCTGGACGTGTCCGCGTATATATAGCGGCAAGGAATCCCTGCGCATAAACTTAACAAGTGTCGCACGAACGCGTTCGACATCCTGTTTGACGGCCAGTCCGATTTGCAGGTAGTCGATCCAGATGCCGTCGAGGTCGAGATCCACGGGGTTCGAGTCCGGGGACATTATAATTTCCTCGAACTTGCGCAGGGCGTCATCGAACTGGCGGGTCGCCACATAGAGTTGAGCAATTTCTTCAGGATCCAGCGCCTCCGTATCCATCCGGGCGAACAGTTTCTGCCCCAGAAGATAGTCCGACTCATCGGGCAGTCGGGCATGGCAGGACACGCAATTCTGGGCCATATCCGAAAGTGAGAAATAGGCATCCATATAACGCTCATCGTCGAATGAGGACCGGACTCTTTCGACCGCCTTTTCGAATGAATACGCAAGCAGCCCGAATTCTGGATCGCGGGACTGCCCGTGCTCGGCAAGTTCGTCGCTCGATTCCAGCAACTGACCTACCTGATCCTGGATTAGAGGCTTGTCATTTTCCACTATCTCCCGCCCTCGCAGAGAGACCGGCAACAGGTAGCTAATGGCCTCGAATGCGTTCCACATGGTCCGTCTGATATCCTGATTATCGGACTGCGCATAAACAGGTTCGACAATCAGCAAAAACAGACAAGCCCAAATTATTCTTCTTGCGGCGGCGCTCATGGGGTCATACCGTATCGTAAACATTTTGATTCTAATTCCAGGCCACGATCCAATGTGCGAATTGTTTAAAGCTCTGGCTGGTGCCAGCGAGAGGAGTCGAACCTCCGACCTGCCGATTACGAATCGGCTGCTCTACCAACTGAGCTACGCTGGCAACGAATTGAAACACTGAGGTTTAACTGATTCCGGCCCGGGTCGGCGGGGTGGAAATTCTACTGCTTACGAACCCTGACCACTACTTCCACGCTGGCCAAGCACGTGCCATCAGGCAGGTCCGGCACCTCCTTCAGGGAGATCTGATCAGGTTCGATGTCCTGGATTTTACCCGAATCGAGGTCATAAAAATGGTGGTGCGGTGCGACGTTGGAATCGTAGAAAACCTTGACGGGATCAACCAATACCTTTTTGATCAAACCACGCTCCACGAACAAACCCAGGGTATTGTATACCGTTGCCTTGGACACGACGGCGTCGGATTTGTTGACCTCATTGAACACATCCTCTGCCGAGAAATGCGCATGCTGCGTAAACAGAATCTGAGCAATGTTGAGTCGTTGAGCGGTAGGCGTGACTTTTTGCGACCGCAGGAATGCGGCTAATCCCGGGGGCGTGCAATCTGACAGTCTGACCATGAGCGTCATTATAGAGTTAGACTTATTCTAAGTCTAACTAGGTTTCAGAAGGTGTTGATTTATAGAAACATTTACTTTTCGGTTCGACTCCTGAAGATCTGCAAACCAATGATGTCCATCGCCAACAACACCGCGCCCACGAAAATAGCAGAATCGGCAACGTTGAAGGTCGGCCAATGCCAATCCCCATAGAACCAGTGTATAAAATCAACCACATAGCCCTGTCTAACTCGGTCTATCACGTTCCCCGCTGCACCCCCAAGAATCAACGCGAAAGCAATGGCGCTCTGGAATTCGTCGGATTTGATCCTCAACAGGCTCCAAATGATGAACACCGATACGAACACCGCGATGACGATGAAAAAAGCGTTTTGCCAGCCCGGGGCGTCCGCCAGCAGGCCAAACGCAGCGCCTGTGTTGTATACCAGTGAAAAATCGAAGAAACCGGGGATCACCACAACAGGCTCTTTGCCGAGCAGTGCGTCTACGGCCCAGATCTTGGTCAACTGATCGAGGATCAGCACCAATGCGGATAACCAGAGCTGACGTAATCCAATCATTATCTATTTAAAAACAGTAAGTTAAGGCCAATACCTTATAAATATGTTGACCTAATTTCGAGTAAGGATTGTCAGTTTGAAGTCAGACGGAATTGTCTAGGGATGATTTCAGGCAAATCGACGTGCCTCGCCCTCACCTACGACATTCTCAGCACAGCGCGCGCAGATCTCAGGATGGTTGGCATCCTTTCCGACATCGGCGCGGCGGTGCCAACAGCGGATACACTTATCGTAGTCCGACGTAGTGACATCGACGTACACACCGTCGAGTTCAGAATTCTCCAGACCTGCGGGCCGGTCTTCCAAACCGGCGACCATTGCATCCGAGCTGATGAAGACAAACCGGAGTTCACCCTCGAGCTTTCGAAGCTGATCGTGGTACTTCTCATTGCAATAGACCGTCACCTCGGCTTCCAGGGCGGAGCCAATCTTCCCGGCGGTACGCAGCGCCTCGAGCTGCCGGCTCACCTCCTGGCGAACCACGCGCACGTCCCCCCAGAACGCATTATCGAATCCGTGATCGCCCACGTTGAACTCCGGCCAGTCGTCATACCAGGTCACGAGGAACACCGATTCGGCATCATGGTCCGGCGTCTGCTGCCAGATTTCCTCTGCGGTGAATGACAGTATGGGTGCCAGCCACCGGGCCATCGCATGCAGAATGTGATACAGCGCCGTTTGTGCGGAGCGCCGGCCAATACTGTCTCGCTGCATGGTGTACAGGCGGTCCTTGAGCACGTCGAGGTAGAACCCGCCCATATCGACGACGCAGAATTGGTGCAGCTTCTGATAAATGACGTGAAAGCTGTAATCTTGGTAGGCGGCCACGATGTCTTCCTGCAGGCTCATGGCCAGCTCTATCGCCCAGCGATCCAGCGCCAACAGCTGGTCCCCGGACAAACAGCAGGATTTGTCGAAGCCCGCAAGATTACCCAGGAGATATCGCGCCGTATTGCGGATTCGCCGATAGGAATCCGCCATGCGCTTGAGGATCTCGTCCGAAATACTCATTTCCCCACGGTAGTCCGTGGCGGCCACCCACAGCCTCAGTACATCGGCGCCGAGGGTCTTGATGACCTCTTGCGGTACGATTACATTTCCCCTTGATTTCGACATTTTTTTGCCCTCGGCATCGACGGTGAAGCCGTGGGTCAATACGCCGTGGTAGGGTGCCTTTCCGGTAATGGCAACACCGGTCAGGATGCTGGACTGAAACCAGCCGCGGTGTTGATCGGATCCCTCGAGGTACAGATCCGCGGGCCGTTGCAGCTCGGGTCGGTGCATCAGCACCGTGTCATGGGTGGCGCCGGAGTCGAACCACACATCCAGGATATCCGTCACCTTCGTGTATCTGCCCGCATCGCTGCCGAGAAATTCCGCGTCATCCAGATCGAACCAGGCGTCGATGCCTTCCTTCTCGACACGCTGGGCAACCTTTTCGATCAGCGCCTGCGTATCGGGGTGGGGTTCACTGGTTTGCGGGTCGATGTACAAGGTGATGGGTGTTCCCCAGGTGCGTTGGCGGGATATGCACCAATCGGGTCGGTTTGCCACCATGCCCTCGATCCGCGCCTTTCCCCAGCTCGGGTGAAAGCTCGTTTCCCTGATTGCAGACAGCACGTTGTCCCGCAGTTCGTGATGACTCATGCTGATGAACCACTGCGCCGTCGCCCTGAATATGATCGGGCTCTTGTGTCGCCAACAGTGCGGATAGCTGTGTTCGAACGGTTCGGTATGGACCAGCATGCCGCGTTCGCGCAGTACCGCGTTGACGTGGTCGTTGGCTTTGAACACGAACTCGCCGGCGAAGATTTCCGTCGAGGGCAGAAACACACCGTCCGGTCCCACCGGGTTGTTGATAGGCAGGTCGTATTCCTTGCCTATAATAAAGTCCTCCTGGCCATGTCCGGGCGCGGTATGTACCGCACCCGTGCCGGCCTCGGTGGTCACGTGTTCGCCGAGGATCACGGGGACCTCCCGGTTGTAAAACGGGTGTTTGAGCGATAAATCCTTGAGGCTCGAGCCGCGCGCCTTTGCTAGAACAAGGTAATCTTCGATGCCGTACCGCCGCATCGATTCATCCAGTAGATCCTCTACCAGAACCAAGCGCTCCGCTCGATCCCCCCGCCCGACCTGAACCAGCGCGTAAGTCAAATCCGGGTGCAGCGCGACCGCCTGGTTGGCCGGCAGGGTCCACGGCGTGGTGGTCCAGATGACGACGCTCAGCGGACCCGTGCCCTGATCGCTGCCACGGAACCGCTCGAGAAACGCCCCCTCTTCTACCGCCGGGAATCGAACGTCCACGGATGGAGAGACCTTGTCGATATATTCGACCTCGGCCTCGGCCAGGGCCGAGCCGCAATCGGAGCACCAGTAAACCGGCATCAAGCCGTGGTAGACATGCCCGTTATCGATGATCTTCGCCAGCGCCCTGATGATATTAGCCTCGGTTTGCGGCGCCATGGTCAGGTACGGATCGTCCCAGTCGCCGATGACACCGAGACGTTTGAAATCCACCTTCTGGCGTTCGATCTGGCGGGCAGCATAGGCACGGCACTTCTTTCTGAACTCCTTTGGGTCGCTGCGGCTCGCCCCTTTACCGGTTTTCTTTTCGACCTCATGTTCGATAGGCAGGCCATGACAATCCCATCCGGGCACGTAGGGCGCGTCGAATCCGCTCAGCGTTCTGGCCTTTACGATGACGTCCTTCAACACCTTGTTGACCGCGTGCCCGATGTGGATGGCGCCATTGGCATAGGGCGGGCCGTCATGCAGGATGAATTTGGGGCGGCCAACGCCGGCCTTTCGCTGCAGCGTGTACAGATCTATGTCGTCCCAGTGTTTCTGAATACCGGGTTCGCGCTGAGCCAGGTTGGCCTTCATCGGAAACGATGTGGAAGGCAGATTAATGGTGCTCTTGTAGTCGATTTTTTCTGCTTGTTTCATTCTTGTTTACCGCGACGCTGGAAAAACAGCTCCGCATTTTTCTTGTCCCGGGCGATCTGCGCGACCAGTGCCTTGTGATCGGCGAACTTTTGGTCCGCCCGGATCTTTTCCAAAAAGTAGACCGATATACGTTCACCGTAGATATCCCGGTCGAAATCGATCAGGTGTATCTCCAGCACCCTGCGTGTGCCCTCCACCGTTGGACGCGTACCCACGTAGGCCACACCGGGCGTCGACCCTTCTTCCAGACCCGCGACTTCAACGACGTAAATACCGTTCAGGGGTGGATTCTGATGCCGCAGGTTGATGTTGGCGGTCGGAAAACCCCACGTCCGGCCGAGCTTGTCACCGTGTGCAACGCGCCCGGAGATACTGTATCTGCGGCCCAGTAGCCGCTCGGACAGTTCGAGTTGACCCAACTCAAGTGCCTGTCGCACTCGGCTGCTGCTGACTCGCTCTCCGTTCAACATGTAGGTGTCGGTGCTCTCGACGGAGAATCCGTGTCGTTCGCCATACGCCTTGAGCACCTCGAAATCCCCCGCCCGGGCCTTGCCGAACCTGAAATCGTCGCCAACCACCAGATGTTTAACACCTAATCCCTCGATCAACAAGTCCTGCATGAAATTTTTCGGGCTCATGTTGGCCAGCGTCTCGTTGAATCGCAGACACAATACACGTTCTATACCGAGTTTACCGAGCAGTTCGAGCTTGGTCCTGAGTGAGGTGATCCGTGTCTGTTCGGTGCGCCGGAAGTACTCGAGCGGATGGGGTTCGAATGTGATGATGAGCGCGGGAAGTCCATATTCTTCGCGGTTGCGCAGGAGCTGCTCGACGATGGTCTGGTGGCCGCGGTGCACCCCGTCGTAGTTACCGATCGAGGCAATGCAACCGCGGTGTCGCGAGCGGACGTTGTGCAGGCCGCGAATGAGCTTCATGACAGGGGTCGTAATCTAAAGTTGCGCTGAGTTTGGCGGTAATCTGTTCCTGAATCAGGCCCAGTCTGGATCAAGTTCTTCGATGATGTCCTCGAGGTTGCGCCTGTCGGAGAATCCCTCTGTGTAGTCGTGGAAGTGATTGATCTTAAGTTCCGGGTATTTCCAGCACAAATAACCGTCACCTGTGTCGAAATCCACCAGCCACAATCCATGGACAACGAGGCCCAGGCGCTCCATTTTGCTGACCCAGCGTTTGACGATCTCTTCGTATGACTTTTCGACCTGCACAATGCGCGGGTCGGTAGACATCATGTTTCTCAGCCGCTGTTTTACCGGCTGCAGTTCTTCGTAGGCATCAGCGGTTATGCGCCTGACCAGAGGAAACAATTCCCGCGCTTCGTCTAGGGAGAAGATCCGGGGATCGCCCACCGAGCCGATCTGGATATTGTTTAGCATGGTCATAGATCGAATTCTGCCTGATTCAGAACCAGATGTTTAGCTCTGATCCCCAACACGAAAAGAGCTGAAAAATACACCGCGGCACCGGCGCACACGCAAACAGCGAGTCGAAATGCTCTTTGCAGCGTTGCGGCGTCTATCCACGCCTGTACATCACCGCTGCACCAAAACACCACGGCCGCCATCAACACACCTGCCGCGGCAACTTTTACCAGAAAAGCAGACCAGCCCGGCCTTGGCAGGTAGACCGATTCCTGCCGCAGGAGCCGGTAGAGCAGCCCGGCGTTGACCCACGCGGCAATAGACGTCGCCACCGCCAACCCGACATGTTTGAGCGGGTAAAAAAGCAGCACCGCCGCGACCATGTTTACCACCATGGCGACCACGCCGACCTTGACCGGCGTCTTTGTATTCTGGCGTGCAAAAAATCCGGGAGCGAGAACTTTCACCAGAACCAGTCCCAGCAGACCCAGGGCAAAACCGATCAAGCTGTTGGTCATCATGTACACATCGGCGGGGGTCGTTGCGCCGTACTGGAACAGTGTCGTTATCAGCGGCCCGGCGAGCAAAATCAATCCGATGGTAGCCGGGAGCGCGATGATGACGACCCAGCGCAGAGCCCAGTCCAGCAGGTCCGAGAACGAAGCGCCATCATCCCGCGCGTGCAATTTCGACAGGCTGGGCAGGATAACCGTCGCCAGCGCGATGCCGAAAACCCCAAGCGGGAACTCCATGACGCGGTCGGAGTAGTACAGCCAGGATACGCTGCCGGTCACCAGAAAGGACGCCAGCAAAGTATTGACCAGGACATTGATCTGCGCCACCGAGACCCCGAATATGGCCGGCAGCATGAGTTTGAAAACCTTGCCCACTCCTTCGTCCTTTTTTCCGAGACGCGGCCTTGGCAGGTGGCCTTCTTTCCTGAGAAACGGGACCTGGAGCAGGAGCTGGGCCAGGCCCGCAATCACCACTCCGACGGACAGGGCGATTGCGGCATTGTCGAGGACGGGTACCAGCCAGAACGCAGCCGCGATCAGACTCAGATTCAGCAACACCGGCGTCGCCGCGGGAACGGCGAAACGGCCGCAGGTGTTAAGTATGCCCGCGGACACGGCGACCAGCGAGATGAAGAGCAGATAAGGAAAACAGATACGAAGAGCGTCGACAGTGAGCTGGAACTTCGCGTCGTCCTGAAGAAAACCGGGCGCGATCACCGACACGAATCCCGGCGCGATGAGAATGCCCACCGCGGTGATCAGGATGAGTATCGCACCCAGCCTGCCGGTCATATGGTCCAGAAAAGCCTGTGTTTGCTCCGCTGTCGCCGTCTCCTTGTATTCGGAAAAAACCGGCACGAATGCCTGGGACAAAGCGCCCTCCCCGAATATGCGGCGAAAAAAGTTGGGCACCCGAAAAGCAACGAAAAACGCATCCGCCACCAGACCGCTGCCCATGATGCTGGCAAAGGCAATATCCCGCGCCAGACCGCTTATCCGGGAAAGCATGGTCCAGCCGCCGGTTACTGCGGTAGATTTAAGCAACTTGCGGGACATCAACGAACCTTGTGTCGAATGTTCAGGGAAAGTTATACACCAAAGGGGGCAGACAACATCAATTTTAAACATTCCCTGTCCGAATCGGAGTAGATTCGGGGAAGGAAAATCCAGCCTTGGATGCCCAAAACTATTGACATTCTCCCCCGAAATCCGGATAGTCCGCGCCTTTCCATCAGGACCTCGGAATAAGTGGCAAACTCACCACAGGCCCGCAAACGGGCGAGACAGAACACGATCCAGCGGCTGCACAATGCCGGCCAGCGTTCCGGCCTGCGCACGTCCATTAAAAACCTCGTGAAAGCCCTGGACAACGATGACCGGGAAGCCGCTGCAGCCGCGTACCGTGTGGCGACGTCCGAGATCGACAGCGCCGTGCACAAAGGACTACACCACAAGAATCGCGCCGCCCGCCTGAAAAAGCGTCTAAATACCCGCCTGCGCCAAATGGGAGCATCGTAAAGGCGCAAGCCTTTTCTATAGAACCACCATGTTATCCCGGTGGATCAATTCCGGTTCGTAGGTGTACCCCAGCAGGCTCACGATCTGGGAACTTGGGTGACCGATAATCTGTACCGCCTCGGTCGAACTGTAATTCACCAGCCCCCTGGCCACCTGCGCGCCGTCCGGATTGATGCAGGTCACCAGTTCACCTCGCCTGAACTCGCCGTCGACCCGTATCACCCCGACCGATAACAGGCTGCGACCGTCCCGAGTTATCACCCGCGCCGCACCGGCGTCCAGGTGCAGCCTTCCCTTTGCCTGAAGTTGGCTCGCAAGCCACTGTTTTCGGGCTACCAGGCGTGTACCCCGGGCAGTCAGCAGCGTCCCCGTCAAATTACCTTCCCTAATTGTCATCAAAACTCTATCGACTGCTCCGTCAGCGATTACCGTGGATGTGCCGGAGCGCGCGGCTTTTTCAGCAGCCTCCAGCTTGGTTCGCATTCCTCCCCGACCAGCGATTCCAGGCGGACCGGCCATCTCGTAAAGTCGCACCTCGCCGGCTTCCGCTTCCTGAATTAGATCGGCGTCCGGCCTCATCCGGGGATCAGCACTGTAAAGTCCCGACTGATCGGTCAACAGTACCAGGACTTCGGCCTCGATCAGATTCGCAACCAGCGCCGCCAGGGTGTCGTTGTCACCAAAGCGAATCTCGTCGGTCACGATCGCATCGTTTTCGTTGACGACGGGTACGATGTTCAAATCGAGCAGACCCCGCAGCGTGCTCCTGGCATTGATGTACCGCTGCCGGTCTGAAAGATCTGCATTAGTCAGCAGCACCTGGCCGGTATGAATGGCGTGCACCTTGAATGCGGATTCGTACAGCTGCGTCAGCGCCATCTGGCCCAGAGCCGCTGACGCCTGGAGCCGATACAGTTCATGTGGTCGCTGTGTCCAACCCAGGCGCCGCATTCCCGCGGCGACGGCGCCCGATGAGACCAGAACGACCTCGCATCCCGCTTCTCGCAATGCCACGATCTGATCCACAAGACCCCGGACCAGATCGGTATTGAGCCCGGAATCGTGGTTAGTCAGCAGCGCGCTGCCGATCTTGACCACCCATCGACGGGAGCTCCTGAGCTTCTGCCGGTTACTCATGAGATCGACCCATCCGGATACCCCGGTGCCTTTTTTGACCCAGCCCGTGTACCCGGTCCGAGACGCCTGCACTCCAGGCTTCGTGCGAACGCTTCATGGTCAGTACAATATCTGAACAAGGCGGGTACCCAGCATCGGCGGGTGGTGCAGCTTTTGGCATTTCCTCGGCCATGAGGCTCCGGCGGGTATTACCGGTGCCAATGAACGAGTCTGGTTTGTTCATCGCGCAACTCTGTAGTGGGCAAAATTCTGGACACGGGCATGGGTGCTATAAGCAGTTTGAAAAAGTAACCGGACTAGTTCACTATCTCCGCGGATTCAAGATGTCTCATTATCGCCCGGCACAGTTGCTCACAACCCTTGCCAGTGGCCGCGCTAATCAGATGGACAGGTTCCTGCCAATGCAACGCCTCCACCAAGTGCCTGGTCACGGTCTCCGCCTCGGCGTTTGGTATTAAATCGCATTTGTTAAACACCAGCCAGCGCTCATAATCGGCGAGACCCCCACCGTACTTGGCTAGCTCACTGGTGACGGCCTTCACATCCTCCAGCAGCGGCCTCTCCGGCATGGGCGCAATATCCACCAGGTGGAGCAACAATCGTGTTCGGGTGAGGTGTCGCAGGAAACGAAGACCCAAACCCGACCCCTCCGCCGCTCCCTTGATCAGGCCGGGAATATCGGCAACAACAAAGCTTTGCCCATGGTCGATACGCACGACTCCCATCTGCGGGTAGAGCGTGGTAAACGGATACTCGGCGATTTTTGGCCTGGCCTGGGATACCGCACTGAGGAAGGTAGATTTTCCCGCATTGGGCAGCCCCAGCAGGCCGACATCCGCCAAAATCTGGAGCTCCAGACGAAGACTTCGCGCTTCTCCCGATCTGCCATCGGTGGTACGCCGCGGCGCTCGATTGGTGCTGGATTTGAAATGGGCGTTGCCAAGCCCGCCCCGACCGCCGAGTGCGACCAACATGCACTGACCCGGCGACACCATATCGCCAATCAATTCACCGGTATCGTTGTCGTAAACCAGGGTCCCCGAGGGTACTTCGACGCAGAGATCCGAGCCGCTCCTCCCGGTGCGGTTGCGTCCGGCCCCGGGTCGGCCGTTTTCGGCCTTGAACGATTTGGCATACCTGAAGTCCGCCAGCGTATTCAACCCGTCTACCGCGCGCAGATACACCTCCCCTCCCTTGCCCCCGTTGCCTCCGTCGGGACCCCCGCGCGGTATGTATTTCTCACGCCTGAAGCTCAGGCAACCGTTCCCGCCCTTGCCGGACTGCACCGAAATAACCGCCTGATCGACAAAATTCATTTTCCCTCGCCCCGTGTGACGGGGTTAGCCCGCATTTCTCACCAGGATCCCGAGCGATTGCGCAGGACAGGCCCCGATGAACGCCGGGCTGGAGTGAGATGCATAGCCGGTGCTATGGATCGAATGAAGCCCAAGTACATCGGGGCCTGGACCAGCCAGCGCCGGGATAGGCGTTTCCAAGACACACTGCTTTTTGGACAAATCCATAGACCTCAATGTTTGCCATGCTTCACGAGATTCTATAGCCGCCTGGTGAGAAATGCGGGTTAGGGTGAGGGTAACTCATTGTATCGACCTCACACAAAAAACCCCGCCGTGTTACCAAGGCGGGGTCCCAATGTATCCTACTGTTTGCTAGTTACGCCGACAACACGCTGACGTACTTTCGCTTGTTCGCACCTTTCGTTTCAAACTTCACCTTTCCGCCGGATTTGGCAAACAAAGTGTAATCCTTGCCCATTCCAACATTCAGTCCGGGGTGAAATTTGCTGCCGCGCTGTCGGACTATAATGTTGCCCGCGAGCACCTGCTCGCCTGCATAGCGTTTGACGCCCAGTCGCTTTGATTCGGAATCGCGGCCATTACGCGAGCTGCCGCCAGCTTTCTTGTGTGCCATGATGTTGTCCCCAGCTAGGTAGTTTTTTCGTCCGTCTTCTCATCCGTGTCGGCTGCGAAATCGCCCTTCGCCGACTCGACGGCTTCGGAAACATCCTCGGCCGCACTCGTTTCTCTATCCGTACCCACAACCTGTTCTCTATCATCGTCCGATTTTACATCCTCGACTTCAGGCGCCGCCGCTTTTTCCGTAACGGATTTAGCAGCAGGTTCGACGGCCTTGCCGTCGATGCTGACGATCTCGAGCTCGGTAAAATTCTGTCGGTGGCCGGTACGCTGCCTCGAATTTTTGCGTTTTCGCATCTTGAAGATACGAATTTTTTCACCACGACCGTGGCCAATCACCGTTGCCCTGACGACACTATTAAGGTAGGGGCTGCCCGCTTTAATATCCTCACCGTCGGACAGAAAGAGGACGCTTTCCAGGTCTACGCTGGCACCCGGATCCAGATCCAAGCTCTCGACCTTGAGACGGTCTCCGATGGCAACCTTGTACTGCTTGCCACCGCTCGCGATAACGGCATACATCGTTGATTTCTCCAGAAAAATGGGCCAGACACGGCAGGCGCGCGATTTTATCCATACGGGCCCTCGAGGTCAATGCAGAACACCGGTGCGGCGCTGTTTCTCGATGTGGTTGCAGAATCGGTCGCAGACCGGCACGCTCTCGCGATTTCGAGTGGTACAATAGCGTAAAAAACGAGCTTGAAATTTGAGTACACGAACCACCCCCCTTAAAACCGCTGACCACGGCGGGCGTACAGATCTGGCACGAATAGTGGCGCTGGTTGAGGAGGACTTGAGATCCGTCAACGAAACCATCAATGATCGGTTACGCTCCGACATTGCCCTGATCAACCAGATGGGTACCTATATCGTCAGCGGCGGCGGTAAACGGTTGCGCCCCCTCACCGTCCTGTTGTCGGCCAGGGCCTGCGAACACAAGGGAGATACCCATATCGCCCTGGCGGCGATTGTCGAATTCATCCATACGGCCACGCTGCTCCACGACGATGTGGTCGATGCTTCAGATATGCGCCGCGGCAAGGCCACGGCGAACGAAGTCTGGGGCAACGAGGCCAGCGTTCTGGTCGGGGATTTCCTGTACTCCCGCTCGTTCGAGATGATGGTGGAACTGGGCAGCATGCGGGTGATGGAGGTCATGGCGAAGACCACCAACCGCATTGCCGAGGGGGAGGTAATGCAGCTCATAAACTGCCATTCGCCGGACACGACTGAAAAACAATACCTGGAGACGATCAGGCGCAAGACGGCTAAGCTGTTCGAATCCTCGGCGCAATTGGGTGCAGTGATTAGCGGTCAGTCATCGGCTGTGGAGCAGGCTCTGGCGGATTACGGCCGCCACCTGGGGACGGCGTTCCAGCTCATCGACGATATGCTGGATTTCAGCGCAGATGCCGAAGAACTAGGCAAAAGCATCGGCGACGACCTGGCCGAAGGCAAGCCAACGCTACCACTTATCAATGCCCTGCAGCGCGGATCTGAGACTCAGAAAAGACGGCTGGCGGAAGCAATCAAATCCGGTGGCCTGGATCAAATCGACGATGTGCTCGAAGCAATTGAATCTACGGGCTCTCTTGCGTACACTGCGCGCCTCGCCGGCGAGGAAGCCGAACTGGCCCAGCAGGCCCTGGCGATCATGCCCGGATCGCCCTATAAACAGGCCCTGCAGGATCTTGCAAAATTTGCCGTCGAGCGAAATTTCTAATCATTGGCGAGTGCGTGCGCGTCGATTAAATCGAGTTGTAGGACCGGCGCCCTCGCCGCGATAAAATAAAGGAGTCTTATGTAGGAGCGGCGCCCTCGCCGCGATAAAATACGATCAGATGTGATACCCATGTTACATCGAATAATTCGGGGTGTAGCTCAGCCTGGTAGAGCACTGCCTTCGGGAGGCAGGGGCCGGAGGTTCAAATCCTCTCACCCCGACCAATTAAATCAAAGACTTACGGCATTTTTCCTTCCTACTTATTCGTTTGAATTTGCCTCGTCGGGCACCTGTTGGGCAGCGTAAATCGATCTAGGTGATCAATCAGTAAGTGTCTTCCGGTGATTTTCATGGTCTGGTTCCACCCGCCAGGAACCCACAAAACATTAACGACCAGCGAATGAAATAACGACGCCGCGAGCACCATACCCGCCGTCTGATTCACGTAGCCGAACAGGTGCTGATGCCAAACGTAAAGCCAACAAACAGCTTCGTTCATCAGTTGTGGACCAGTTCGAAATCGCTGACATATATAACGGTCTAGTTTTTCCCAGCTTGGTCTAGCCTCTTCTCGTTGAAGCGTTGATACTCGGAGCATCGGGTATCTGGCCCGATACGTCTTTCACACGTTTCGAGGCAGGTTTCAAGGTATCCCGAGAATCCATCCCTCCACTTGTGCCAAGGTTCTTTCTGCGGGCGTCAGGCTCGGCGAAAACGACTCCGATAGACCTCCATCGCCATCAGCCCGTCGCATCCACTCCGCGATCACGTATGCGTCATGCTGGTCCGGCGTGCGATCCTCTTGAGGAATCTCCCGGCTCCACAAGGCTGGATAGACCTCTGCAATGACCGACCTCCCGGGTGGTATCGCCCATCCATCGAACGGCCAGAAATGGATTCGATCGCCGAGCCGGTATCGAAGATAGCGCAGCCAGGGAATCCCGGCGTGTGTCGATTTGGCCACCTGGCCCTGGACATCGAAATGAAATACCGACTTGGCCATTCCGGCCCGCTCCTCGGTCAGCCGTCGCCAACGGCGGTGACCGGTTCGCGCCGCACCATCCCCCACCACGCCATCGCGCACGAAATCCACGTAGACGTGATCCGAATCCGTCGGCCAATGACGATGGAAGTCTTCGAGGAAAACGTCCCAGTCTGGCTCTAACCAATGGACCTCGAAATACCGCAACGGGAAGGAGAACCCATGGTCGATGCCGACAAGCGTGGATTCCGGTCCCGCCAGGGTTTGGGCCAGCCATTCGGCTATCCCGCGTCGCGTCCAATATTTGCGGGGGCTCGGCGGCGGCGGCACCTCAACTGGCTCAAGGTCGAAATCAGCAAGGTACACACGTAGCCCTTTCAGGCTCGAAGTGGGCGTCTGGGCACCCGAATAGTCGATACCGATATATCGCGAAAACAGCTTCACGGGACCAACGATACCAGGTAATGGCATTAAGTTTGTATGGGACGACGAACAAGTCGCTGACGGCAGGAGAAATCGTTTGTATAACGACGGTCCGCTTTCGAGCATACACCGGACGTAGCTTTTGTCTAAGTCTACTCAATTCATGGTGCGATGCATCAGGCAGCAACGACACTCATTCCTGCCGCTCGAGTTCTTTGGCCGGGAACGCTCACTTACGACCCACAGGAGACGGACGAAGTAAAACCGGATGAACGTCCGTTCTCATTCATACCGGACGCAACTCTCGGCGTTGTAAAATTCAAAAACGACTGCTGTTCACACTTATATGGTCCGCCTCGCGTTTGCAAGAGAAAGATCATTGTGCGCATGAAGGAAAAGTTGCAGTCTCATATCCGGCCTCTGGATTGAAGGAATTATGCCTTCGGGCCCAGATGGAAATTCGCGCATTCCTGCCCTTATCTCAATGGCGGTCTTCCGATTCGTCGGAGCCAGGGTATGAATCAGGTTTCCAGGAATGCAGGTCTCACCTTTCATGCCATCACTTTGTGGCCATTCCCATTCACACCGTGCAACTGAAAGCTTCTCTTCGCCAGATCGATTGCCACTACCTCGATGTCTCCATTTTCGCTATGCTTGTTCATGCTTCGTCTCGCTTCTATGTTGATTGGATTCAAATCTCCATTCTGGCGCACTACGATGCCGATTAAGAAAGCGAGGCGGACCATTCCATTTCAATTGGATGAACGTAAAATACTCATTTTTGACGTTTGGTTGTTTAAACAGAATACCCACTATCGACTCATGCTGATCGGTCAGTTTGCGTGATCCTAGGCAAGCTGAGGTGCAGGAGAATGTAGGCAGTCAATGCTGACAGGACAGAACCTACCAGAATACCTAGCCGATCCCCGTAAAAGTAATCTCCACTACCGTGCTCAAAAGCCAGTCCTGCGATAAAGAGACTCATGGTAAAACCAATTCCGCAGGCGAAGGACACGCCGAGGAGCTGACGCCAGCCAATATCTTTTGGGACCAGGACGAATCGAAGGCTAACTGCGAGCCCAACGAAGAGCAGAATCCCTAATGGCTTACCGATCAGCAAACCGGCAATTACGCCCATCGTGACCGGGTGCGTCAGATCATCAATCGATATACCGGTAAGCGAAAGCCCCGCATTGGCAAAGGCAAAAATCGGAAGAATCGCGAACACCACCGGACCGTGCAAATTGTGTTCCAGGTCTCGAAGGGGGGATTGACCATGCTCGTCGCGCATAGGAATACAAAAGGCAATCAGGACACCTGCGAGAGTCGCGTGGACACCAGATTTTAACACGGCAATCCACAGAACGACGCCCAACAAAATGTAGCTCGAGGTACGGGTGACACCCATCCGATTCATCATAACGGCGACAAAGACAGCCGCAAGTCCGGTGAGCAGAGCGCTATAAGATAGGTCGCCTGAATAGAACAGAGCGATGATGAGTATTGCAGCCAAGTCATCTAAAATAGCCAGTGTGAGCAAAAAAACCTTCAAGGCTGTCGGCACACGACTACCGAATACGCCCAACAGCGCGAGCGCAAAAGCGATGTCAGTGGCGACCGGAATCGCCCAGCCATCCAGGGCAACAGAATCGCCCCAGTTCAGCCAGGCGTAAATCGCCGCCGGCACGATCATGCCGCCAAGTGCGCCCATAGCGGGCAGAACAACCTGCGAAAAAGACGAAAGCTCTCCTTCCATTACTTCACGCTTGATTTCGAGTCCGATTAAAAAGAAAAACACCGCCATTAGACCGTCATTCACCCACAGAAGAAGGGGCTTGTTGATCGCCAGTGCGCCCACTTGAACCGCGACCGTCGTATTAAGGAGGGAATCATAGAAGTCCGACACGGGAGAATTCGCGATAAACATAGCGACTATGGCCGCAAGCAGCAGTAAAACGCCCCCCGCCGACTCCAACTTCATGAAGTCCGCAACAGCGCTTGCCAGCGTTGATGTTTTATCTTGTTCTACCATGTGCATTGATTGTGCAAGAAATTAGGAAATTCGCAAGATATTCTTTATCCAGTCATTCGTCTTCTCTGCCCATTTTGGATATCCACTCGAACGGCCCTTGTTGACCGGGTCCTGACGGACAATGAGTTGTAATATACAGGAGCTTAACCCGAGTATTCTCAGTCCGCGTTGTTGGGGACAACTGGCAGTCGCAACGGACGAGCCGTTTCCAGACGCGGACAAGGACCTGGCACCGCTGGACGATATGGTGCTCTGAACATGCCGATTCGTTACCTGTTGGACACCAATATCCTGTCGGATCTGATGCGCAATCCGTTTCGCAGCCTGGCAATCGCCGGGCTGCTGACGGTCAGTCTGGCGGCCCCGACCTGAGCGCAGCTGCCCACCTATGAGGTGACCACCAGAATCCCGCACAAGATCACAACTCCCGATAAGGTGAACACGCCCATCGGCAACACCTACGCACGCGTCAAAACCATGTTCCCACGCGACCCGGGTCATCGCATGTACAAGGGGACGGACAGCGAGTGGGTAATGGCCTTTGCCGACAAGGACACCTATTGCCTGAAGGACGGCGCCCGCCGCTTAGACTCTCGCCGGTGGATGCACTACAACGCGGTGGTAGTTACCAAGTTAGGATTTTCATTGCTTCGAAATTTTCGAATAGTTACTTTCTATTATTCGAATTTAATTAGTATCATTTTCATATACATTTATTGCGACTTAAATAATTTACCTGCTCGGAGATTAGCAATGAAAGAAATTGAAGGTGTATACCAGGTCGACATCATGGGCCCATATGGCTGGGAACGTTTCTCCACCGCATTTATTCGTAAGGGGCGTTATCGAGGCGCGAGTGCCGAACATTTTACCCACGGAAATTATCAGGTCGAAGCTGAACGCTTTAGCATGATCGGAAGCTTGACCCAATATATCGACCATCGCCCGCTGTTTGGAGAAAAAGGCGTGAAAGAACGAGCCATCAAGTTTAATGGAACGATCGGAAAAGGCGTCATAGAGGGCGAGGCGAGAGTCGAAACCGACAATAGATATACTCATAGTTTTCGTCTAAACAAACTACCCATTCTCAACTAAATCGAGAGATGTCAGAAGCCGATGCACTTCTTGCCGCCGGCAGGCATCAGGAGGCAAGCCGCGTAAAGCAAGCGGCTTCGAATATCCTTCGCACAGGCGCGCCCTCAACGGAGTGAACGCCAGCGGCCGACCCAACTTAAATACATAGTGAAACAACTTTCCAGTTGTACTCAATGCAAATTTAGGGATCACAATCATGTTTGATGCAAAACGTTTACTCGATCAGCTCGTCGGCAGCGGTGTTGCCGGCGGCCTAGCCGGCGGTCTCGCGGGTGGCGCGCTGGCCAACACGCTAACCAGCAAGAAGGTCAAGAAAGTCGCCGGCTCGGCACTACAGATCGGAGGCCTTGCGCTAGTAGGCGGGCTGGCGTACAAGGCCTGGCAGAACTACCAGCAGGGATCGGCCGCGGACACGGGCGGCGGGAAAGATACCATCCCTGTCGGCACTGCATTTCTCCCGGCCAGCAATGACACCGCTGGCGCCAATGCGCTCAGCCTCTTGCTCGCCCGGGCAATCATTTCGGCCGCCAAGGCGGACGGCAAGATCGATATCGGGGAAAGTCAAGCTATCCTGCAACAGATCAACAGTCTGGACCTGCCGGCGGAGGACAAGGCATTTCTTTTCGAGGAGTACGGCCGCCCCCTGGATATTCGGGGCCTGGCCGCGGCCGTGGATTCGCCGGAACACGCGGCCGAGGTCTACGCGGCATCTTTGCTGACGGTTGATCCGCCGTCACCTCCGGAGAAGATCTACCTCGACTCCCTCGCCGATGCGCTTGGGCTGGAACCCAGACTGGTAGTCGAGATCCACGCGACGCTGCAGGCCGATCGGGAAGCGAACTAACGAGCGCGATGACACCTTGCGCCGCCGGGAGCGCGCCATGACCGAACTGATTCTCTCGGTACTGCTAGGGATTATGGTGCTCTTGTGGAGCGCAGACCGGTTCGTGGAGGCCTCCGCCTCTGCCGCCCGGCATTTTGGCATGCCTCCGCTGTTGATCGGCATGATCGTGGTGGGTTTCGGCACCTCGGCACCGGAAATGGCGGTGTCGACGATGGCGGCGACCGCTGGTAATACAGCGATAGGACTGGGCAACGCTTATGGTTCGAACATAGCCAACATCGCGCTTGTACTCGGCCTGGCGGCCCTGATTCGCCCCATCACCGTGCAATCCGGCGTGCTGCGTAAAGAACTGCCCTTCCTGATGGCCGCGACGGCGCTCGCGGCGTACCAGGTATGGGACGGCCAGCTCACCCGCCTGGAGGCACTCGTGCTGCTCGTGGCGTTTACAGCTATCCTGGGCTGGTCCGTATTCGTAGGTCTGCGGCATCGCTCCGACGCCTTTGCCGGCGACATGTAGCGAGAACTCGACACGCGCGCAATGCCTGTTCGACGCGCGGTTTTGTGGCTCGCAGTGAGCCTGGTGCTGTTGATCGTCAGTTCTCGCGTCCTGGTCTGGGGCGCGGTGGATATCGCCAGGTTCTTGCAGGTCAGCGATCTAGTCATAGGTTTGACGATCGTGGCCATCGGTACCTCATTGCCGGAACTGGCATCCACCGTGGCCGCGATTCGACGAGGTGAGAACGATATGGCCGTGGGCAACGTGCTGGGTTCCAACCTGTTCAACACCTTATTCGTCGTGGGTATAGCGGTGGCGATCCAGCCCACCGTGGTGCCGCCTGAAATACTCTACCGGGACATGGTGGTCATGGGCGCCCTGACCCTGGCGTTGTTCGTCGTGTGCTTCGGGTTTCGAGGCCCGGGGCGGGTGCAGCGGTTCGAAGGCGCGGCGCTGCTGTCCGTGTTTGGGGGCTACAGTGCCTACCTGGTCACCAGCACGATCGGCTGAGAGGCGCCGGGCAGCCTTGTGTCGGGGCGAATCAAATTGACATCTATCTCAACCCTATCGAAGTGAATCACCTGCAAACAGAATCGTGGAAGCGCATGAACAAGCCAGCCTTGCGCTAAGTGAACAAATCCTTGCGCGCCGCATCGGTGATCGTTGCGACTGCGGGATGTTTTATCCGGCGCTCCGCAGATATGGCGTAGAACCGTTCATGCAGTTCGTCGGTCCTGGCGATCACCTGCACACCATACTTCGCCTTGACGTCATCCTCAACGGCGGTGGGCGATGTGAACACGCCCGCACCAGCCTCGCCAAAAGCCTTCATCAGCGCCCTGTCTTCGAATTCCGCAACAATTTGGGGACGGATATTTTCACGCTCGAGCCATTGGTCGATCACCCGCCTCAGACTACTGCCGCTAGTGGGCATCAGCATCGGCGCGCCATCGAGAGATCCCGGAAAACCCTTACGGTAGCGTGCCGCCTCCCGCCCTCTAGCAAAGAAGCTGGTCGCGGATTCACCCAGAACGTGATTATACGCTTTGATGCTGAACACCGGGCTGACCGGGCTGTCGGCGATAACCAGATCGAGCTTGTGCACCGACAAATCTGCCAGCAGGTCGACCAAGGGCGCCTCGTGGCAAACCAGCCGGACCTCTTCTTCCATGCGGGTAACCGGTTCGAGAACGCGATAGGCAAGCAGTTTCGGCACAATATTCGACACGCCCACATTGAGCACGAGGCCTTTGTCGATCGGTTTGCCTGCGAGTAGATCCTGGAGTTCACCCTCCAGCCGAAACATTTCTTCCGCATACGAAAATACCAGCCGGCCTGTGTCGGTAAGCACAAGGTTTCGGCCCGATTTTTTAAACACCTTAGCGCCTATACTATCCTCGAGCACTCGCAGCTGACCGCTGATTGTTTGCGGCGTCAGGTGTAGTGCCTCGCTGGCACTGGTGATCGATCCCCGACTGGCCACCACCCAGAAGTAGCGCAGATGCTTGAGATTCAAGTTGTTCATAACTGCAACTTCCCACTCTGAAATAACATGAGAACATCCCTGTCTTCGCCTCCAATTACTTCGTATTTATCGAAATAAATAGAAGTGATATTCGATTTTAATCAAACATTAAAAACTCTAAACAAGCAAGCAAATATTCTTGTGGTGTCGGGCAAGACCGATACCTTTATCGAAAACTCAATATGAGAGGAGTCGTCTCGTGAACACTTATCTTGCAAATACAGCCTCGGCTGCCCGATCGGGTACGCTGACCACGAACCGGGTGGTGCGAAATACCTATGCCCTATTATCCATGACCTTGCTTTTCAGCGCGCTGACCGCTGGAGTTATCATGGCGCTGAGTCTCCCTCATCCTGGCATTTTGCTGACGCTTGCGGGGGCGAGACCAACTACATTATGGCAAAGGTGACTCTTTTCGTGTCTATTTTCAATCTGTTCACCAGCCTGATGCATCTCCTCGGCTTCATAAGTGCTCAGGAATAAGCGGAAAGACGGTCGACCCGGCAGCAACGAGTGCAACTCACAGAACGAAGTTGATCAATCATCAAAGAGTAGCCCGTTCTGTGAGAATTTTTTTACAGACCCTAAGCACAGTTGAAAGGAAATTGACAACGGTCATCAGGAGCTTATAAATCAATACACGCAAAGGTATCCCTCGATACACACGTATCGCCACGCCCGGATCCGTGTTTACAGTCACCGCTTTGACCGCCACGGACGCGGCAATGTTCTAACTCTGACCTTCCCCGACGTGACTGCTCAAGTATAATATCAAGCTTATTAAGCGATATGGTTGCGGCAATCCAGGCATTTGATCTATGGACTTTGAGTGGGTAGCTATAGCGCTCGGCGATGTCGCCTGGGTTTCTTTAGCCTTTGTTCTAGGCTTCGGCGCACGCCTGCTCGGTTTACCTCCCCTGGTGGGCTTTCTGGCTACCGGCTTCGTACTGAACTCTCTAGGCATGGCCAGCGGCGAGGTGCTTCAGAAGCTGGCCGATCTTGGTATCACCTTGTTATTGTTCACCGTCGGCCTGAAGCTCGATATGAAGACGCTGTTACGGCCCCAAGTGTGGGCGGTGACCAGCCTTCATATGAGCATGGTGATTGCGATCTTTGGGTCCGGGATCTTCGTGTTGGCCCTGATGGGTGCGCCCCTGTTCTCCAGCCTGGATATTAAGTTGGCCTTGATGCTGGCGTTTGCACTCAGCTTCTCTAGCACCGTGTTCGCGGTAAAGATTTTGGAGGAAAAAGCTGCGATGTACTCCCTGCACGGCCGCATCGCAGTCGGGATACTGGTGATGCAGGACCTGGCTGCGGTGGTGTTTCTGGCAGCCTCTATCGGCAAACTCCCGACGGCCTGGGCGCTGCTGTTGTTCCTGTTGATCCCAATGCGTCCACTTTTCCACTTACTATTGCGGCGCACCGGTCACGGCGAGTTGCTGATACTCTACGGCCTGGTATTGGCTCTGGGAGGGGCCGAATTGTTCGAGCTGAACGGTGTGAAAGACGACTTGGGTGCCTTGATCATGGGATTTTTGATCTCCACCCACCCCAAGGCTGATGAGATGGCCAAGACCATGTTGGGTTTCAAGGACCTGTTCCTGGTGGGCTTCTTCCTTTCCATCGGCATGACTGGGCAGCTATCGCTGGAGGCATTGGTGATAGGCGCCTTGCTGGTGCCGTTGGTTTTCGTCAAGTCGGCCTTGTTCTATGGGCTGATGACCCGCTTCAAGCTGCGCGCCCGCACCTCCCTGCTGGCGACCCTGAATCTCAGTAACTACAGCGAGTTCGGTCTGATCGTGGCCGCCATCGGTGTGGCGAACGGATGGATAGCAGCAGAATGGTTGGTCGTAATATCCATTGCTCTTACGTTGTCTTTCGTGGTCGCCGCTCCTTTGAACAACCGGGATGACAAAATCTACAACCACTATCGGCCCTTCTGGCTAAGATTCCAGCGTGAGGAGCGGCTGCCTGACGACCAGCTAGTGGATACTCGCAACGCCACCATTGCTATCTTTGGCATGGGCCGGGTGGGCACCGGCGCCTACGACAAGATGTGTGAGACTCACGGCGACACCGTGGTAGGTGTTGATTTCGACGCCGAGCGGGTGCGGCAACACCGGCACGAAGGGCGCAACGTGATGCGCGGCACCCCCAGCGATGCAGATTTCTGGGACACGGTGCATGAAGATCACAGCATCGATCTCGTCATGTTGGCGCTGCCCTCGTTGGCAGCCAACCTGGATGCATTGGAGCAGCTGGGCGAGATCGATTTCAAGGGCCGCATTGCGGCCACTGCAAGGTATCCGGACGAAGAAGCGCCGTTACGTAAAGCGGGCGCTACTGCAGTATTCAATATCTATGCCGAGGCCGGTTACGGGTTCGCCAGCCACGTCGAAGCGAATCATTGAGCCTGATGAGACCCATAGAGGTTTGATGCTGGTTGTGGCTTTTTCTTCAAGCGACAGGAGAGAGAAAAAGAACTCAAGACATTTTCGTAATAGTGGCCAAAGGCATGCTTACTTCAACTGATCCAGCCCAAAACATACAGCGCCTGTAGGACGGGCTTGTTTTCAACGCGCACTACCTCGACCAATACAGCTAGATCAATGTCAATTCCGCAGTGAACGGCCGCAAAAAACTACTCAAAGTGCGGTTACAGCATGATAGAGTTGCTTTAACGCAACGTCGAGTTTGGCACGGGTGCAAGCAATGTTGAGCCTGGCGAATCCCGACCCTTCCTCACCAAACGAATGTCCTTGCGTAACCGCCCATTTTGCCTTGTTGCTCTTGCGTGGCGGCACGAATAGTCGATTGCTCCACGATCACTACGACGTGGCCGCCATGCTCGAAAGAGACGAGTTTCGCGTCCGGAATAGTCGAGGCCGCGAACTCGGCATTGTGATAAAGCTGTAGTGTGTCGTCGACAGCATGGAATATAAGGGTCGGCGCTTCTATTGCAGCAATCCGCTCGCCCGGTAACATGCCTTCGTTGTCGAAAGAGACACCGGCGGATCGCAACGACGCTGGATTCATGTCGTCGATTATGCGTTCAACAGACAACCGCTGGGCGATGGTAAGGCCGGCAATAACGGTATCGCTGGCGCCCATCAGTGCCATGAACTGCCTCTTTGCCAGCTTGCTAATGGCCCAATAAGGCCAATCAAACTTGAAAACAGACGTCAGTATTTTGCCTTTTCGGTCGGCCCCTGCTTGGTCCGGAGAAGAAGACGACGCGACACCGCAGGAGACGAGTGTCAGTGAGGACACGCGCTCAGGGTGCAACACGGCGAAGAGCAGGGCGGAGGGGCCGCCGTGGGACATGGCAACGACCGCAACCCGATCTATGCCTAGATGGTCCAGCAAGTATTCGTACGCATGGGCTTGATCGTCCCACGACGCATCCTCGCGGAAAGTCGAGCGCAGGTATACAAAGCGACAAGGCGTAATCCAACGGAAGTCCTCGCCCAAAACGGCTTGCGCGATGAATTCGCCCTGATCATAGCCGCCGCCGCTTCCGTGAATCACCAGTACGGCCGACCCGGATCCACCTTCGGTGTATTCGATGCCTCTATAGGGAGAAGGTATGAGAGTGCCCCTGGCGCGGACCCGTTCATGCTCGCGCTTCATATCGGCACGATACACCACAGAAACAAAAATCACCGCTACGATCAATACTGCAGCGGTCGTAAGCAGGATATACTTCACCATTGCCCTAGTGTGCCATAGTGACCAACGTCTTCGTGTGTCATCGTGATCCTACACCAGCCGACCGATGAGCATCTTCGTCACCCTTATGCTGGACGAGGACTGATGCGCTTTTCCGGTTCCGACGGTTTCGATGGCGATACATCGTGGGTACGCTTCTGGTTTTTGAGGACTATCCCGATCGTCAGAGCCGGTGGGTCAACTGATCATGTACGAGCAGCATTTGGACGCGTTGTCGCCGAGGCCGTGTTCTGGGCGCCTGCTGCGCTGCTCCCAAAAGATACGGTCTCCTGGGAAGCAGTGGGTGCAGATGTTGCGCGCGCAACGGTCAACTACAATGGCATGGTGCAAACCGTTAATGTCACAGTGGCGGACGATGGTCGTCCGACAATGGTGGTCATCCCGCGCTGGAGTGACGCGAATCCCGAAAAGACTTACCGACTGCAGCCGTTCGGCGGGTTTCTCTCCGAGTTCCGGGAATTCGATGGTTACAGACTAACCCACCCGCGTCGAGGGCGGTAATTTCATCGGCACGGAAGCGCATTTCCCCTTCTACAAAGCGCAAGTCGATCATCTGCGTTTCGTACCTGGGGAAAGTCCTTAAGAGGACGTTCGTACACACAAGCTTGAATGACGGCTCCTGGCCGAAAGCGCCAGTACGCCCTCG
The DNA here is from genome assembly GCA_024639325.1 of Gammaproteobacteria bacterium. Classification (GTDB taxonomy): domain Bacteria; phylum Pseudomonadota; class Gammaproteobacteria; order Arenicellales; family JAANXG01; genus JAHEKE01. Next base: position 76,584 of record JAHEIO010000006.1, read on the forward strand.
TCGATACTTAATATAAACACTCAAATTTCGACAGGCTGCAATGGGCTCCATTGCTGCCGGTGGGGTTTTGCAGGGTCCAGTAGTTAATTTGCTGCACTGCACAGACAGCAACCGGCCAGGAGCGGTCACAAGCAACAGTCGACATCGTGTGATACTCATCTTCCAGAGCGCAGAACAGCTTTGCGGTAGCCAGCGGGCGTCTGTGCCGTTCGAGAGAGGGCTGCCGTTGGACAGGAGGAGTTGATCAGGCGTCCGTCGAACCAGATCAATCAGAGAATGTACGTTCTGTCCGTCGTTGCGGTTGTGTTCCTGCCGCTAGGATTCCTCACCGGCTTGCTGGGGATTAATGTCGGTGGCATTCCCGATGCTGAAAGCCCCTACGGCTTCGTAGCATTCATTTTGATACTCGTGTTGCTGGTAGTTCTGCAGGTCTGCTTCTTTGTCAAGAAGCGATTGTTTTGATGTAGGAGAGACCTGCCGTGCGGAGCTGCGAGCATTCGAAGTCACGGGCTGGTTTTTTTACCCCACCACTTTGATTTAGATCGCGGCGTCTGGGTTTCAGTGATACTAGCTTCTACTGGTGAGCCCTCTGGTGGAAACGCGAGCGTGTCTCGCACGCGCTCACGCTGCCCCTGCGTAAACTCGGGAAAAGGCAGGGTGCCCTCAGAGCGCCACGCTTCGACCTCGGCCTCGGCCGCTTCGGTGCGCTCCTCGCTCAGGC
>JAHEIO010000346.1 GCA_024639325.1 Gammaproteobacteria bacterium
GATAGTACAGCGCCTTGCCGGTGGCCATCTGCGGTGGTACCTGGGGTAGACTGGTATCGCACCAGGCGCGCAGCTTGTCGAGCACCGGACGGGCATGCGCCTGACGATGGAGTTGGCGTTGTTCAGGCTTGAAATCTCTGGCCTGTTTCTCGATCTTGTACAGTTTCTGGATCAGTCCGAGACCGTGATGTGCAATACCGGACTTCTTCCTCTTGCCCTGGGTTTTCACCGCGTCACTGAAATAGCGACGAGCATGGGCCATGCAACCCACATGGACAAGGTCGTTTTGCTGGACCACGGCGTTATAACCCTCATAGCCATCGGTCTGCAGATAACCCGTATAGCCGGATAACAGGCGCGTTGGTACCGAACCGCTACGTGAGGGATCATAATCATACAGAACGATTTCCCGGTCGGGCGGCCCGCCGCGTTGAACCCAGAGATAGGATTTCGACTGGGCCGTCTTGCCCGGTTCCTTCAGTACCTGCACCGTGGTTTCGTCCATCTGCACGATGTCGTAGTCCAGTAACTGATCTCGCAGCAGGTTGATCAGGGGTTGAACCAGTACACCAGCACGAATCATCCAGTTGGCCAGCGTCGCCCGGGGAATATCCACCCCAATGCGCTGCAGAATCTGCTCCTGTCGGTACAACGGCAACGCATCCTGGTACTTCGATACACCGACATGCGCCAGCAATCCGGGTGAGGCCAGACTCTTCGGAATCGGTTGAGGCGGCAGGGCGGCGGTCCTGATACACTGACCACAATCACACGCATATTTCTTGCGGATATGCCGGATCACCTGGATCTTCGCCGGCACGATATCCAGTTGCTCCGACACCGCCTCACCGATTTCTTTCAGAACACCCCCATCATGAGGACAGCACCGCTCGGATTCGGGGAGTTCATGAATCACTTCGACACGGGGTAAGGTTGCCGGCATGGGCTTGCGGCCACGCTTCTTGCGCCTGTGGCCGGTAACTTCGATAGTCTCCGGATCGTTATCTGCAGCGGCCGGCTCAACCTCAGCCTCCGCTTCGTCGAACAGCCGTAACTGATCGGCAGTGATCTTCTCGCTGCTCGCCGCATAGCGTCGCGCCAACGCCAGATTCAGTTGTTCCTCAAGGGTGAGAATACGGGCCTGATAACGGACATTGGCGGCAGTCAGTCGGGCATTGCGCTCAACCTGTTCAAGCACCAGCGCCTTGAGGCTTTCTACATCATCGGGTAGAACATTCGGGGCGCTGGACATGACCCGGAATTATACCGTATACGCACGCAACTTACTGATAATATTGACGAAAACACTAGTTTACCCGACGATAAAACAACCGCTCGTGTGGCATCATCCGCATCACGTCCAGACCATCCAGCAGCCAGTTCAACTGCTGGCCAGTGAACGTCACCACCGCACCCGATACACGCCTTGGCCAGTGAAACCGATCCTTCTCCAATCGCTTCTGCCACAGACAAAAACCGTTGCGCTCCCAGTACAGAATCCGCACGCGGTCACGCCGCCGGTTGCAAAATACAAAAAGCCTTTCAGAAAACACTTCCTGTTCCAGATCGTCCTCTACCAGGGCCGCAAGCCCATTGATGCCTTTGCGAAAATCCACAACCTCACGGCACAGATACACCGCCGGCAACGCGTTCGACGGGCGCATCATAGTCGCATCAAGGATTCCAATAACATCGACTGACTTGGCCCACCAACCACACCACAGAACTCTATCTGTACACCGTTCGGTAACGTGATCCGCCAGGTGCCCGACGGTAGCTTTGACTCAATAACCTCAACCCGGTCAAACCTCGGGGAACGAGATCCACTCGGCTGCCTGCAATATGCACCCCGTATCGTGAGTTCCTTGCGCCACGAATACATCATCGATACCGACAGACCGTGCAACTCGGCGTATGCCTTCGTCGTCTCGCCCAACGCCTCGCACGCCTGCAAGTGATCCAGCCAGTACTGCTGCCGTTCCGTTAACGCCCCGCTCGCTTCCACGATTCAACCTCATGTAAATACTATGAAGCATCCTC
>JAHEIO010000347.1 GCA_024639325.1 Gammaproteobacteria bacterium
TCGCTGGGACTCAAGCGTGGTGCTATCAAGCTAGATCCTTACGCACTTCGCTGGGACGAGATTACTCCTGTCTTTTTGGAGAACACTTCCAAGTCGGTCGAGGACTTCCGTGAAATCGGGTTCTTTTCGGTTCTCGAGGGCGGAAAGGACTCTTTGCTGGGGAAGATGATAAAGCTCGGCTACGAACATCAGTGGAAGCCCAATGAGCGAATTCCCGAAAACATCGATATTAATTCGATGACTCATCGCCTGTTTGCTTCCACGCTTAAAGAGTTTTCTGGCTATGAAGCGGCTTATCCGAAGCAAGGAATGCCGTTCGCAATTGCCGGACTCAAAGCTGGGGAATACGCCACACTCATGAAATGGCTGGAACAGGGCGCTCCGTTCGATGACGTGGCACCTCAAGCTTCAAAGCAGGAGGCAGAGCACGTTGCGAAATGGGAAGACTTTCTTAATTCTGATGACAAACGAGAGAAACTCGTCTCGCGCTACATGTACGAGCACCTTTGGCCGCTGCACCTCTATTTCGGCGACGTGGAAGACGGCTATCCCAACTTCTTTCAGCTGGTCCGTTCCGCGACGCCTCCCGGTCAGCCGATTAAGCCGATCGAAACCAGGTACGCCAATGATCTGATCCAAGGAGAGTGGTTTTATCGCTTGAATCCAGTTCACGTCACGCTCCACCACAAGCGTCATATGCCGGTCAACATGGAAGGCAAACTCGACGTCTACAAAGAAATCTTCTTCAGCGAGGATTGGACCGTGGACGAGCTTCCCGGATATACAATTCCGGAACGATATACACCGCTGGCCATTTTCTCAGCCATTCCAGCCAAGGCCAGATATCTCTTCCTTCTAGAAGAGAGTTTCCATTTTGAGAAGAGTATTACGCAAGGGGCTTCCTGTCGCACGGGGATAATTGTCAGCGTAACCGCGGAACACGCGTGGCATGTATACGAGAATCCAGAAACGTCACTCTACGTGAATGACCCGGAGTTTCGTGCTGCATTCGACGAGCATTTTAGTCGTAATGCCGAATTCGTAGATGCTGGTAAGGCGGCGATGCTGATGAAGGAGTTCCTTGAAATCAACTTGGCCTATCGCGAGAGCGTTGCTGAAACAAAGGGAACTCGATCTCGAATACGAGATATCTGGTCTGGGTCTAAACCAAGCCATGTTCCAGGTCACACTCAATGGAGACACGATAATACGGCGTTCAACGTTCCAGGCTTAATTGGTGACTACCCGAAGAGAGTCAATGTTCAGGATTTTCCACTGTTTGAGCGACGCATCTATTGCGCCTACGTAAATTTCGACCTGTTCGGAGCTGTTCCTCCAATGATTGGGCAAAGGGTCGAGTTCGGATTATGGCTAACGGGTATGGAGGCAAACTTCCTACGTTTCCTTCCGCAAGAGACCAGAGTTAGCGTGTTGAAGGATTTGTATCGTGGACCGGCTGCTCAAGCGATCCTCGCCGAAGGTGTCCCTGCCGATTATGGCGCGAAGATTCCGGCGGAAATCGAGTACAAGACAGATGATCCGAAACGAGAATTCATCGACAAACTGGTTCGTCACTTGTCGGATAAAGTTGAAACCAACGATCCGATAGCCCGACCAGAATCGGGAGTTGCGTACGATGAAGTGACCCAAGCCATGCAATTGATTAACAAAAGGGGTGATGCGGACGGCAAATTCAAGTTGTATCTGCCAGAGGCAACATTCATCAGAGTCGTCGAGGACGGCAAACTCAAGGACTTGTATACCCTGACCTTGGATTGGCAAGTCTCCAGCATGTTTTCTTTGGCCGCCATCTTAACGCGTACCGAGCCAATGTCGGATCGCGTGACAATTGCGCCCGGTGTTGGGACGAGTTACCCCAATTTCATGTTTACCATTGAGAAGAATGAGGCACTTGAGTTTGCCAAGGCACTGGATGCTGTGAAAGACCGAGACGATTTTGTTGCCGTCGTTGATCGTTGGGGAGTGCGACGAACGAATCCGGGATTCTGGGAGATTTTGCACAGCGTCACTGA
>JAHEIO010000348.1 GCA_024639325.1 Gammaproteobacteria bacterium
CTATTTAGCGATTTCTTGAAGGTCGGAGCAAACTCGCTATTTCAATCCAATCCGCTGAATGGCCGGTATCGAGACATCCAGCGATTCAATTCAATTTAGTTCAGACGCCCGCGTAATACTCTTTTCAGTCATCCAGCCTTTCGGCTGGTTTTGTCACGCACGATCCAACGCGAACATCATGGAAAAAGAATAAGAGACGAACCGCATATATATCAACATGGTTCGTTCTTGTTCACAGACAACGCTAACGTGAAACTGCTACCGATTAATTCTCGTATTGGGCAAAATCAACTTCCTCAATCGGCGGAAGCTTCCAGCTCTGATCAAAGAATGGTTCGGTCGGTCCGTAGAAACGGAAGTACGGGAACCAGGCTCGACCTGGAACGGATTTGATCCAGTTATCTTCCCAGCCCTTTGGCGCTTGCGGGCCGATAAAGATGGGCGTGGACCCGTCCGGGTTGGTCTTGACCCCCTTATGCACGGATCCGCGCTCGGCCCGCTGTTGGTCGCTCGTAATAAGACCGCGGGTATCTACGTCGTAGACTGTGATCGCCCAGAACAGCTTGACTGGCGGGTTCGCAGGTACATTGAGTACGTAAGAGCGATCACCCGCGAGTGCACGGCCTTTGGTATCGAGGAACATGCCTCCATAGCCCATGCCGAATCCTGGCTTGGGGAAAGACATCCGCTCGGATGTCGTACAGGCTTCGTACGTATAACGGGCACGTGGGTCGAATCGATCATAGTAGTTCGTACGCTGGGTGTGCTCCATCGCATCACCGGGCTCAGTGCCCTGGACGCGCCCGAGGATCAGGCGCCAGCCATCTTCGCGTAGCACACCGGGAAGACGCTCGCGAAAGACCATGTTCTTGGCCATCGCTTCACCGACGACCACGGCGTCGGTCATGATCTTCTGTTCGCGCTCGCTTGGGTCGAAAGGCTTCCCCTTTTCGATACCCATTTCCTTGAGGAAATACATGAAGAAACGATCGCGCTCTTCGACCGGTTCCTCTTGCAGGATGGCATGAAGCGTCTCCCAGTATTTCATGCCACGAGGTTGATAGTTTCGACCGGGCTTATTGTCAGCCGGAATGACTGACACCGCTTTGGGCTTTTCGCCGTTGTAGTGCATCTTGATTTGATTGATGACCGGGTCGCGTTCTTCCGCGGGCATGGTGAGGCGAAAGAGGAACCAGAAGTTGTTGGTCTTGGACTCGATGTACTTGGCGCCCTCGATGTAGGGAATTTCTGATTTCGGTGTCCCCGGACCGGTGATCACCCAAGTGCCTCCGTTCCCCGAGAAAGGACCAAACATGCCGAAATCCGCCAGACCACGCTGCCAGAAGTCGATGCCAAGGCCGATCACCGCGGCAGGTGGAACTTCGAGAATAACCGCCTTGTCCTTGACGTTGGTCCAGCCGATCAGGTACGGGGTCGACTCGTTGGCCGTGAGAATTAGCGACCGGTCGTTGAACTGGGTCAAGTAGACCATCTGGTTCGGCTTCATGTCGTAGAGGTCGAGATATGACTGCCGCCACTGGGCCTGTCCCACAATGGGCAACGACCAAAGGTAGGTCTGCACGGCGCGATGGTAGTCCATCTCATAATAGAGTTTCTCTGACGTCTCTTCCGTTGGGATACCATGGTCGAACGTCAGTTCGCCGATATGGGTATCTACAGAGTTAGGATACGTGTCATCCTGCGCCGCAATCACGGTAGGAAATGCTAGGACAACTGCCATGACAACTGCCGCAGTATTACTTATTGATTTCTTTTCGAACGAGAGCACTAAGCGTTTCATATTGTCACCTATATATCCTAGATTGTTGCCGTAGATATTTATGGAAAGCGGATCATTTTCTCCGAATAATGCGATCTCAAGTAGCTTGTTTCGTCGCCATCCGTCAAGGCTAATATAAATAAGAGAATGTGAGATATCGTTGATGTAGATCAACAAGAAATGACCGCTTTCCAAAACGCTGCTCTTTACTCATTCAGTTTGATGAATGACTGCATCGGAGCATCT
>JAHEIO010000135.1 GCA_024639325.1 Gammaproteobacteria bacterium
ATGATATCCGCACCGTCCCGCACCAGCATTTCGAATGCGTTCAGGTAGGGGAACAACACTCTGTTCACGAAAAACCCGGGGCAATCATTCACCACAATCGGATTCTTGCCGATACTGCGGGCGAACTCGACCGTCGTTGCCACCGTTCCTTCACTTGTGTGCGTGCCGCGAATCACCTCAACCAGGGGCATAACGTGTACGGGATTGAAGAAGTGCATGCCGCAGAACCGGTTTTTATTGGTCAGGGACGATGCCAGCTTATCGATAGAAATCGTCGAGGTATTGGAAGCGATAATCGTGCCCTCGCCGACGATGCCCTCCAGCTCCCCGAGCACCGTTTTCTTTACATTCTCGTTCTCCACAACGGCCTCGACCACGATATCGGCATACCTCACGTCTGCGTAATCCAGGGTAGGATTGATCCTGTTCAGCACTTCGCCCATCTGTGCCGCTTTGATCTGCCCCCGTTCCACACGTTTTGCAAGGAGTTTCGATGCTTCTCCAAGGCCCAGATCCACGGCATCGGAATCGATGTCCTTCATTACGATGGGAATGCCCTTATAGGCAGTCTGATACGCGATTCCGCCCCCCATGATCCCCGCCCCTGTAACTGCAGCCGATTCGATTGAACGGGCTTGTCCGGCGTACTTTCGGGCATCGCGCTTGAGTGCCTGATCGTTCAGAAAAATGCCGATCAGGCTTCGCGCCGCCTCGGTATTGAAAACCTCGGCGAATGCCGCAGCCTCCACCCCGCCGGCTTCGTCACGCGGCATTACCGCGTGCTTTTTCATCGCCTTCAGCGCAATACCGGGCGCAGGGTAGTGTACTCCCGCTTTTGCTGCGATATAGGACTCCGCAGTGGTGAACGCCATGGTGCGTTCGACCTCATTGAGTTTGATCGGCTCTAGTTTTTCGCGGCGCTTGTTCTTGTAGTCCAGCTTGCCGTCCAGACATAGGCTCAGAATGTCGCGGGCGGCGTCCTTCAGCAGCGCGGGTTCGACGACCGCATCCACTGCACCGATCTTCAGTGCGTCATCCGGCCGGTGCTGTCTGCCAAGTCCGATCCATTCTATGGCGTTGTCCAGACCTATCAACCGCGGCAGTCGGATGGTGCCACCCCAGCCCGGGAACAGGCCGAGTTTGACTTCCGGCAGCCCGACCCGGGCCTTGGTACTCATCACACGGTAGTCACAGGCAAGAGTCGCCTCGAAACCGCCGCCCAGAGCGAAACCATTGATCATCGCCACGGTGGGAAACGGAAGATCCTCGAGTGCGGCGAACACACCGTGGATACCGGCGATGTGCGCGGCAAACTCCGCTGACGGAACGTCGAACCAATTAGTGAATTCGGTGATATCCGCACCCACCACGAAGACATTCTTGGCACTGCTCAATAGGAGTCCACTGATACCGGGGGTCACATACAGCTCTGCAACCGCTTCCTTGAGTTCCCCGAGAGTTAGCGAATTGAACTTGTTGACCGACTCGCCTTTGAGATCGAATTGCAGCTCGGCGATGCCATCGTCCGTCGTGACGGTGAGCGCTTGTCCCTGATAATTCATCAAAATACTCCAAGTTGAGGTGTTACTGTGAATATTCTATCGCCTGGCGTGCGCCGTCTTCATGAATCGCACCAGTCTTCTATCAGGCGTCTTGCAATCGAGATCCGCGACGGCAGGCGAAGCCAGCCGGTCTTTGCCTTTGCCGCTTCGACCTCCATTCTGCTGAACCAGCGCGCATCCCTGAGTTCGCCGTCTTTGAGTGCGATCTCCGTACTGGTTGCGCGGGCATGGAAACCAAGCATCACCGAACCCGGAAAAGGCCAGGGCTGAGACGAGTGATACTCCAGGCAGTCGGCATCCACGCCAGTTTCCTCCTTGACTTCGCGCACCACAGCCTGCTCGATCGTCTCACCGGGCTCGACAAATCCCGCAATGGTCGAGAACCGGTTTTCCGGCCAGCCATGTTTGTTTCCAAGAAGGCAATGATCTCCATCATGCACTAGCATTATGACCGCGGGGTCGGTGCGCGGGAACTGCTTGGCGCCACAATGCCGGTCAGTACATTCGCGCAGGTGGCCGGCTCGGTCAGAACGGGTTGGGTTGCCGCAAATGCCGCAAAACTTCGATCGTTCATGCCAGTGGCACATGCCGCGCGCGTAGGCCAGCAGCGATGCTTCGAACTGGTCGATCCGCGATCCAACGTGCCATAAATTTTCGAATGACAGGTGCTCGTCCTGCGTCGCCCACCAATCCCCTTCCACCGAATCCGGCACCGAATTGGCAAAAAAGTCCCGCTCGCCGTGATGACCCAGATAAATCAGCGCCTCGGGAACGATTTTTTCCGCGATGCGGTGTGCAGGAAATAGAGCAGCGCGCAAGTGTGGTTTTCTGTAGAACAGGCAATTCTCGCCCCACACCGGCACGATGTAGCTGGTCGGCAGGGATAGAGCAAATTCGATCCACTCCCCGCTCGCACGCTTCAGTGAATCCCGGCCAAGCAAATCGGAAACGAGCCCGTTTCTTAGGGAACGTGCGAGAGGATCCATTCAACCGGCTTCGGTAAATTCCGTGGCTAAGCCAAGGTCAATCCCGCCGGCAACTCCGGCCACGAAAACATGATTATCCTGGGACTCGATAGGTATGCTCACGGCGTCACGATTCGGGTTGAGAACAAAGTATAATCCTCAATGTCAAGCGGCCGGGCAGCAGCAGTTCGCAGCCATAAGCTCAAGGCCTGACGGCGCGGCATTTCTACCACCGTGGGCTGCGGCATCGAATGACCTGACAGAATCCTATCTTCTTGTCAGCGGTACGAATCCCACAGCCATCACAGCCTGTTGGTTGACGTTGCCGGCCTCATCCTTGGTAACCAGCGTCAGCTGTTGAGTGCTCCAGATCTCACCAACCGGTAATACCATACGTCCACCTGGCTTGAGTTGGTCGACCAGCGGTTGCGGTATGTGATCCGGCGCGGCTGTTAGTATTATACGATCAAACGGGGCTGCATCGGGCCAACCCAGATAGCCGTCACCTGCCCTGACGGAAATGTTTTCATATTCCAGTTTTTCGAGAGTCGACTTCGATTCTTGGGCCAGCGGCTGAACGATTTCAATGGTATAAACGTGTCTTACCAGCTCCGCCAGCACGGCTGCCTGATAACCGCAACCGGTCCCGACCTCCAGAACATCGTGTTCAGGCGCGGTCTCAAGCAACTCCGTCATGAACGCGACGATATACGGTTGGGAGATGGTCTGGCCGTGCCCGATGGGCAGGGGCCGATCAATGTACGCAAGATCTGCCGTCTGTTCGTCGACAAAACGGTGTCGGGGAACGATCCGCATGGCCTGCAGAACGCGTTTGTCGCGCACCGGCGGACGACTGTCCAAAGGTTCCGCGATCTGATCAGCCACCATCTGCAGGCGCTGGCGATCGAACTCTGCTGACACGTCAGTCATTCACCCTTTCGCTGCGGCGAACGTTTACGAATGCCGGGTACAAAAGGGCTGCCGAGGTCGGTAGCAGCCAGCGTAGGTTCGTTACAAGCATTTTTCATAAACAAGCTGGTTTTTTACTCTCTCGAATCCGGTCTTCTCATAGAATTCATGAGCGCCCCGGCGCCGGGCGTTGCAGCGCACCCTCAGATACGCATGGTGATTATGCCTTGCCCATCTTTCACATTCCCGGACGAGCACCCTCCCTACACCTCTGTGCCGGTATTGTTGCCCGGTCACAAGGCCTCCAATTTCAGCAAATCGCGCAATTCCCAAACGCCGCGCTACGAAAACGTGCGCCCATCCCGCAATGGTAGCCTCCAAGCGGGCGACGAAGACCTCGTTCTCGGCACTAATGAGCAGTTCGCAAAGGTGATCGCTGAATTCTCCGGAGTTACACTCCAATCCCATATCGGTGGACATCTTCAGCAGGACCGGTGCGTCGCTCGCGTCAGCCCTTCGGGTAGTCAATGAATCGACGCTTCCCGGAGCCTGATAGGTTTCTTTAAGTACAATCATAAATCTCGTGCTTTTGCACGACCGATTCCGCGACCAGTGTTTGCAATTGTCCAAAGTCTATGTCATCAAGTTTGTTGAGATTCAGACACGATTTGCCCAATCTGGATTTTCCGAGTTTTGTGACTATGCCGCCCCACATCTTTGCTTGCTTAACGGTGACATCTTCCATCGTGTTCGGCAACTTGAAGCAATCCTTTATTTTTTCCTCGCGCACGGTGCCTTCACGAAATCGCCGGACACTCTTCCTGCTGGGCCTGGTTTGCAATTTTGGCATTTATTGGTCCCCGATTCCCGATTCCGGCAATAGTAGCAGTTTGCATACCGTCTTTGTATTCGTACATACACGCTCGTACGAAGTGTTTGCAAAATATAGAATGTCCGGGTTTTACGGTTAATATACGGCTTTGCCGACCAACGAACACAACTCTGACCTGAAAATGCGCGCTTCCCGACTCCTGCTGGCAACCCTGAAAGAAACACCCGCTGACGCCGAGATCGTCAGCCATCAACTCATGCTCCGCGCCGGTATGATCCGCAAAGTTGCGGCCGGAATCTACAATCTGCTGCCGCTGGGGTTGCGGGTCGTACGGAAAATAGAACAGATCGTGCGCGAGGAGATGAACCGCTCGGGCGCCCAGGAACTGCTGATGCCTGCGGTCCAGCCTGCGGAACTCTGGCAGGAATCGGGCCGCTGGGTCGAATACGGGCCGGAGTTGCAGCGATTCAAGGACCGTCATCAGCGGGACTTCTGCCTGGGGCCGACGCACGAAGAGGTTGTAACAAACATCGTCCGCACTGAAATAAAGAGTTATCGTCAACTGCCCTTGAATCTTTATCACATCCAGACAAAGTTCAGGGACGAGATCCGTCCCCGCTTCGGCGTGATGCGTGCCCGGGAATTCATAATGAAGGATGCCTACTCTTTCGACGTGGACCTGGACGGACTTCAGGCATCCTATGAAAAGATGTATCAGGCCTACGGGCGTATATTCTCGCGCTGCGGGCTCGAGTTCCGCGCAGTCAGCGCCGACTCCGGTGCCATAGGCGGCAGCACTTCCCATGAATTTCACGTGCTGGCGGAATCCGGCGAAGATGCGATTGCCGTCTGTTGTCAATGCGCCTACGCCGCCAACGTCGAACTTGCGGTGGCCGTCACGACCGATTCGGAGCGACCGACGCCGCTGCATGAGTTGCAGGCTGTCGATACGCCCGAGCAGCACACCGTGGGGAGCGTAGCAAGTTTTCTCAAAATCCCGACGTCAAAGGTTGCCAAGACCCTGCTGGTCAGGAGCAGCGACGGCGGTGCCGTGGCTCTCATCCTGAGGGGTGACCATGAGCTGAATGCGGTCAAGGCGGAAAAACTGCCGGAAGTCGCCAAGCCTCTGGAATTCATTCAGCCTGACGAAGTAACCCGGGTCGCGGGCTGCGACGTCGGTTCGATCGGGCCCAGGGATCTGGACATCTGCGTGATCGCCGATAACGCCGCGGCGATGATGTCCGATTTCGTTTGCGGCGCCAATACGAATAACCGACATCTAACGGGCGTCAACTGGGGCCGTGATCTTAGCGAACCTCGAACAGCGGATATACGCAAAGTCGTTGCCGGAGACCCGTGCCCTGAAAGCTGCGGAAAGGCGGGAGCAGTGCTCGAAATCAAACGCGGCATCGAAGTGGGTCACGTCTTCCAGCTTGGCACCAAGTACAGCGAATCCATGAACGCCAGCTGCCTCGACGATCAAGGTGAGTCGGTCACCATACAGATGGGCTGTTACGGTATCGGCATCACCAGGGTTGCGGCGGCTATCATAGAACAATACCATGACGAAAATGGAATTATCTGGCCCGACGGGGTTGCACCTTTCGAAGTCGTGATCGCGCCCATTGGCATGAAGAAATCGGAGTCCGTAAACGACGTTTCGGAAAGGGTCTACACTAAATTACAGGATGCGGGTTTCGATGTGCTTATAGATGACAGAAATGAAAGACCGGGGGTGATGTTCGCGGAACTGGACTTGATCGGCGTGCCTCACCGCCTGGTCATCGGTGATAGGGGAATTAAGAACGGCGTCATCGAATACAAACACCGTGGTTCCTCGGAGGTGCAGGAACTGCCCGTTGACGACATTGTCGAGACCCTGAAAACGCTTAAGGACAACCGATAGTGAGACTTTGCCGCAGTCTACATGTCGTTCTGACCGGCACGATCCTGCTGGGGCATACACTGTATGCCGACAGCGTCAACGTGGACCCAAAGCTCCTAATGGCTCTCAAGCAGGCCGCACGGGAGATAACGGATTCGTCGAATCAGATGGACGAGGTTATCTGGCTCGCCACAATGTCAAGGCGGCTGAAACGCAGAGTATCCGACCCGTTTTACAGGATCGCCTTGTTGAAGACGGTCCATTCCGAGGCCGTGCGCGCGGGTCTCGATCCCGAGCTGGTGCTCGCACTTATAGAGATTGAAAGCCAGTTCGATCGCTTTGCCGTGTCACGGTCCGGGGCGAGGGGACTGATGCAGGTCATGCCTTTCTGGATGAAGGAAATTGGCCATCCACAGGACAACCTGTTCCACCCTAGGACCAACCTGCGGTACGGTTGCACCATCCTGAGATACTACCTCGACATGACGGGCGGCGATGTCAAGCGTGCGCTGGCAGAATACAATGGCAGCACCGAAAAAATCGTCTACGCAACCAAAGTCATGGTTGCTTTCGATGAGACCTGGCAGTCTCCTTCGATGCGCCCGGTCAGCGAATAGCAAATCCCTCCATTTCTTCATCGGCTTCCATTTCCTCGACTCTCACACCGGACACCCTGGCCATGGAGGGTCCGCGCAGTAGCCAGTTGTAGAGTTGTTCGAGCCGATCGGGTTCACCATACGCGAGCAATTCGACATCGCCGTCGGCCCGGTTATGGACCCAACCCGACAGCCCCAGCACTTGGCCCTGTCTTTGCGCGTGGTAGCGAAATCCCACGCCTTGCACCACGCCCGAAACGACATATCGACGGCAAATATCCATAGCCGTTATTCTGATAACTTTGGGACTCATGTGCAATGTGCAGACTGATTCTGCCGTTGCTTTAATTGATTTTGATCGGGTTTCCGCCTATTTTGAAGATAAAAGTAGCAACAAACCAGCCACGCCGTTTCGATTGACCGATGGTATCGATACTCACCGTTCCTGAACAAAAGTCCAGCGGCACCGTTACGGTTGCGCTGACACCTGACGATACCCGCGAATGGCTCAGAAAGCTTGTCCTGGCCGAATCAGAAGAGACCCTGGCCAGGATCTATCATGAGCTCCACGATCT
>JAHEIO010000136.1 GCA_024639325.1 Gammaproteobacteria bacterium
AAGTACAGCGGAAGCAACGGTCTTCGTGACGACTCTCACGGACAGGATCATTTCAGCTTGGCTCACAAGTTCACTTTGACTTAACTAGCTTGCCACCAATTCAAAGTAGATGGCCAACCATGTCCCCAAATCGCCTCGCGTTTCTTGCCTTCTGCGGGATCATTACACCCTGCGTTCACCGCTTCGGTCGGTTAACCGACGGAAATTGGCATGAAGCGTAATGCGCCTCGGGCGATGCAACCTCCTTCACGAAGGAGTCGCCGGAATCCGCATCGGTCTTGATCACCGAACGCAAAGACCAGGACGTCAAGATTCGCTCGATCGCCCGCGACTTCACTTGGTTTATGGCGTGCAAGACACCCTTCGTCATCGGCTATATTACCGAGACGCCTCGGGGTACTGGCAATTCGAGTCGTCCTGGGCCGCGCAATGCGAACATCATCCTAATCGTTATTCTTCGAGGCGAAACGCAAACGACTCACGATAGGTGAGCGTCTTCTCTATCTCGCGATCTTCGCTCCATATGCTGCAAACGGTGCCGGCGCGTCTTTTGGTAAACGCTCGAGAATCATCTCGAGACGTTGGCGGCGACCAGGGGAAATTTTGTCCAGCGGAACGACTCCGCTTTGCTGGAGCGGATGTTAATCTTCGAACCGAAGAGTCGGTCCGACTGGAACTCGGTGGCGTGAGTAGGAATCGTTTAGATCCTCGAAGGCTGGAATGCTGAATCTGCGTGCGGTCGTCTGTGGACGGACAAGGACACTTCGTTCGATAACGATGTGGGAGTGAATGATGGGTGGGAGACCGTCGAAAGCAGATGGATCTCGGAACTGGTCGCCATCGCCCGCGCTTGTAGACATGAGCAGGAGGTAACTTGTGTTCTTGCGGAGTGTTACCGGCTTTTTCAGTGGGAAGTATCGGAATGAGTTGTGCAAATCTCCGACGTCATTGGTTGCGATATCGATTCGCACGATCTCGATCGGTTGCCTCGTGTCCACTCTCATCAAACGCAGGACATGCGGTGCCTCGATCCGTCGGCGATTCTTCTGGTCAATGAACCGCGAAGGCTGATCACTCTCATGGTCATCTGGCACTGCCCGTGCGGCACGGACAGGCCGGTCGGTATCGTGGTCGTCCCACATGCCCAGATGCGTGACGCGTTTCGTGCCACTCTCTTTACTCAGGCGGAATTCGAATCCGATTTCTCCGGTGACGTCATTTCGGAGATTGTGCCAACCGGGGTCCATGAACAGTTCATAGCCAGTAGCGACACTCAATTCTCTCGCGTGTCCGCGGTTGTGGATCCTCAAGAGTGTTGCTGCAAGTTGAAGCGTCATTGCGTCCGAATGCTTTTCGGACGTATCGCCATCCTCGTAGAGATTCTTCGTCAGGTCATACAGGACGGTCGGCTTGGATTCGCCTCGAGACGCCGTTGACGACCACGGAGCCCATGGCATTGCCAGACCGCCGTCAACGATCAGCTTATGCTGACCCTGACGGATCGCGAGGGCATCGTTGAGATAAGGTGGTCCGAGATGGCAGAAAAATATTCGTGGGCGCGTATCGGGCGCTTTTGCGGACCCCTTCCAGTAGTCGAAGACGTCGTAGCTGTCGTGAGCTTCGTCAGGATGGAGGGAGTGACCAACGACGCGGGCAAGCGTTGCGAAGAGATCGGTCAGCGTCACGATTGACCGATTTGTTTGTCCACCTTCGAGCACGGCCGGCCATGAAACAAGAAGGGGGACACGAATGCCGCCTTCCCAGAGTTTTGCCTTCTTGCCACGTAGCCCGCCGCTCTCCTGATTGCGGCTGAGGTTGTCACCGACGTTGGGGCCATTGTCACTGGTGAAGATCACGAGCGTGTTTTCAATCAGCTTGTGCCCAGGCCAGCGAGGGTCCTCGATCGACCTTAGTTTCTCCAGCAGTCTTCCGAACACGACGTCGTTTTCGAGCACCATGTCCTCTCGGTCGCTTCCCATTATGCCATCGGTGTAACGGCTCTGCCCTTTGATCGACGTGCCACCAACCTCATCGGGAACGGCATAGTCTCCCTGCGGGTTTCTCTGGAAGTGATTGGCGTTCGGCACGTAGTAGAGAAAAAACGGCTTGGCAACATCTCTTGCCTGGCGATCGATAAATGCTTCAGCCTCCTGAAGGTAAAGAGGACCAAGGTTACGCAGGTCCCAGTTCGGTGCGGCAAGGATGCGTCCCTCTCGATTCTTCATGCCGATCAGCTTCATGCGACTGCGATCGGTGAACACGAAACGGTCGTTGCGAATCAGGACACGCGGTTCGGTATCGAGCGGGTCTTCCGTGTTGCCAGGAACTCCAAAGAATTCGTCGAACCCGTGGTGTGTCGGCCCGTCGAGCAATGGCTTTGTGAAATCGACGTCGTGAAAGCAGAAATCGTCGGCAGGTTGACCGTCGCCATCGTCGAATGACATGCCGACGTGGTACTTGCCGATTCCGGCGGTGCGATAACCGCTGGCCTGCAGCATTTCGGGTAGCGTCGTCAGCGCTCGCTGGATCATCGGAGTATTCGGGCCGTGAGGTAGCCAACCCTGATACTTCAGATACGACCGATGAGCGAATCGTCCGGTCAACAGCGAATAGCGCGTCGCACTGCACATCGAGGCTGGTGCATAGCCATCTGTGAAAACAATTGCTGATCGGGAAAATCTTTCGAGGGCAGGAGTCCGCAACGTCCTTTCAATTGGCGGGGCATTTGGACTTAGACGCACGCCGAGATAAGCGCTGGTGTCTCCGATTCCCATGTCGTCCGCCATCATGATGATGATATTCGGTTTCGATGGTCGCTCGGCCGCAACGAGGTCACCGTGAGACAATATCGACTGCAATGCCACCAGGAAGAATGCAGGCGTCGAAGCGATCATCGAAGTTTGGTTGGCGAGAGTTTTCATCGAGGCAGGTGTCTTCAAAATGTCGTCTGGTCCGGAATCGCGTTACGACAGAGTCGGCAGAGAAAGGCCAAAGCCGGGTTCGTTAGAGGGATGGAATTGAGCGTCGATGATTCTGTTTTTACCGAAGTCGACGTCACCGCCTTTCGTGGTGACGCCTTCGATGGTGGGGGCGTTTCCATAGGCACCAGCGAAGTGCGCGGTGTAGACGGTCTTGAGCGCCGTGCCCCAAGTGTGCGGTGAAGCGCCGATGCCTTGCTTCGTGAGTCGCGGCATTTGATGGCGCCACTTGGTAAATCCGTGGCCGCAAATGTCTTCCAAGCGGACGTTGAGCGTGTGGTCCTTCTGAAGTTCTTCGAGCACGGGAAAATCGGGCTTGGCCTCGCCATCGGCGCGGAGGGTTTCTTTGCGACCGTTGGCGACGAGGTAATTCCTCAAACGAGTCCAGTCCGCTACGGTTTCGTGAAACGGTTCCTCGATCCAGAAGAGAGGGACGTCGGCGATGCCATCAAGAAAGCCAATCATGGTTTCGACGGTAAAACCGTTGTTTCCGTCCACCAGGATGTCGACATCGGGAAAGGCCTCGTAGATGGCGTTAACCACGTCGATGTCGCGCTCGAGGCCGGCCTTGGCAGGCATCCATTTGTTACCTCGTCCGATTTTTACTTTGAACTGGCGGTACCCGTAGTCGTAGTCCCAACGACAGTTTTCCAGGACTTTGTCGATGCCGGCGGGATTGTCGACGGGGTCCAGGTCGTCGAAGTAGATCATGCCGGAATAGACCTTGGTGAGATGCGGCTTTTTGGCCCCAGTCATTGCCCAGACAGGTTGATCGAGGATGACCCCGGCGAGGTCATGAAGGGGGACGTCGACAGGGTGATAATCTGCGGAACGGATGCCAGTGGCCGGGTCAATCAGGTTGGCGACCGTTTTGCCTTTAACAAGTTCGAGGAGCTGCTCGGGTTTTCCGGTCTTCCCCTGTGTTTGGCCCCAACCGGTCGCGCCGTGGTCGGTGTGAAGGACACAAACGCGCAGTTTGGTGGGGCCATGACCGTGAATACCCCCGCGAGAATTGCGGCCGACCTGGCGCGGCCAAGGTATTCTGACGGTCCGGAATTCGATCCGGTCAATGCGATGTTCGGAAAGTGGCGAGTCGACGGCGTACGCGAACCCAGGCAGTGTTGTGGCTGCAGCAGCGACGACAGTGTGACTTAGGAATGCGCGGCGGTTCATGGTTCGTTAGATCCTCTGGCGTTGGATGACTTGAGAGAGTCGGTATAGGCTTTGGCGTCGGCTGCAAGTTGGGCAAGGTTGGGGTCCGCTTTTTGCTCGTAGTCCTTGACGGCCTTGCCAGCCTTGACGACGGCTCGGTTGCGAGCCTGGAACTCGGGATCGTCGTTCAGGGATTTGCGTTTCGCATTGCGCTCTTCGACGGCTGCATCCACGCTTTTAAAGGCTTCGGGAAAACGGGCTTCGAGGGCGGCCTGACGCTTTGCCGTTTCGGCAACTAGAGCGGAGAGTTGCTGGTCACTGGCCGCTTCCAGCCCAGCGCGAACTTGACCGAGTTCAGAAGCGAAACGCTGCTTCACCGTTCCATCCACTTTGAGGCGCGCGAGTTCGGGTTTGGTCGACAGGACGTAAGCGTCTTCCGCTTTGCGTGCTTTGTTAACCGCAACCCCCATGAGTTTGAATTCTGGATCGGCTGCATTGAGCTGCTGTTTCTTTTTCGCGATGAGTTTTGTTAGTTCTTTGTGTGAGGCAAATGCATCGGCGTAGTCGGCATGGAGAGCGGCCTTGAGCTTGTCATGTGTGGTCACCAGGTCTCGGTAAGCCTGGTCATTGAGAGTCAAACGCGATTTGAGATTGACGTACGCGATTTTGTAACGCTCGGCGGGATCACGCTTTACCGGCAAACGATCCGATTGAAGGGCTATGAGTTTCCTCCGGGTCGCGCGCCAGTTCTTGCGCTGACTGGTGGCCTTCCAAACGCGCACGTTGTCGATCGAAGCGCCGGGCAGATCGAACTGGAATGCGAAGTACTTGCGGGTGCGGTCAATGATGGGATGCTTGCCGATGACGAACTCTTTGTCGTTCAAATGCGCGATCATTTCGACACCCCAGTATTCCACCGTCATCGTCTGCCACTGGTCAGGGCGAGGTTTGCGGATGCATTCGCCAAGATGAGCAGGCACAATCCCAGCGTCTCGATCGACGGGCGTATTAAGCTGAAAGTGCTCGCGATGAATTCGTGTGACGCTGTTGTATCCACCGTCACTGCCCGTCACGAGCCGAAGGTCAGTCGTCTTCCCCGACAACTTGAAGTCGAACTGAATGATCGTGTTGTGGAAGGACGGGTCTTTGAGGAAGACTCGTTTGGATTCGGTTGGTTTTATATTCGTACGTAACAGAGCTCCGTCACGAAGTGAAAAATCGGCCTTGAAGCCCCAGCGTTCAGAGACGGTCTCAGGATCGAAGTCTTCCGAGAAGATCAGCTCGCCCGGGACACACATCACGGTCTCCGGCAGAGCGGGTTTCTCAGCGGTCGCAGATGCAGAGACCGCGAAGACGCTGAGAAGAAAGTGGAGAGGAGTTGTAGTCACGATGTTGCTGCGCATTCTGAGTCCCATATCTTCGCTACTTTCCAGGTGCCGTCGGGAAAATTGGTTGGTCCCGCACCAAAGTTCAATTCTTCAAAGCCGCCAGTCGTTTCCTGACCATTGCTGACTGTTCCGCATCCAGGATTTGCCAGCAGGCAAGCCCGTTACCCACCAGATCCCACTCGTCGAATTCCCAGACAACCTTCTTGTCTTTCGTGATTTCGAAGATCTGAGGATTCTCTTCGCCCGCATGACAGTTTCCCGCCACGATGTTTCCATTCGGCAATTCCTGAAGTGCCGTCATCCAGCCAAGTGTGATCTCTGAATCAGGAACGGTTTTGGAGATTTCCCAAACGACCTGTTTCTCGGGCGTCACTTCAACGACGCTGTTTCCGCTCCCGGAACAGATCAGGGTGTTGCCGTTCTGCAGTCGAATGGCGCCGAACACCCGAGTGCCAATCTCGTATTCCCAAACAACATTTCCATTGGCACCGTATTCAGTGACGACGCCAGGTTTTTCAGCGCAGGCGAGGTAGTGACCGTTGTCAAGAATGCGCATCAATCGAGTCTTCTCGCGACCGCCTGCACCGAGCGGTATTTGTTTGACAAGTTTGCCATCCCTATTGACGTGGATGATTCGACCGACGCTGCTTTCCACGATGACAGTTTCGCCATTGGCGAGTCGATCGAACGCATGGACATCCACTTTCCTGCCTTCATTTCCGTTCATCGTCGCGCTGTCATATTCCCAGACAACTTCTTTCCCAAGTGTGATTTCCTGGATCTTCGTCCAGGAGTCATGAAACAGAATGTTCCCATTGGGCAACAGGTGGACATCGTGGTGTCCTGCATGCCCTTTCTGTGGCCCGGCGGTATCATGCTTCCAAAGCACGTCACCGTCGGATTCACAAATGGCGAGAACGTTTTTCCCATAAGATGCACCGACGAGAACCAAACGGTCATCTGCCTCCCTGGCAACGGTCGTGCCAACAACGCTGCAGGTGGCAAATACGATTAAAGCGAGACGATTCATGGATCAAAACTTTCAGGTAGTCTATGAGTGAGTTGGGGCTGCCGTTCTTTCGGGATCTATGAAATCCATTCAGGTTCCGTTTGGATACTTGAACGTGAGTTTTTCAAGACTGCCAGAGAAGTAGTTCGGTGTGTTGTAGTTTCCAACCGGTTGGTGCAGATCAGCACCGATCTGAATGGAGTCGCCGGGTTCCGTCTGGATAATGCCTGCGTTTGCTTTGTCAACGAGCTTACCGTTTACCTTCAGGTAAACTTCTCCATTGGCATTCCATTTTGCCTCGAAACTGGCAGAACCGGTGATCGCGTCGGGGGAGCGGACCACAGTTCGTTTCTTGTTCACGCACGCGGCGAAACACAGCTGGCCTTTATCGAGGTAAACGCTGTAGCCAGCTCGATCGCCGCCGTGAGCGAGGATGACTCCGGAAGGCGAATCGGGGCGAATGGCGCCTTTGATTTGCAGCGACCGACCGCCAGCGACTTTCGGCGCACGAAACGCCGGCAAGTGGAGCCACGATTTTCCATCCAATTGAAGTGATTCCTTGTCGCCCTTGACACCATGATTCACAAAACGGAGGAGTTGGTTGCTGGCAAGAATCGCGATCGTCGCCCGCGGCGCGCTAAGCGGAGCTTCACGGTCGAACGCAAACCCAAGGTCGTCGGTCCAGGCCGAGATTTGACCGGCCATTGCAGCGGCGCGTTCTGGTTGTTTCGAAAGAAGATTGGCGGCCTCACCTTCATCGGCATTCAGATCGTAAAGTTGAGCTTCGCTGCCATC
>JAHEIO010000349.1 GCA_024639325.1 Gammaproteobacteria bacterium
GCCGGGTGGCCGCGGGTGATTACTCACCCGCGGCTCCCACAGATCCGGACGTGCCCGATTCGGGCATCCGGCTCCTCGGACTATGGCGTCGCTGCACGACGGTAAACACTGTGAACAACGCGCGGTGGGGGGAGCGGGTAGCGCTCGGTGAGACAGGCAAACTTCTCCCACGTCATGCGCCCACACCACGAGCGGCGATGCAGCCACTTGCGCCACAGGCGTCTGACCTCGTAGAGGAAGCGGTCGAGCGCGCGCCCATTGCCGGTGATGCCATAGTAGGCGTAGTGGCCCTGCATCTTGCGGCGCAAGGCCGCTTGCTGGGCCGCTACCGGCCAGTGACGATGCGCCCGGCACCAGTGACCGATGTCCCGTAACGCACGGGTGAATCGGTCCTTAGCCGTCTTGCGTTGCACTATCCAGCGCCCCTTCCTGGAGCGTCCCCAAAAGTGAGTGAACCCCAGCAACGCGAAGCTGCGCTCGCGTTGCGAGCCGTCCTGCCCTCGTCGCGGCGGACTGCGAAAGTCCACCAAGCGGGTCTTCTCCAGATGCAGGCGCAGTCCGTATTTGGCGAAGCGCTTCGTCAGCACCGCCAACACCCGCCGCGCGTCCTCTTCTCGCTCGAAGACCAAGGCCGCGTCATCAGCGAAACGGACCTCGAAGGCCCGCCCCCGAAGCCGTGGCTTGACCTCGTGCTCAAACCATACGTCGAGCACTTCGTGCAGATAGAGGTTACTGAGCAGCGGGGAAACCACACCGCCCTGAGGCGTCCCCCGGTCCGGGTGACTGACCTCACCGGATTCCATGACCCCGGCGTTCAACCACTTACCAATCGCGCGTCGGACCACGCCGTCACGCACCCGTTGGTCCAGAAAGCACCGAAGGTGATCCCAATCGACGTCGTCGAAAAAGCTTTGAATGTCGAGGTCGATGATCCAGCCACCGCCCATCGCCATCAGCCCCCGCCACAGCGCGTCCAGCGCCTGGTGGGCACTGCGTCCCGGCCGGAAACCGTACGAGCAGTCCAGAAAGTCCCGCTCATAGATCGGCTCCAGCACCATCAGCACCGCCCGCTGGAGCACTTTGTCTTCCAGCGTCGGAATGCCGATAGGACGCGTCTTTCCCGCCTTACCCGGCTTCGGGATGTGTACCCGCCGCACCGCCGGCGCCCGATACCGGCCGGACTTGAACCGTTCGAGCAGGCTCGCCAGGTTCGCCTCCAGGTCGGCCTCGTACTGCGCCGCCGTCACACCGTCTACCCCCACCGCGCCATCCTTGCGCGTGCGCCGGTACGCTTCGCGCAGCCACACCTCGTCGATGTGGTGCGCCAACGTCGTCAGTACCCGCTTCGGCTCGATCCGAGCCAGTTCCGCTAGCTTCTCTTGTCGTGTTGAGATGATCTCTCGGCCCAAGGTCCCAGTCATCTGTCCCTCAAGAAGCCCCATCGTCCGGTCCACCGCTTCCCTCCACCGGGTCCCCTGGGGCGGGTTCCCCGACTTCCGCAGTAGTATCAGTGGACTCCGACTTCTCGTCTCCCGTCCCACCGCGCTTCGTTGCCTTCGCTTGGCGGTACCACCCGCTGCCCCTCTTCGCTCCCCGGGCCGAGGCAAACCCCGGGGCCTGGACTACTTACTACCGCGGCGTCCGCACCGCCTGCCAAGGGTGGAGAAAACGAGACCTCCCAGGTTCCTGGGCAACCCTTGCCTGCATGCCCCGCTCTCAGACCCCGGCGGATTCCCTACCCCAGGCCCGTTTCAGGGTAGATCATGCTGCCTTCCGCAAACTTAACGACGTCGGCTCCGCATCAATATCACTTTCGAGGCTCTATCACACGGCCTACAGGCACCCTGTGTACGCTTCGCAGCCGGGGTCGCCCCCGGACCACGCAACACTCGGTTTCGGCTGGTGGCCAACCTTTGCCGGGTCAGGACTCTCACCTGCTGGGTCGCACAGAAGGTTTCCATCATGTCCGTCCGTCTACATGACTTCCCCCTTCACCAAGCTTTGCCTGGCGCAATAA
>JAHEIO010000350.1 GCA_024639325.1 Gammaproteobacteria bacterium
GGATCGCCTGGAGCTCGTGAATGACTCTAGCCAGTGCCGCCCGCTCACCGCCTGAGTCAGCAATGGCAAACTGAACCGGCAGCGCAGTGCCGAGCAGACCGAGAATCAGTACCTGGGTAATTCGCATCGATGTCCTCCCCGTTTTGCGCATGAGGCGCATGGTGGGAAATCCGGAGAGGACTAGCTATGGAAAATCAATTCAAACTGTTGCTTGGTTTCTTATCGAACTACTACAAACTATCTGTGATGGCTCAGACTCAACCTGACTGACGGTGTCAGAAGTAGTCGAGACTTGAACTCCCAGTTTTCAGTTAGCGGACCTTCGATTTCTCGGTATCGGGCACATGCTAGTGACCCACCTCCCCCTTCGGTCAGGATAGTTGCAGCCTCTCAGTGAGAGAATTCTAATAATTGAGAGAGGGCGAGACAGAGGACTGAAATGGGTTATTCCGTAGAGCGCAGAGAGTCTGTGCTGAAGAAGATGCTGCCACCGAACAACGTATCGATTGCTGCCTTGGCCAAAGCAGAAGGCATCTCGGACGCAACGCTGTATCTTTGGCGTAAGCAAGCCAGAGATCAGGGGCGACTGATGCCGGATTCCGATACGACACTGACGGGCTGGACCTCGCGCGACAAGTTTGCCGCGGTGATGGAAACCGCCGCCATGAGTGAAACGGATGTGGCGGCGTACTGCCGTGAGAAAGGGATCTATCCTGAGCAACTGTCGCAATGGCGCACGGCGTGTGAGCAAGCCAATGACTGGAGCCAGGCGTCTGAGAAGAAGCTGAAGGAGGCGACGCAGTCCGAGCGCAAGAAAAACAAGGCGTTGCAAAAAGAGCTGGATCGCAAAGAGAAGGCGCTCGCGGAGGCAGCGGCGTTGCTGGTTTTGCGAAAAAAGTACAATGCGCTGTTCGAGGATCCCGAGGGCGAGAAGTGAGCCTCGAGCAGCGCAAGCAGATTATTGTCATGATCAATCAGGCACGAGAGGAAGGCGCCCGCCTGGCGCCAGCATGTGAGACCGCGGAGATTGATCCGGGCACCTACCGTCGTTGGCAGCACGCCGGTCAGGTCGTTGCCGATCGCCGGGCAACCGCGCAGCGTCCCGAGCCACACAACAAGCTGTCAGCACAAGAGCGAGAGCAGGTCCTGCTCACCTGCCATCGGCCTGAGTTCAAGAGCCTACCGCCAAGCCAGATCGTACCGACACTGGCCGATCAGGGTGAGTATCTGGCGAGCGAGTCGAGCTTCTATCGGGTGTTACGAGAAGCGAACGAACAGCATGATCGTGGGCGCGCAAAGCCGCGACAGAAAAGAGCCAAACCGGACGAATATCAGACACGGAGTCCGAACCAGTGCTGGACCTGGGACGTCACCTGGTTGAAATCGCCGGTGAACGGCCTGTACTTCTACCTGTACATGATGGTGGACGTTTTCAGCCGGAAGATCACGGCTTGGGAAGTGCATGAAACGGAAAGTGGTGAACGGGCCGCACAGCTCCTGCGCCGAGGCGTGATGGCCGAAGGCTGTGCCGCGACGTTGCGTTGTTTGCATGCGGACAATGGTGCGATCCAGAAGTCATCGACACTCAGGGCCACATTGGAATGGCTGGGTGTCGCAGCGTCCTATAGCCGCCCCAGGGTCAGCAACGACAATCCGTTTTCCGAGGCGCTATTCCGAACCGCGAAATATCGGCCGGATTTTCCACCCGATGGATTTGCGAGCCTTGAGGCGGCCAGACAATGGTGTGCCGCTTTTGTTCGCTGGTACAACGAAGAGCACAAGCACAGCGCGATCAAATTCGTGACACCCGGACAACGCCACCGAGGTGACGATACCGCGCTGTTGGCTAATCGCGATGATGTCTACCGCCAAGCCAGGGCCGCCAACCCATCACGCTGGCGTGGTGAGACCAGGAACTGGAAGCGCCCTGAAATCATGACGCTCAATCCGGATAATCCGAAAGAGAAATTGAAGAAAGCCGCGTAGAAAAAAGCTGCAACTATGTTGACAAACACC
>JAHEIO010000351.1 GCA_024639325.1 Gammaproteobacteria bacterium
ACGAAGGCTGGACGGACGCAGCTTTGCAGCGCGCACCCGCGGATGGGGGCGCAAGACGCTGGCAAGTTGCAGCTCCCGGCGGATTCCACCTCCACAATGCACCTTCGTCCGCGGCAAAGGTGATCGCGACGATTCCCCAAGCCGCAATCCTTTCCAGTTTTGGCTGCGTAGACGTGGAAAACGAATTCTGGTGCGAAGTCCGGCCGTTTCGCGGAGGGCCGCGTGGTTTTATGCAGGCCGCGGGCCTCCAGCCGGCGCAAGGTCCGGATGGCGTTGTTCCAACGGGCGTTGATGACAGTGAGCGCCGTGCCCGCAAGCATGACTTTGACGCTAAAGGCGTGATCCCGTGCGCCCAAGAGCGCGGTCAAGAAATGGGGGAATGCAATGCCGAGGTGGCGCGTGGAAGCGGACGCGATGCCACCGTAGTCGTAACTTTTTCAAACGGCTTCGCGCGCAGACTTTACTTTGTGCACGGTGAGTTCGTCTCGGCCAGTTCCACCATGTCCGGCAGCGGCATCGACACGGATTGGCGCGTCGAGAACGGCCTGCACGACATTCGCGTCGACGATCAGCGCTACGAGTTGCCAGATATTCTGGTCTTCGGCGATTAGCCGGGCAAGAAGCGGCTGCGCCATCAATCGGCGCAGCCGGATTGTTCAACGCTAGGGCGTGAGCTTGTGGATCATGCCCTCGTCCACGGCGGCGTATAGGCTGCCGTCTGCTCCCAGAACAACGGACCTGAACCTACCGCTCTCCATCCCCTCGGGGAGCGTCATCTCGGTCACGTCGACCACCGCTGTGCCGTCCTCGGAAAGTTCAATGACGTCTATGCGCTGGCCGATCGGCGTTCCACCAAAGCCGATTCCCATGATGCCGACAACCAAGTTACCGTTCCAGTCACCCCACTGATCGCCCACGAGGAACGCCGCCGATGAGGTTCCCTGCGACCAACCGTTGTTGTCCCAGATCGGGGGCATGGCGTCCGGGTAGGTCGCGAAGTCGGTCATCGGCATGAAAGCCGCCCTCTCGTACCGATTCATCCCCTCCATCTGGTTTGGGCTGTAGCCGCAATAGTCGTCGGGGCAGCCGCCGCGTTTTGCCATATTCGGACGCGGATCCCAACCAGCGTTGCCGCCATTCACCAAAACGGTGATCTCATCCGAATGCCAAGGGCCATGCTCGGCAGCAATCGGCGTGCCAGATTTTGGGTGGAAAGCGATGCCCTGCACATTGCGGTGACCGTAGGTAAAGGTTCGTTTATCGAATCCTTTGGGTGGGGTGTTTTCAGGCGCCGCTTTGCCGTCGGTATCCATTCGCAGCACCTTGCTGCCCATCAACGTCGGGCTTTGGGGTATGTCTTCATTATGGTTGTCGCCGGTCGTTAGATAGAGGTAGCCGTCGGCAGGACTGAACCGAACCCGGCCGCCATTGTGCGCACCTGGTCCGCCGAAGGGGTGATCGGACGCCGCCATCTTGTAAGGGACGTCGTCAACGATGTCCGTGCGGTCGGATACGTTGGTGAAGTCCTCGTTCACTACCAACCGCATCAAACGGTTGGTGTGTGGTTTGGACAACTTAGAGGTCGAGTACACATAGATGCGGCGGTTCTTGGAAAAGTTCGGATCCACTGCCACGCCCATCATACCGGCTTGACCCTCGCAAAAGAGATCGTCAGCCGTTGAGGCATAGCCGGCAGAGCCACCCATGCCTAACAGTGCATTGACGTCGCCCGATGGCACACGCACCGAAAGTCCTTTGCATTTTTCAGTGAAGAACATCGTTCCGTCATCCAGGAACGCCATATCCCAGGGGTTTTCGAGACCTTCCAACACTAGGGTGTGAGTGAGGCTCGAAGTATTTTTGGCGAACGCCGGCGCCGCACAGATAACGGCGCCTACGATCAGCGGCATGAGACCGCCTCTCAGTCGATTTATCATCTTGTCCTCCCAAGCGGTTTGCTTTGCTCGGCCCGAAACCACATTCGCAACACCTGCGGGAACACGACTTTTCGGACTC
>JAHEIO010000352.1 GCA_024639325.1 Gammaproteobacteria bacterium
ATCCGTCGTCGTTGACTTGCAAACTTTCCTGCTCTAGTGAGGAAATCCCTACACGCTCCGAACCCTCGATATAACCATGCGTGGCAAAGCTGTACGCAATGGCCGACCAGAAATCATTCATAGGTGCATCTGCAGGAATATTCATCTTGTAGGTCGATTCACCATCCAATAGTCTGCCTTCGCCGTCGTAGAGGTTGGTCAAGTAGAAGCTGCCACCCCCGAGAACCTTGGGCATGAACGTGGCGTAGTGGTAGAGATTGGCGCGCTCATCGATGAGCATCCGATCTTCTGTCACAAAAGGCCATCCGGCTTTTGCCTGCTCGATGGGCAGGTTAAAGGTCGACCATTGCGTGCCCGGGATGAAGTTCATGAAGGCTCGATTCACGAACAGGTCCTGCATGTAGTCGTAGGCATCCTCGATCGCCATCTCGAGGATCTCCTGCATCCTCTTATCGGGGTTGAACGGCTTGCCCTTTTCGATTCCGATGGACTTCAGCATGCCCATCATTGCCAGATCGCGCTCCAGCACCGGTTCTTCATTGATGGCCTCGGCCAGGTCACGATAGAACGAGAGGTCGTATTGCGGTAGCGTGTTCCACTTCTTTGGATAGGCATCAATAAAGTTCGTTGGCGGTGGATTGCCTGCTTCACTGAGTGGATAGACTTTCAACGTCTTGGCGTAGGCGACCTGGTCTTCGATCGTCGCCCCTTTCTCCGCCACCGGCCTCAATGCTGTGTAGACCGCATAGGTATACGGGCGGAACACGAGGTATCCTTCCGGCACCTCGCCTTCGTAACCGGGTGGCAGGAACAAATACTTGCCGCCTTTTCCCTTATCTGCACCCGCAGGCCCGACATCTGTGAACGGATAATCCCAGGCATCGACGAAAGAACCAAAGTACTTGGCCTTGTCGGATGCACCCGGAACCTCGACAACCAGCGGTCCCTCCTTGGTGTTAAAATTGCCGACAACATAGGGAGTTTGGTTCTGCGCGGTAAGGAATCCGTGGCGCGAAACCTGGGGTTTCGAATGATAGACCACGTCATTCCAGTCGCCGCCGAGATCACGGCGGGTGCTGGTTAGAAAACCACGAGTTCCGACCAGTGGCATACCCCATACAGCGGCCTCGACCGCGCGGCGGTGAATCATCTGTTCTTGCAGGGTCAGTTCCTGCGCCTGAGTGGGGGCATCCGCAGCGTAAGCTGGCGAAATGACAAGCATTGAAAACGCCGCCAGCAACACGGCCTTCAGGCTGGTTTTTAATTTCGTTTGCATGTTCATAGTTGATTTACCCATCTCGTGGTTCTGATGAAATGTTTATCTGTACTGACGCAGGAATCGATAGCCAGTGAGAATCTTGAATCCCCGCTTTTGCGGGGATGATGAAAAAGGGTATGGCCAGAGACGCCTGCAAGAACATCTCCAATTCACTCGGCGAGTTCGATTTCACCCGGGCGCCAGGTCTTCTCGATCCAGGCCTCGAGCGGTCCGTACAGCCGCAGTGCGACGAACCAGCCTTTGCCCGGAACTGTTGCGAGCCAGTTATTCTCAAAGCCTTTAGGTGGTTTCGGCGAGAAGTAGATGTCGTAAGAGCCGTCCTCATTTTGCCTGATGCCTTTTGTCTGACTGCCGACGCTCGGGAACTTCTGGCTGGTTTGGAGCTGCGAGCGGGTCTGGTTGTCATACAGCGTCAACGCCCAGAAATCCTTGGCGGGAGGGTTCGCCGGGATGTGCACCTTGTAGGTCTTGGATCCGTCCAGGGGTTGCTTCTGAGAGTCAACGTAGGCGATACCATAGTCGGAACCGACCCCGGGTATGGTAACCGCCATGGCAGGCGTCACCGCGGTGTAGGGATAGTGGAACGTGACCCGGGCATCGGTGTTCATGGTCTTGCCGTCTTCTCCATTGAAGAAAACGTTCTTGTCCACCCACCCCATCATCCAGGCGCTGTTCTGGCCGGGATAGACCTCAATGCCCTGCATGGTGCCCTCGATCCGCGGA
>JAHEIO010000137.1 GCA_024639325.1 Gammaproteobacteria bacterium
GGGTCGGAAAGATCTTCAACATCGGCAAACAGCCGGTCAACGGTCAGGTCTCCGCCTACTACAACGTGGAAAAGCCGCGGTTCGGCGCCGACTGGCAACTGAGACTGCAGCTTCAGTTTCTGTTCCCAAAATAGAACCCGTATTGAAGAGGCACGTTGATGGAATTCTCAAGTTGCTCAATGCCTTGCGTTAGGAGGATTAATGAATAGACGAAAGATGTTATCGACCATCGGCGTATCGACGCTTTCGGGTACGCTGGTGGCGAGTTTTAAATCGCAAAGAGCGGCGGCGTCGGAGACGGCCGAGGTTGAAGCGGACGACTCCGCCGATGACGAGCTGGTTGACCTGCTGTTCGTGCAGAATTCGAAGGGCATGCGCTTTGACAACGGCACCCTGACGCTGGTTGACGCCGATCCACAGACCTTGTTCTTCTCCGATCGGCCCGAGGATATCGCGGGTTTCCTGTCGTTTGAGGAGCTGGTGGCGCTCGTCGGTGAAGGCCCGGATAATTTCAAAGAGGAGCCGCCCAACGCGACCCTGATGGTCTTTGGCGGGGACGAACTCAGCCAATCGGTGATGGAGTTATCCGAGAAGCCCCAACTTCAGGGCACGGACATGATCTTCCCGGCGGTAACGCTCACCGAAGGCGTGCCGCCGGCATTGGGTGGAGCCACGGCGTTGTTCATCGACTCCATCGGCCGGCCGCTGACTCCCAATTCCGCAGCCGGGGTCCATCGCCGCCACCGGCGCCGACGCCGCAAGGTGCGCACACCGGGCCCGATCTGAAGCCGCGCTTCTACTGCAGCGGTTTTGTGATGCTTTGAGGAATATCGAGTATGAATAAAATGATAGTCGGTTGCCTGAACATTTCAGGACTGCTGAGCACCCTCGCCGGGTCAGCCAGTGCCACTGCGAGCATGGCACGGTACAAAGATCGGCGCCAGAGCACCACAAGTTCGCCGCAGACAATTGCCAGATTGCCAAAGACGAATTGGCCAAAGCCCGGACGGATGGCGAGATAGACCTGGCGGTGATGAAAGCCAGAATCCTTTGCGAGTGAAGTGGTTCACCTCAAAGTCGGTGATATCGACAGGGAGCGGGAGGTGATTCGCGTCGAGCAAGGCAAGGGCCGCAAAGACCGCTACGCCATGCTTTCGCCGACGCTGCGTGCGCTGTTGCGGACCTGGTGGTGCGAAGCCCGGGCCAAGGGCAAGATGCTGCCCGGTGGCTGGATGTTCCCCGGCCAGAATCCGCTCAACTGTCGCAATGCTAACGGCATTGACATCAACCGCGACTTCACTACTCAGTCCGCGCACCGCCACCACACCCCGAACTGAATTGGCCTTGAATCTCGACCGACGCGCGTCAGCGATGCAAACCCGGCCATCGTGCGGCCGCACTCGTTCTGGACGGCGACCAATGCCGACAAATGCTCAACAGAGGCGCTCTCGCACCCGTAAAATACCTTTTCCGCGAGTTGCGCATCTGAAGTTCTACCCGCCATGACCCTGTCAACCTGGCCCGCGTTCCGCCCGTGAGCGCCTTGAGCACATTGCCGGCGATTGGCATAGCGGTTATCCTGCCTATCCGTACCTAACGGATTCTGGCGTGCGCCGGGACGAGCAGGGGTTTTGAACCGGGCCCTTCTTCCTTCGCCCAGTTGTAAGCTGACGACGCTGGAATCTCGAAGTGGTGACTCTTCATTGAACAATAGTGATGCGGGAAGCGCGAATAAGGGGCGCAAGCTGGTTCTGGGGCTGATTACATTCCTCTTGTGCTACGGCGCGCTCGAGTTTGTGTCCTGGGTGGCATACAAAGTGACGTACGAACACCTTTTTTCGTTTGGACAGGTGGAACGACGGCGCGCCGAAGTGATCTCGGCGCCTTCGGAGATCCTTGATCCCGATCACGTGCTGACTGTCCCGGCCAACGCCAGAGAAGCGTTCCATCCGTATACCGGGTTCGTTCTGGACCCGGAAAAAGAGGAAAGATTTGATGTAAACGAATTTGGCTTCGTCGGGCCCGCGCCTCCGTTCCATGATGACAAGCCAAAGGATGAGTTCACCGTGCTCGTTTTCGGCGGCTCGGTTGCGCATGGCATGGTACAAGACGCGGGACGGGAACTCATAGCCGGCATCGGGGCCGCGCCGTCGTTGTCGGATCGTACCGTGAGGCTATACAGCCTGGCCTTGCCGGGCATGAAGCAACCTCAACAATTGATGGCACTGGTGTTTATGCTCAACCTGGGGGTGAACCCGGATGCTGTTATCAATCTAGACGGTTTCAATGATGTCGTCCTGCCGGTCGACGAAAGCACACTCCAGGGAGTGCATCCTTTTTATCCGAGAGGCTGGTCTCTGCGCCTGGGCACCGGATTGACCGACACCGACATGTTGAAGAAGGCTGGACGCATCGCCTATCGCGAACAGTTTCGCGTTTGGATGGCCAAAACCTTCAGCTTCATACCGCTGCACTGGTCTATCACCGCCAATTTGATTTGGCGACTCGCGGATGCGCGTCTGGAACGCTCCATACAAAGCAGCCGTCACTTCCTGATTTCGAACCTGCGCGACCCGCACGCGGCAAAGAAAACTCTCGACCGACGGTTCTCGACGCATGGGCCTCGTACCGACTATGCGGACGATGACGCTCTGTATAGAGATGTGGCGCGCTTTTGGGCTGAATCTTCTTTGCTCATGCAGGGCCTGGCCGAGAGCGTGGGTTATCGCTACTTTCACTTCCTTCAGCCCAATCAATACGTACCCAACAGCAAACCCATGACTCCGCAGGAACGTAACATTGCACTGGACGTCGACCACCCTTACAGCCACCCGGCGGCGCGAGGGTATGAGTATCTCGTCCCCTATGGCCGAAAGTACCTGTCAGCCAGAGGGAGCTTTTATACCGATCTGACCATGATGTTCGATCAGGATACGCGGATCCTTTATGTCGATAGTTGCTGCCACTTCAATCAGGCGGGAAATCGGGAGATGGCGAAGCGAATCAGTCAGACAGTTCGATCCGAACTGGATCGCGATACCGCTAAAATGTCGAGCGCCCATCAGCATTGAATGTCGGGGTGGTAGTCGAGTATGTGAGTGTTCGAACGCATGGCCCTGACGAGTCAGGGGAATGTGTGCTATGTGATCAAGACACCGTACCGGGACGGCACCACCCACATCATCTTGGAACCCCTGGACTTCATCGCCCGCCTGTTGTCTCGTCCGCGCACCGCCACCACACCCCGAACCGAATTAACCTTGAATCTCGATACCGACTTAGGCCAGCGATGCCAGCCGTTCTGAGTGTCGGCTTCGTGTAGCAACGGACATTCGTCGAGCGGGTACACGGAATATAACCCCGTTAAAATCCTACGAAAGTGAAATGCACGCTGATCTGGGTTACTCTCATACAAAAGCAATAAAGTCGGACATGCAGTGGGCTACGCACAACAAACATAATGGCAGGCCTGGGTCAGGGGATCACTGACGAATCCAGGTATAAAAGACATTCACGCAGGATTCACCATTGGCTCTAAAAAAATCTGAACTCTACTCCTCGTTGTGGTCTGGAGCATTACTTGCATAAATATTGTGGATTAGGGAACGATAATTCATAGTTGAAACACTGCATCGTCAACTCCAAACAGGAGTTAGCCGGGGTCGATAACGAGCGCGGTGTATTCCGCATGCTCTGTGACTACGATCACCGCCGCCTCAGTGAGGGCTATTTACTGCGTTAACTTCACCCGTATGGGTGAAGAAATCCCGCCCTCAATTTCCTACCATTCGCGAATGGGCGACAACCGCGAAATTGTGAATTTCAGCGTAAACATGCAGAGCTTCGATGAACTGATTCTCGTGCTGGTGTAATTGGCGGCGTCGCGAGAGATCAGGGTCAGGCTTCACTATTTAGAGCGCAGGGGCTCCCGTCTTGCCTAGAGCCGCGTTAGCGTAAATGCTCATGCTCTAGGGATTCCAAGAATTCCACAAAAAAGTTAGTAATTTAACTTCAGCTAGGGAGCCCCGCTTTAGCGGTTTTTTTATTTTTCGATGTTAACCCTTGCTTCAAGGCCCGTCACAATCTTCGCAAGGAGGCGGTGACACTCCCGCGTGGGCTGGTAACGTAATGGTATCAACTACCGGTCTTACCCACCTCTCCGGAAGTGCCTTAGTTGCTAACACGCTGCCGCCCGATATGCTCAACAATAAAGCACGTCGTTTTTCACGATCGGTCATGATCCGCTCCCGTTGTTTTGTTTGTTCGTCCATCCTACCGCATTAGCGGCCAGGCTTCATCAGAGGACCCAGGAACGGCAATTACCGCCTGAACCACGTTGTGACAAAATTGTGACAAAACCGGTGCATTGTCACAGGAGTAGTGGGGTAACGTTTTTTCCGATGTTGATTAATCTAAAACGGCGGATAGATTTTATCCCGGTGTCCGAAATGAATTACATTGTACTATTTACGTACTACGTACTACGTACTACGTACTATCATGATAGTGTGAACGTCAATGATTCGAAGCTTTGGGGACCGGAACACGGTGCGATTTTTTGAAGGTCGACGTGTTCGCGCCTATGAAGGCTTCGCGGATCAGGCCGCGCGCCGATTGACCTACCTCGATAACGCAGAGAGTTTGCATGATTTGTCGAACCTGCGGAGCAATAGATTGGAGTCGCTGTCCGTCGATCGGGCAGGGCAGTACAGCATCCGGATCAATCGGCAGTGGCGGATTTGTTTTCGCTGGGAAGAGGATGGCCCCTACGGCGTTGAAATTGTGGATGATCACTGAATGAGGTTCCAGTAATGAGCTTTAAGAATGGCATGCGGCCGGTGCATCCCGGTGAGGTCTTGCGTGACGAACTCGATGAGCTTGGAATGTCGGCCAATGCGTTTGCCAAAGCATTGGATGTTCCCGCCAACCGCATTTCAGCTATTTTGAAGGGACAGCGTGGAGTCACCGCGGATACGGCGCTGAGATTGTCGCGTTATCTGGGCACGACGCCGCAAGTATGGCTGAACCTGCAGAAGGCCTTCGAGCTGCGGCTGGCTGAGTTAGAGTCCGGCAAGGACATCGCTAAACGCATCAAACCGCGAAACGCAGCGGCTTAAAGTCTTGTGCCCCCAACGTATTAAACTTGGCTCGGGCAGCCATTCGAATATATCCGCGATGGAGACAACTTGTGCTCAAGAGACTGCGATCTAACTGCATCCTCAATGCGACAAGCCTTACGATAGAGCCCGACACGATAACGCCATACTCCGCGTAGCTGTGACGTAAGGGATGACCGAAACGTCGCGGGTCTTCGTTGGCCATTATTCGTTCCCGCAAAAAGCGGTTTACTGCATTGCACGTTCGTTGCAAGAAAAACCCCGCCAATAATTGAAAGGATTTACTGTGGTGTTTACGTGACACAGCGTGTCTGATTGTGCTTCCGAAATGATCAAAACATTATCCAGGAGGCGCGACTTGACGACCGGGTATTTATCTGAAGGTGGAAAATATTACACCGACAACGAGGCCGCCGGCTTGCTGGGCATCTCACTGGGTCGGTTGCGTAACAAGCTCAGTGCCGGTCAGCCGCTGCCGCCGCGTATTCAGCCCCCCGGTTGCCGCAACCGGCTTTGGTCCCGCCAAGCCGTCCATGACTGGCTGGCGCAGTTCACGGTTGCAGGGACTGAATCCGCGCAGAGTCAACAGCCTAAGCTGCGAGGTCGACCGACCAAACAGGCGGGAAGGGCGCATCGGGCGTGAGCATCGCGGCCATGAACTGGGCCTGGCACCAGGCGGGCAAGCCGGTGCCGAAGCTGGTGCTGATGGCGTTGGCCGATGCGGCGGATGACATCGGGATCTGTTGGCCCAGCGTGACGACGGTGGCGGCGAATTGCAACGTGTCCACGCGGACCGAGCGTCGGGTCATACGAACGCTCGCTGCCCAGGGTCTACTGGTGTCCGAGCAACGCTATCGAAAGGACGTATCGCGGTCCTCGAATCGCTATCGCCTGCTGCTTTCGGGGGGTGACAAATTGCCACCGGCCCCTGTCACTACCGACAGTCCCCCCGGACACCCCCGTCCGGGAGACCCTGACACCCGTGTCATACCAAGAACCACCAGAAGAACCCAAACAGAATCACCACAACCACAGGGGTCCAGCACGGAACCGGACGTTCCCATCGCTGCGCAGTGGGGTGGTGGGAATCTGTCCAATCTGGAACACCCCAAAGGCCTGGTGATGACTGAACGAGAACAGGGGAGTTTGAGCCCGAAGCCGGTTTGCAAGTCGCGGAAAACCGCAGACTCCGGGCGCATGCCGAAGCGGCAAAGCGCCGCGCCGAGGCGGTCGGTCGCGATTTCCTGGCTGCCCATCCCCCGATTGTGCAGGGTCCACTCGCAGAACGTCTGGTTGCCATTAGGAACCGCGCTAGGCAGGGCCCCGCAAACCGGGGTTGACCGGCGAAATCGGCACACCGGCTTTAAATTTTGCACCCTCAAAATTTGAGATCACCTATTCGTGGTTTTTTGAGAGAACATGGCCAGGAGGGGCATCGAATGTCTGTAAATCAATGAGATAGGGACCAAAACAGCGGCTGGAGAGGCGCAGATGGGGATGTGGCTGGGCGACGTGTAGACCACCACGCTGGCTGAGCGTGAACTGCTGACAGTGTCAGCACTTGGATGGACTCTCTCGCTTGAAGCGGGCCGCGGCCCGCGGCACCGTGGCTTGTCTGAACCGAAGGCGCCGTCGTCACTACTCAAGCGCAGCGGGGTAGTGACGACGACGGCCATCCCGTAAACCGCGCAGGTTTGCGTCGGGATTTTCAGGTTACAGCGGGGTTTTGTGTTCATATACTACCGCCCTCGATCGATTTTATCCGTGGCCACTGCGTGCACAGTGGCGATTGAGCGCGACAGGACCCTTTGACGCGCTGCGGCTTACCGCCGTGGGTTCATCTTCAATTCAGACCAGATCATAGGATCTGTTCATCATCGCAGGCACCCGTCTGCATTCACTCGTCGAGCCGAGACGCCCGCCCCAGGCGGTGCCGTTGACGTTCATTTTCCATAAACCGCGGATAGGTTCCGCACAATTAAATGGAGGTGTTTTATGAAACCACCCTGAAAGCAGGCCCGTCCGGGCCAAGTTGGCCAACGCTGGGCCATTACCCAAC
>JAHEIO010000054.1:0-18249 GCA_024639325.1 Gammaproteobacteria bacterium
CTTACCGGCAGGGTTTGCGGCAGCCGGACCACAAATCGCAAAAAATTACTCAGCCTTCGGATTGCGCCCAGGCGCCGGTTCCATCCCGGGCTCTAACGGCTGAGTTCCCTGAAATAATCAGCGACCATCTCCTTGTCGTCTTCCGCCAGCTCGATCGAATCGGAGGCCAGCAGTTTGGGAAACTCCGACTGCTGCAGGCGCTGGCGCAAACGATATTCCAGCTCCATCACTGCGCTTAATACGTCCTCAAAGTTTGCCGGCGAATCCTGATCATTTTGCTTACGCGTCATTTCGCTTATCTTGTCAAGCACCGGGCCGATCTCTCCCGATGCAACGCCGAGGTTTAGCAACTGCCGCTTCAATTCGCCGGCATTTGCCGCGATACCTTCGAGTTGCCGCGCGATAGCCGGGTTGCCCCCCCAGGCGCTGCCGTGGTCTGGATTTTGTGCGCCAGAACGATTAGCGCCGCCACTTGAAGCCTGCCCGCGCAGATACTGGAGCTGTCGCGCCAGGTCCCGCATCTGGTCTAAGGAGCGCTGCAATCCGCGCGGGCCTTGCTGACCCACGTTAGCTAAAGCCGACTCGATCCGTGCGCGAACCTGCGCGATGCCTTCCTGTATTTTGTTTTCGTTATCGATAGCCTGTTCTATTTCTCCCAGCTGCACCATGGTCCGGGTGCGCCCAATACGATCCTGCAAGCGGTACTCGCGCGATGCCCGGATCGCCTGCTTCAGCGGCTGGCTGGTTTGCGGCTGCTGTTCACGGGCGGTGGTCGCTAACTGATTGAGCTCACTCTCGAGTGTGACGAGTTCCTTGGCCAGAGCCTGCTTTTGATTGTCGAGTTGTTCCAATTGAGCCTTGAGCTTGTCGCCCCATTTATCCCCCAGCTGCGTTACTTCCTGCTTGATTGCAGCCTGTCTTTTCTCCGCCAGCTCGGCCCGACGCAGGCTTTGTTCGACAGCTTCGCCGAACTGCTGAACCTGGCTTTGATCCAGCTGGCGCTGTGCCTCGCGCAGATTTTCCGCCGCCTGCCTGGCCTGGTCGACACCCGCGCCACCGCCGCCGTTTGCACTGGCCGCAGCGCGACGCATGGCCTCGGCCGCGCTTCGCATTTGGTCTATGGATTGCTGCAACTGTGGCTTTGGCTGGATTCGCGACAGTCTTTCCAGCTGCCTGGTCATCTGCTCCAGCTCCTCGGCCAGCGCCAGTTGTTTCGAGTTTGAACCATGGTTCAACGCCCGGTCCTCGCGCCGCATCTGCCGTTCGACCTCCTGCTGCTGCCGCTGCGCCAGTTCCCGCAGGCGTTCCAGGACTTCGTCGATAACCCGCTGCGGCGACTGTTGTTGGCCGCGCCGCACGGTTTCATACTGTTGGCGCAGGCTGTCCATTTCGAGCCTGAACAGGTCGGCTAATTCCTCGGAGCCGGTATTGTTACCCGCGCCACCCCCGGCGCGATTGGCGAGTGCTACATTGATCTCCCGAAATGCGGCATCGGCTCTTTGCAGATGCGTCAATGCAACCTGTGCATCCGACAGCGCGGATTCAATTTCAATCTGTTGCAATTGTTTCTCGACCTCGACCATCGCCTCGGCCGCGAGCGGCAATTCCTCGGTGATAATACGGTATCTCTGGTCCAGCTGTGCGATTGGACGGCTGCCGATTCGACGCACGATGGCCTCGACCCGATCGCGAATACGCGCCTGCGCCCTAGCCAGCAGTTCCAGGTTCTCGCGGTAGGTTTGCGCGTCGTATCTCGCGCGATCACGAATCATCTTGAAGGTCGCGACGACGAATTGTTTTTGCTGATCGGATAGATATTCCTGTTGCTGCCCTCCGTTGGCGCCGCCGCCACCACCTTGCTGATCCGCGCTGCGGTATTCGACGCTGAAGGGACGCACCTGGTAAAAGAAAATATCGCTGGTCGCGTTTCTCCGCTGGTCTACCGCTGCGCGGTCCTCGGCCTGAACGTAATAGGAGATCAAATCCCCGGGGCTAAGATTCAGATCTTCCAGGTAAATCACGTGTTCGGCGTCGAGTTGGCGATCGTCATCCGTTTGCGCGTCCGCCTGAGTCAATGTGACACGCCGTTCCGGCGCACCGTTGACACTCAGCACAAGCTCGAGTTTAGCGATACCGAGATCGTCGGTGGCGCGCACTTTCATCACCGGTTCCTCGATCATGCTGACCTTGGTATCCCTACCGGGACTCAGAATCGAAACCCCGGGATACTCGTCGTCCAGCGCCGTAATCCGGTATTCAGAGGAAGCATCGACGGCGATGCCGCTGGCTCGCTGCAGCTCAACCCGGTAACCGCTGTCCCGCTCTACTGTCAGCTCGCCGATCCATTCCCGGCTGTGGTTTTTAACCAGCTCGATGCGTGCGCCGTCCTCCAGCAGCAGTGCCCCGCCGGGGATATCGATAGTGGGTTCGATCAGCACCTCCACGCGCGTGCCGTGCAGTGCCGCGATATCTCCGGATCCCTGGCTGGTTTCAGGCGCCAGCATCGTATATTCCGGGAAATGGTAGCGCAGGCCAATTTCTGAAATGGCCGGGATATTAGCCACTTCGATGCGATAGGTCCCGGTTTGCTGGTGCGCGCCGTCGACGTAGTAGTCAACCGCGTGACTCAAATCGAATAAATAGGATTCATAGACCCCTGGACTGCTGCCCGGTGTCATCGTGGTTTGCTGCCAGACGCCGCCGCCGTCTCTCGACGTCAGCAACAGCACGTCGTCGCCATCGAAGCCATCGATCCGTGCGCTAATCAGCTGATCGTCGCCGCGCGAGATTTCAATGTTGCCGGGGCTGAGTTCGATCCGGAATGGAGAATACTGGCTGACGCTGGTCCACGGCATCAGCAAGGCGATTGCGCCGTGGCGCAGGAGGCTCGGCGGCGCTACCAGCAGCCCGATGCATAACAGCAACACCAGGCCCAGTTTTGTTGCCGCCTGGCGCAGCCGGTGTCGCTCGACCTCGTGCCCGAAACCAACCTTTTCGCAGGCGTCGAGCGCCTGCTCGACCAGGCGCGTCACCAGCTGTGGCGAAGTGTCGCGCGCAGCCGATTGTGTTGCATCGACAGCGCTTAGCATGATCGACTTTATCGCTGGCTCGTGTTCTTGCAGGTAAAGTGCAACGCTGGTGTCACTGACCCGTCGACGCAACGGTTTGACGCATATCTGCAGCAGCAGGCCGACCAGTGCGCAAATCATGATGAAGCGCAAGGACCAGACCGACGGGCTGCTGAAATGCCAGTAGCTTAACAGCCACGACGAGACTACGAACAGCAAGAGCATGATCGCCAGGGTTTTGAACAGGCCGTTGAGCAACAGGCGCAGGCGCCAGCGCCCCCGCACCCGACGGATCACCTGAAATAACTCGGGGCGAGCGCCAGTTTGGGCCTGCCAGCCAGGTGTCAGTAGCGCGGTTAGCCTGCCGCCAAGATTGCTGATTGGTGTCATATCCATATTTTTTTACCTGTCAGGGTTTGGCTCGGTTGCTGACGGACGAGTTGCGAACCATCCAATTGGCGGAGAACGCCTCGACCAGCATTAACACCAGCACCAGTGATAACACGGTGTACCACAGTTGTTGCTGCTGCTCGTACTCGACGGACTGTCGTAGCGTCGCGCTGGGCGGTGGCTCTGCCGAAGCCTTAATTTCCTCCGCGAATCGCTCCACGTCAAGAGTTTCGAGATTCGCCTCGGTCGGGTTGATATTCACCGCAAGCACCACTTCGGCGCTCGCGGGGGTCGCACGGTGTACCTGGTAGAATCCAGGCTGTGTCAGGGTGAGTAGCGGGGATCGGCGGCTGAGACGGATTTCACCGGCGCCCGGGGTTTCGATGATCAGGGTCGAATCAGCCGCCGCCGCGACCACGGCATCGCCACCGGCAAGCGCTCGCGCGTAGCGCATCACGTCGACGACGCTGCCTATTTCAAATCCCTCTGGATAGGATTCGAAAGCTGCCAGGTAATTAAGGGTCTGATGTAGGAACGGCAGGAATACCGGCTGCACCGCGAGATCGTTCCAGTGGGTATCCAGCGTGGTGGTCAGCACCAGCACTCTGCCTTGATGTTGTGTTGTTTCCAGGATCGCTACGCCGCCATCGCTGTAGCGTGCCAGTAACCGGTCGTTTGCGTTGGGGCTGAGGTTTCGGTAGCTGAACACGCGGGCACCTGAAAGGTCGACCTCGTTGCTACCGCCGTTATCCTTGACCAGCGGATGGTCGCTGGCAATTTCGCCGATGCTGGGTGCTGCGCCTGGTTTCGAGTCAACCCGTCGCAGCAGGGTCCCGGGAAGCAGGCCTCCCTCCCCAGCTGGCCAGTTGCCCTGGACCCCGTCGCCGGTGGCGACCAGCAGACCGCCTCCGGCGGTGACAAAATCCTGCAATGCCGCGCCGAGTGCTCCTCCGGGTATCGACGTATCGTTAATGATAATCACCGACCAGGCAGCCAGATCCTGCGCTTCCAGTTCCCACCACGCCAGGCGTTTGATGCTGAACAACGGATCGCGGGAAAGCTTGAGCGCATTTTCCAGGTAGATCGACTGGTTAACGCGTGGTTGCGGTCCTTCGA
The DNA here is from genome assembly GCA_024639325.1 of Gammaproteobacteria bacterium. Classification (GTDB taxonomy): domain Bacteria; phylum Pseudomonadota; class Gammaproteobacteria; order Arenicellales; family JAANXG01; genus JAHEKE01. The sequence continues at coordinate 4,575 of JAHEIO010000054.1, forward strand.
CAATCAATATCGGAACCCGCTGTTTACTCGAGTAGACAAAAAACACCTGATTGTCGAGCGCCACAGCGTCATCGTCGAGGCTGACTACGGCGCGCACCAGGTCGCCGCTGACGTTCAGATTATCGAAAGTTTCGACCACCGTCGCGCCTGGCTCCATGCGTAGCTTACGCTGCGCGAGTTGGCGACCGTTTGCGACCAGCCTGATGCTTTGATCCTCGATGGTGGCGGCCTGATTTCTGATTTCGACCTGCAACGAATACTCGTCGGCCGCGTTGCGCCTCGAGGAAACAATTTCAGCCGACAGAATCGTGGAGTTGGCGGCGTCGGTGACGTTGACGGCATATGTTTTGAGATCGATATCACGCGTAATTATTGCCGGCTCCCCCGGGTCTCGCGCGGAAGACTGGAAATCCGATATCAGCTGAATCTGTTTTTTGCTCGCGTTGCTGGTGGCCAGCAGCCGCGCCGCCTGTTCCAGTCCCAGGCGCAACCGGGTCGTTTTGAAGCCGGGCTTTTGGCGTTCGATCACCTGGCGCAGGTTGGCGACATTGGTTGTTAAATCACTTAGGACCTCGGTATTGTCATCGAATGCGACGATACCGATTCGATCCTGCGCGTTCTTCCCGGCCACCAGCTCGAGCGCGATTTCCTGCGCCTGCTGCCAGTGATCGGCTATGCCCATGCTGTAAGACCGATCGATCACGATGATGCTGTCGCTGCGCCCCGGGTCGAGGCTGACGAGCCCGGTTCCCTTGGTCAGAAACGGACGCGCAAAAGCCAGCACAATGAGCATCAGTAACAGGCAGCGCAGCAGCAACAGCAACCAGTTTCTGATTTCGAGGCGGCGTTTTTCGCGCAGCGGGATTTGCTGCAGGAACATCAGCGACGGGAACCTGATGCCGTTGCTACGTTGCCTTTGTACCAGGTGAATCAACAGGGGTATTGCCAGCAACAGTGCGCCGGTCAGGTACAACGGGTTGATCCAGGAAAGACCCACTACCTTATCCTGTTCTGCCGCACCCGGTCGGACAGGTAACGAAACAGGGTGTGGTCCAGAGGTTGCGATATATCGGCAAAAATATAATCGATCTGGTTAGCCCCGAAGCGCCTTTCCAGTTCGGCCTGATGCTCCCCCACCAGCTGGCGGTAACGCTCGCGGAATTCGTCGACCGCAATCGGGATGGCTACGCCGGTTTCCAGGTCCTCGACATTTGAAACCTGGCCCAGGTCCAGGCTCAGTTCGAGCGGGTCAAGCAGGTGGAACACGATCAGGTCGTTGCCTCGATAGTGCAGCTGGATAATCGCTGACAGCAGCTGCTCGGGGGATTCGTACAGGTCTGAAATCAGCACCACGAGGCTGCGTCGCCGCAGCTGCTTGGCAATTTTTTCGAGCGGTCGATGGTATTCGCTGGGCCCACCCGCGCTGAGTTGGTCGAGGGTATGCAACACGCGGTTGAAATGTCTGATCGAGGTCGGGATCATATCGACTATATCGTTATCGAAGGTAATCAGTCCGATGCGGTCGCGCTGACGTTTCGACAGGTAGGCCAGGCTCGCAGCGAGAAATTTCGCATACTGCAGTTTGGTTACGGCGCCGCTGCCAAAATCCATGGAGCGGGAAATATCCAGCAGCAGGTGCAGGTTGGCATTGGTGTCGGCCTCGAACTGCTTGATATACAGCCGGTCGGTGCGCGCGTAAACGCGCCAGTCGATGCGACGTACATCGTCGCCAGGCATGTAGGCGCGGTGCTCGGCGAAGTCCATCGTCATGCCGAGCTGCGGCGAACGATGCAGGCCGCTGATGAATCCATCCACCACGCTGCGCGCGACCAGCTCGAGGTTGTCGATGCGAGTCAGCACATCCGGTTCGATAAATCTCTGCCCGGGTATTTGGCCGCCGCTTTCTGCTAGCCCCGGCATCCGCCTGCGCTACATGCCGGAACGCGGTAGCGGCACCGCGTCGAGCAGACGATCGATAAGCTCGTCGGAGCTTATTTTTTCGGACTCGGCATGGAAATTGCGTAACACGCGATGCCGCAATACCGGTTTGGCGAGCTGCGCGATATCGTCGAAGTCGACGTGATAGCGGCCATCCACCAGCGCACGCGCCTTGCCACCAAGCACCAGGTATTGCGCGGCGCGGGTGCTGGCACCGTAAGCAACCCAGTTGTTGACAAAATCGAGCCCGTCCTTTGCGCCCGGGCGGCTGCGCCGCACCAGACTGAGTGCGTATTGCGATACCGCGTCGGACACCGGTACCTGCCGCACCAGTTTCTGAAAGGCGCGGATATTTTCGCCATTCATCGCGTATTCAAATTGGATGTCACGCAGCGAGGTGGTCTGACGCACCACGTCCAGTTCGTCCTGTTCCGACAAATAGTCGATGGCGATCTCGAACATGAAGCGATCCAGCTGCGCCTCCGGCAGTGGATAGGTACCTTCGAGTTCGATCGGATTCTGGGTCGCGAATACAAAAAACGGTTCGTCGAGACTGAACGTCTTGCCCTGTACCGTGACGTGGTGTTCCTGCATCGCTTCGAGCAGCGCGGACTGCGTCTTCGGTGGCGTGCGGTTGATTTCGTCGGCAAGCACGATATTTGCGAAAATCGGTCCGGGCAGAAAGGTGAGCTCGCGCCTGCCGGTCTCTGGATTTTCCTGCACCAGGTCGGTGCCGGTGATGTCCGAGGGCATCAAATCCGGGGTGAACTGGATGCGCGAAAAATTGAGGTCCAGCACCTGCGCGATGGAGTGAATCAACAGGGTCTTGGCGAGGCCGGGAACGCCGACGATAAGACTGTTGCCGCCTGCCAGTATGGTGAGTAAAACCTGCTCGACGACGCTGTCCTGACCGACGATCAGTTTTCCCAGTTCGCTGCAGGTGCGTTGGTAGCGCGCCTTCAGGTCGTCGGCAAGTTGAATGTCGTCTTCCGCCTGCAGGGATTCAGTTTCCGTGTCCATCGATGGTCCTCGCATTCCGGTTATCCGTCGACAGGTTCGGCTGCCGATAACAGTGACCGAATTCGTGCCTTTTCACTGTGCTTCCGCCGGGTCGGATTCATGCTCCCGCAGAGAAAGCAACAGCTCCTGGGCGCGATAGAAATTAGGCGCGATCTCAAGTGCGTATACTATCTGCTCGCGAGCGGCGGCGCGATTACCGGCGCGATCATAGGCATACGCCAGCTGGTAATAAGCCTCGGCCTTGTCCACTGGGTCCAGCGCCAGCGCTGCGCGTCGTTCGCGTGCGACCTTGTTCCAGTCTCCCTCGCTGGCCTGATGCAGCGCGAGCGCCCCAAGCATTTCAAGGTCGTAGGGGTAGATATAGAGTGCGGCTTCCAGCGCCGCCGCGGCGCCGGCATGATCGCCACGCTGCGCGCGTAATTGCGCAAGCAGCTGATGTGCTTCGTAGTGCTCCGCATTGATCGCGACCATGTTTGCCAGCTGCCGTTCTGCCTGTTCACGCTTGCCCTGTTGCAGGTAAAGTTGCGCCAGTAACCAGTAACTGCTGTAGTCGCCCGCGTATTCCGGAAACAATTGTTGCGCGTTATCCAAAAACAGTTCGGCCAGGTCGAGGTTGCCCTGTTCGAGCAGCAGGGTTCCCAGTTTAATCTGATCATAATATTTATCCGGTGCCGCGGTTTCCCGGGTAACCTGTTCCGGATCAGGCGCCGGTGCCGCGGTCCGCGCCTGCCCGGTCTCTTGCTTAAGGGCCCGCAGTGCGCTGGCATACTTGTCCTGCAGATAAGCATCGAAAGCCGCATCAAACGCCGCGGCATCGAGCCGTAACCGGCCGGTTAACTCGGATGCGGGAGATTTGCTGTCACGAAACGCCGCCAGGGTTTCGCGGATAACGTCGAATCCCCATCGGGTTTCGACGAATTCGAACACCAGCGAAGCCTGAAAATACGAATGGATCACCTGTTCCGGGTAGCTCGGACGGACGAAGCCATTGTTCAGTTCGCTGACGGGCAACAGCCGACCGTCGAGATAGGCCAGCAGAAAATCCGGAGTGACGTCGCCGCCCCAGCCCGGCCTTGCGATACGTTCCTCGTAAACAGCGAGACCCTCTGAAAACCAGCGCGGTACGCGGTTGTCGGTCATCGACAGGTGAAAAACGTGGGCGAGCTCATGCCACAGCGTCGAACCCCAGTTGAAGGTACCGCGTTCGCGTGCGGCAGGCGAATCCATCGCCACCACTGGTCCGAAGCAAACCCCGAGCAAACCGACGCCCGCAAGGCCAACAGAGCGCACCGAAAAATCGGCATGATCCGGATAGAGTTCCACCCGGATTGGATCCGGGGGTTGGTGTCGGTAACGCGTTTTAAAGTGCCGGTAAGCCTGTGCCGTGAGCGCATGAATATATTCCCGGAGCAGTTCGCTTTCATCACGATGCAGCACAACTCGGAACTGGCCCTTATCGATCTGCACGTAGTCTGCAAAGCTATCGGCAAGCTGCAGCGTGTTTTTGATCCAGATGTTGTAAGGATCGCCGGCGAACGAGCGTTCGAGGCTGGCGCGGCCGGCCTGCATTTGTCCAAGGCGTAGCTGGTTCATGCCGAGCAGGCCATAAGCCCGCCACGACAGCGGATCGAGTTTTACCGCGAGCTCGGAGAAAGTCATCGCTTCACGGTACAGCCGGTTTTGCGCCGCCAGGTCAGCAAGCACGGTGTAAAACTCGGCGTAGCGCGGATTCAATTCCAGCACGCGTCTTTCAACGCGCGCAAACTCGGGCGCAGCGCGCTGCAGATGATGCACCACGGCCAGCATCGACAGGGCTTCCAGCGATAGCGGATTGATCTCGAGCGCCCGTCGAGCCTCGAAATTTGCATCGCTATACTGTTCCAGTTCGATATATAAACGCGACATGAACACCCGGGCCGGAACCAGGTTGGGATTGATCTCGAGTGCCTGCAGCGCGGTCAGCATTGCCTCCGACGAGTAATCGAAATGCTGACTTCGGGCCAGACCCAGCAGGGCCCGCGGGTGTTTGGCGTCTTTTGACAGCACTTCCTGGAAAACCTGGAGTGCCTCCCGGTTATTGTATTTTTCCAGCAATAGCTCGCCGAGGGCGATACCCGCATCCGTAAAAGAGGGATCCATACGCATCGCCCGGTCGAATAGCTGCACTGCGTCCTTGAACAGTTGCGGATCGGACCTGCCCAGCTCACGGGTGGCGTTGGCGATAGCGTACAGGTCACGCGCACTAACGCTGGATTGGGTCTGAAAGCCGGCGCGAATTTCCGCGTATAGGCGCTCGGCCCGCGGCAGGTCACCCCGGTAGCGATGAACTCGCGCGAGATTCCATTTTGCCATCAGCTGCTCGGCGCCGGCGAGGTCGATGACCTGCTGGAAACTGCTGATCGCTGCCTGCAGATTCCCAAGTTCAAATTGGAGCTCGCCGGACTCGTTCAGCAGTCGCGCGTCGGTCGCATCCAGCGCCAGTTCGGTGCGCGCCAGTTCGAGCGCCTGTCGATAGTGGCCAGCAATGCGAAGTGCCTGAATCGGTTCGAGTGACGAATCACCGGCCTCGGCCGCAAGATGCGTGCAAACCAGCAGCAACAAGGCGGAAATTATTTTCATTTATCCGCCCTGCGCCCTGATATCGCGGGCCAGCAACGCCAGTTCAACCAGCAACTGTTCGAGTTCGGCGTAATAAAGTGTTGGTTTCATGGTGTCGCGCCGCAGTTTCAAATCACCGATGGAGTGTTCGATATCCTGCTTACGCTGCAGCATCTCGATCAGTTCACCGGAAGAACCCGACGCCCGTGACCGGGGCTGCTGCAGGTAGATGCGATGCGCGAGCGTGCCATCGGCCTTGAACTCGCCAGGATCGAGACTGCCTTCGCCATCGCCGCTGTCGTCAAGCAGCGCATGTTCGGTCAGCAGGCGTTTTTCGCTTTCGAACTCGCGCTGTACCTCGCGTCGCGCGTAGTTGAAGGCCTCCAGCATCGATATTCTCTCGTCCTTGTCGCGATCCGCGCCGGGTGCAGCGAAGGCGGCAACGAAGAACTCGCCGAAACGGGCCGCGTGATATTCGCGACCACTCGAGGTTGCGGTAATGACAACCCGGTTATTTCGGCTGAGCGGCTTGATGAAGGGCCCGCTGGCCGATGCAGTATTGATTACAATCACACTTCGCTCGCCGAGTATGTCGATCGCCGCGGCGAGTTCCTCGGCCGAGATGTCCGGGCCCGGGAGATTGAATACGGCGCTGTCACCGCGCGGATTACCATGGCCGATTAGAACCACGAAAATACGGTCATCGGCAGCGGCCTTGGCGTTGATTTCGATTAACGCCTGGTTGATCGTGGTCTTGTCTGAGACCCGCTGAGTCGTGGGTGCATCGGTGGCCGGTTGCGCCGACAGTAGAATAATGTCGTCTTTGTTTATGCCAGCCTGAAGTGCGGATTGCGCCAGCAGACTGGATGCCCGATCGAACTGCTGTCGATAGCTTTCGGTGCCGCCGATGCCGGTGATAATCAGCAGATGGTGCTGCGCCGCCAGCGCAGGTGCGCCGAAGAATAGCAGCAGGCAGCTGATTAAACGGCGCTTCATGCCAGTCCGCGCCAGCGCCGGTATGCCCATTCCGCGCATAATAGGAAAACCAGCAGCAGGAAGATCGCCGGCATATCCCAGAGTTCGTGGCGCACCAGCGCACCCGCACTGCGTTGGTGCGTGCGCATCGAAGCGGCAAGTTCATCGACAGCATCCGTGGTGAAAAAACCACCACCGGTTTCGGTTGCAATGCCGCGCAACAGTGTTTCGTTCATTTCCGAGTGAAAGTATTCGTTCCCCTCGCGCGTGACCACAAAGCGGGATTCATCGCTGCGAATCACTTCTCCGTGCTGCTCGAACTCGACGTGCAGCAGGTAATCCCCAGGCTCGGCGGCAACTATTTCGGCCTCGTACACGCCAGGCAGGGAAGGGTGCCGGGACAGGGGCTGCACCTGCTGCAGTCCGTCCGGTGCCGTCAGTACCGCTTGCGGCGCCGGTGCTGCATCGGTCTTGATCAGATGTTGCAGCACTTCACTGCGTAGCCTGATGGCTCCACCCGAGTGAATGCCGCGTGTCGACAGGGCCAGACTAAGCTGGGGGGGTACGTCTTCGACTAGCCAGCGTAGCAATTGCCGCCATAAATTTTCGTGGGTCCGGTCCTCGAGCTCGATGTCATTGTGCATTTGCCAGATCCAGGAGTTCTGCACCGGGAAAGCGACCACCTTGCCGCGGCCATAACGCTGAAAAGCCATCGCCACGAACGGGTCTTGCTGCGCCGTTGGCGAGCTGGTTAGCAGCAGCGTCGCGCCCGGTTTAATCTGGTGAATTGGATTGACAATAGTGAGCGGAGGGAGTGTTTGCCAGCGCGCAATAGATTCTTCACTGTTGTCGGCGAGCGCTAGAGCGGGGTGCATCCAGGCGGCCTCGGTCGGCTGGATCTTGATTTCACGGCTGAACTCGGGATGCGCCTGGTCTGCCATGACAACGGGTAAAATATCCTGCAGCGGGGACTCGCGATAACCGCCCTCGGCAAAGGCATGACGACCGCCGAGCATCAGCAGGCCGCCCCCGCGCTCGCTGACAAATTCGACGATCATTTCCTGTTGCTCGCGACTCAGCAACGCAATTTCGACGCTACCCAGTATCAGAGCATCATAGGAAAACAGTTCGTCGCGGGTAATTGGAAAGCCATTGCGTAACTCCTGCTGTGACTCGACACCGACCCGGTAGAATTTCGCATCGGCGGTTCTGATCAGGCCGGATACGACAAAATTCTTGTCATCGGCGACCGCTCGCCGCACGAACTTGAGCTCGAACCTGGGTTCCCCCTCGAAGTAAAGGATCCGCATCTTGTCGTCACTGACCGATAGTATTTCCTGTTGACCATTGTTTGCGGTAATTTGTTCGTCCGTTTTATTCGCGAAATAGAATTTTAACCGCCGCGCGCCAGCATCCTCGGTGGCCACGGGGATCTTGAAAGCTTGCACCCCCGGCTCGAGTCGGAGCGACTGTTTTCGCAGGATGCGGCTGTCATCTTCGACGATGAGATCGAGCGTTTGCCCGTCATAACCACGTTGCGTTACAACGATGTCGGCGACTACCTGGCTGCCCTTTAGAACCTGGCGTGGCAACTTGACGCGGCTGACTTCGATATCGCGTCGATGTTGTGGCTGGCCGACACCGATGCTGTAGACCGGAATTTGCGCGGCGCGGAGTGATAACAGCTGGGCGTCCAGCGCGTCGGTCGGGCTTATCGCGCCGTCACTGATTACGACCAGGCCCGCTAGCGATTCCCCTTTTAGAGTTTCTCGGGAAAACTCCAGCGCTCGCGCCAGGTTACTGTCACCGTCGCCATAATCCAGTTCCCTGACGTCAGCCACCGCGCGCGTGTCTGCTCCGAATTTGAACAGGCGGGTTTCAAATCTTTGCTGTAGCGAGCGCAGCAGGCTGCCAGTTTCGGCATCGAGCTGCTGACTGATCAGATCGCTGCGCGCGGTGCCCGCGAAATCCGGCAACGTCATGCTGATCGAATTGTCGAGTAAGATACCAACCACGTTGGGTTGCGGTATCGGTGAGGTTACTTCGAGCAACGGGCGCGACAGGCTGAATATCACCAGCGCCAGGGAAAGGCTACGCAGCAGTGCGATGACGACGCGATCCCTAACCCGGGTGTGTCCGCGCAGGTTGAAATAGCCCAGGGCGATATATGCGAGCGCCAGTACTCCGAGCGGCAGCAACGCTAGTTGCCACCAGGGCAAAGCCAGGATCAGCGATCCCTCTATAAACAGTTCCACGGGGTACTTGAAGAGGAATTCAAACATGACCGAGTTCGATCCCGCGGTGCGGCTAGTGGGTCATCGCGTAGATGACGAAATTGATCCCGATTTCGAAGGCATAGGTTGAGAATTTGAGCGGATATTCCGGATCGTCCGCCCATTCCCAGGCATCCCCGAGGTCGGTGTTCCAGTTGATCAGTACCATCAGGCGACCGTCATCGTCAAAGATGCCGCGCACATGAGGCACGATGCCGTCGTATTCGTGGGTGGGTCCTCCCTGTTGCGCCGCCGAGCCCTGGCGCACGTTCGGCACCTGTAACACGCTATCGATGTTGTAAAAGGCATGAAACACGGGATGGTCCGCTGGTAGATCGACGATCGCGCGGTCGGGAAAAACCCGCTGCATCTGTGAGACGAACTGCTCCCAGGCCCAGCTGCCCCAGAAGTCGTCGATCACCAGAAATCCGCCGGCCAGCAGATAGTTGCGCAGTGCCAGCACTTCAGCGTCGCTGAGCGACATCGAACCTACCTCGACGATGTACAGTAGCGGGAAGTGACGCAGTATGGGATCGGTCAGCGCAATCGCGTTATCAGAGCCGTAGGCGTCAACGATGCTTAAGCGCTTCAACGCTACCAGGAACTGGTGGTCGGCCTTGGGGTAATCAATCGCCCAGCGACCACCCTCGTCGTAATCGTCGAATTCGCCGCTGTAGATGCCGCGCGTAAAATACAACTCGTGTGCGTTTCCAGGAATTTCGCGCGGCGTATTGGCTGCGGATTCCGACAGGCCATCGCTTTGCTTTGATTGGGCAAACGCTGGCACTGGCGGGTACACGACCGAAAGCGCCAGCAGCAGGACTACTCCGAGTTTCATAATGTTTACCGTCAAACCCTTTAGCGGCTGTCCGTTTTGGATGTTACTGGGTTTTACCTTGGCACCAGCACGATATCGAAGCGCCCGAATAGAATGGTTTCTCCCTTGACTTCGGATTCCTCCAGGAATATCGCCTTGTCTGCCTCGGTATAGCCGTCAAGATTAGGATCTCCCTTGAATAATATCTGCGAATCAAAATATTGGTATTCGTCGTGATAGACGCCGATATGAACGTGCCTGACGCCAATATAATTTCCAGGCACCACCGATCCGAACTGGTAACGCCCTTTCTGATCGGTGAGCACTGTCGTGCTGTAACGCTCTGTGTAATCTCCATTGCCATCGGCCTGGCGGATCGAAACCGGTATGCCGTCCAGCGGTGTACCGTCGAGACTGGTGACCCGGCCGCGGATATTCATGCGTTGACCGGCATCCCCGGGTTGCCACAGATCAACTAGTTTCGGTTTTTTGGCGGCCTCGCCGTTGGTGGATGTTGATGTTTCAGCCTGGGCAACGGCTATTCCCGTCGCGAATGCCGTGGAGAAAACCACCAGGTTTACAATTACAACCAATGCAGCAAGTTTAAATCCGTAGTTGAGCATATTCTGACCTCACCTGAGCGGGAATATCGGGGATCCATCCGTTATTTTACTGCGAGTGATAAGCAAATTGCTCCGAAATACTAATTAGGCACGCGAATAACGGCTGATCAGATCAGTGAGAATAGGAAACATTAACGCCCATGTTGCGTTGGTCAACGGATGATTGAAGAATTTTAAGGGAGTTTCAGGGGTCATCCGTTTTACGGTCACTGCAAAATGTCGTCGGATTTGGCCTGGGTGACTGCGAAATTCACCGCCTTGTCGGGGGCATTTGAGGTGAGCCCGGTGCGCTGGCTGAGAGTGGCGTTGGCGACAGGTTCGGTAGAGCGCCGCTGCTGCGTCGGCGGCATAGGCGAGATCATAACTCGCCACCAGTTGTCACCCGGCCGCGGTAGCAATACCAGCGACTTCAGCGATCACTGGTTTGGGGTTATTGGCGATGCTCTGCATTAGCCCAGAACACAATATCATGACTTCGGTGAAATAGCTGCGGCGCCGATCAGGAACAGTACGCCTAGCCCGCATTTCTTTCAAATCGTAGCCAACACAGAATGCGGGACGATTTGCTGCCAACACGATCATCCTGACTGTTTGATCAGAAGCCGCTGAATTCAATTCATCACCCAGACGTTTCATCATTGCCTCTGACAAAGCGTAGCGTCGGCCATCATCGTTGAGGATGAAATGCTACACGCCCTGCACGTTTTGCTCCCGTCTGACAATATCCGTTTTTTGGGTTGCTGACATTTATTGTCTCTCTGAGGTGTGCAGAAAGTTTGACTAACCGACGTTGACTTCTACGCTGTCGGCCAACGTATTGGCGATAAAGCAATATCGGTGGGCGCGCTCGTGCATTTTCTGAATATCCGCGGACGTGACCTCGAACCCTGGGTCAAACGTAATAACCGGATGCAGATCAACCCGCGTAATGGACATTTGCCCCTTAGGATTTTTACCCAAATGAACCTCTGCCCGATCCTGGAAGCTTGAGACCGGCCAGTTCGCTTTGGCTGCCAACGCCAAAAACGTCATCATGTGGCAGCTGCTTAGCGCTGCGGCCAGTGCCTGCTCCGGATTCGTATTTGCTGCATCACCGCCCCAGTCAGGCGCGGCATCTGCCTGAACCTGATAGCGTTCGGTGTACTGTACGCTATGTGCGTTCGCATATTTACCGGGGCGCAGCTCCGACTCTTGCCGCTGCCAGTCCACTTCTATTGAAAGATCAGCCATCTCTGTTTTCCTTGTGATCATTAGTGCAGTTCAAGCCGCCGCTGAATTTATCTTTTTTCGTGGGTCATAAAAAGGTTTTTCAACCACAGTGGCAACGACTCGAGCTTCCGGCTTCCGAACTTCGAGCATGGTGCCGATTTCGGCAAATTCAGTCCCAACCATGGCGAGGGCGATATTGCGATCCAGTCGCGGAGAATGAATCGCAGATGTAACTTTGCCAATGTTGCTTTCTCCGCAAAACACTGACCAAAAGCTGGTGTTTGGGCCGGCTAGTGGAGCTTCTTCAATTTCAAGACCTACCTGTTTACGCGATACGCCTTTTCTAGAGATACGTTCTAGTGCAGTCTTACCGATAAAATCCGCATCGATTTCCAAATCGATCAATCGTTCTAAACCGAGTTCATAGGGATTGGTGTTGATATCCATATCTGCGTGATAAGACAGCATTGCGCCCTCTATCCGCCGGATCGAAGACGTATGCCCAGGTCTGAGGTTGTGTGGCGCTCCAGCCTCCATAATCCGTTCCCACAATAATTCCCCAAATGAAGCATCCCTTAGATAAAGTTCGTAGCCAAGTTCGCTCGACCATCCCGTTCGCGATACGACTAGCGGAATGCCGTTCAGCTCAGTCTCTTTTAACCAATAGTACCGAAGGTCGACGATTTCATCGCCAAATAGCGCCTTCATGATTTCCCGGGACTTGGGTCCCTGCAATTGCAGCGGGGAGACATCAGGCTCATGAATTGTTACGTCCATCCCGGAATTGACCGCCACTCCCTGCGCCCAAAGCAGCACATCATTGTCAGCCAGTGACAGCCAGAAATGGTTTTCAGCCAGACGCAGTAATATGGGATCATTCAGAATCCCGCCATCGGCGTTGGTGATCAGAACATACTTGCACTGCCCCACCGAACATTTAGTTAAATCGCGCGGTGTCAGCATTTGGGTAAACACAGCCGCATCGGGGCCGGTTATCTCGACTTGGCGCTCAACCGCTACATCGCAAAGGATCGCATCGTTCACCAAGTTCCAGTAATTTTGGATCGGATCTCCGAAATCCCGCGGGATGTACATGTGGTTATAGACTGAGAAAGCCTTTGCTCCCCAACGTACCGTTGCATCGAAATAGGGAGACTTGCGGATCTGCGTGCCAAAACCAAAGTTGCTAGAGTTTTTGAATGTCATTGTCCGTTCTCTGTTTTTAGCGTTTCGAGCGGCAGTGTTAGGCCACCGCCGCACTACTTCATTTTGAAAATTGGGCGTAAGATAACAAAAACGTCGGTTGGTAACGGTCTAAAAACGCGTGCCGGACAACTTCGTTTGGACTTTATTACGTACTTATTTAGTCTGCTTGGTCGTTGTTGACGAAAATCGCGGTCGACCTATTCAAGACCGCTCTCTCAGGCTGGCCTGATCCTGCTTCCGCGACCCCCATGTTCGGTCAGTGATTTTGCAAGATTGGGGTACGTTGATTTGATTTCACGAGTCACGAAATAGGTGATATAGCGATCAATCCCAATTTCCTCCTCTACTAGCTGGTCAATCAGACTTTGAAACGTAGGCAGGCTCGGAGTAATTACCGTCATGACATAATCGAACCCGCCTCCGGTTGCCACACACCCTATAATTTCGTCAATGTTCGCAATGTGAGATTCAAACCGTTCGAAGTCCGCTTTACGGTGCTTCTTGAGCGAAACCGTCACGATGACTTTGGTCAAGTTGGCGATTTTATTGATATCGATATCAGCATGATATCCTCGAACGATGCCCGCCTTCTTAAGTTTGTTCAACCTCGTCCAGCAGGGCGTCGGAGAAAGATTGACCATTTCGGCGAGCGCGGATTTGCTCAGCTGCCCATGATGTTGCACGGCGTTTAATATACGGATGTCAACCGCATCTAAATTAATTTTTTTCATGTTTTCCTGGGAGTATTATTCGCACTTCTTGTCATTTTTGCGCCTCAGCCCCAACAGACAGCCCGATGCTCTCACGCATCCAAGACGATATCTCTGAGTTTAAGCGAAAAAGGGGACAGATTTATTTTCAAGAATATGAAAATAAATCTGTCCCCTTTTTCTCATGTCCCCTTTTCCTCACCTTAGAATGGCTCAACTTAAAATAGCGGTGCCTGCCGTATTGATACCATCTACCTGCCTTTGGGAGAAGGATAATGCCTGAACTAAGTAACCTGCCGTATCCAC
>JAHEIO010000054.1:18349-25461 GCA_024639325.1 Gammaproteobacteria bacterium
TGTCCCCTTTTCCTCACCTTAGAATGGCTCAACTTAAAATAGCGGTGCCTGCCGTATTGATACCATCTACCTGCCTTTGGGAGAAGGATAATGCCTGAACTAAGTAACCTGCCGTATCCACAGGATCTGCACATCCACACGATCTTTTCGGACAAGGACAGCTCGGTTGTACCGGAGCAGACACCGGAATTGGTCGCTCGCATTGCACACGCGAAGGTTATGGGGATCAGCGATCATTTTGAGCATTTCGCCGATCAAGCCTATGAAGAATATGTGGCACGTGTCCGCTCGCTGAATATGTTCGTTGGAACCGAAGTTGACGGTGCGGCTTCAGTGGATTTCGCAACGAGCCTAGCCTTCGACTATTACATATATCATTGTCGAAACGTCGCGGCAGATTACCGCGGAATAGAACGACTGCTCGCAGCAGGGCGCCCGGTGATCATTGCACACCCGAACGCCCTGGATACTGATCTCAATCGAGTCCCCGATCTGTGCTTGGTGGAAATTAATAATCGGTATGTTTGGCATTGCGACTGGATGGCGTTCTACGGGCCGCACGTGGACAGGTTCGGATTCGTGATTAGTTCCGACGCCCATCAACCGAATTGGCTAAGTCAGAGTGTTGCTAGGAGAGTGGCAGCAGAGCTGGGAATTCAGGAAGCATATTTAGAAGATGTCTTAGCACGGTCTGATTAGGTGTATGGGGGACGCCACATATACCGACGTGAATACAGGAGAAAGCCAGGGCGATTGTATCTTCTAGGGAATCGCTGATTAATCGCGGCGAGGGCGCCGCTCCTACAGTAGGAGGCGCGCCTCGCGCTGATTTCTAGGGATTGCAATCATATGGTTATCGATCATTCAGAGGTTCCTTAGAGGACTTGAAGATGAATATTTCGATACAGTGTTTTTCTGTTTCGTCATTGTCCTTTTACTATCGATAAAATAGATGTGAGTTTTCACTGCAGTAGTGCAGAAAAGCGGCACGATTTTGGAAACTACTCTCGACGCGTTCGCTTCAATATGAAATATATAAGATTCAGCGTATGGCTATCGACATTTTTCTTAAGATCGACGGTATTGACGGGGAAAGCACCGACGACGCCCACCGGAATTGGATAGAACTCCTGAGCTACGACCATGGATTAGCGCAATCGATAATCCACGATGTTGGAGGAGGTGGAAACGCAGCAGGGCGCGCCAATTTTCAAGACTTCTCCGTCGCGAAGGTGCTCGACCGAACTACACCGGAGCTTAATTCCTACTGCGCAGGTGGAAAGCAAATTTCCAAAATACAGGTGGAACTGGTATCGGCAACGGACGATAGACCTACTTTCATGAAATATACTTTGGAGCATTGCTTGATCGGCCAGGTGCAGATCAATAGCGGTTCCGGTGACAACAAGCCAACAGAAGAGGCCCTCTTTGCCTTTCAAAAATTAGCTGGGAATACATCCAGATCGATCCGGGAGGCGCGCCGGGTGACGTTACAAATCGATCCTGGAACTTGGAGGCGAATCGACCAGAGTAGGGAGAAGGTGTCACGATACTCCTTCCCAAGTATGAAGCATGGGTATTTACGAACGTACGCCAACGCTGCTCACCGCGAGGACCGCTCCTGGGGTATTTTGGCATGTACTTACGTGCGGTTCGCGGTGAGACAAGGATTCCGAGCTTGAGTAGTAGTTCAGAAAAAAGGGGACAGATTTATTTTTGTAAAAATAAATCTGTCCCCTTTTTACTTTCACAGTTGTTGAATCCACTGTTTGACCGGCAACTTCCACTGCTGGTTCTGCGAAGGGATGTTCTTGATCAGGGAGTGTGGCTTGAGTCCCAGTTCCTTGGCCATGCGAATATCCTCCTGATCGAGGCGGCAGCGCCGCTTGGCCAAGGCCCACTGCCGATCCTGCGTCGAACCCTGTTGTTTCGATTTGGCCACTATTACTCTTTTGGGAAGTGCTGAGTGTCAGTTTCCTTTGGGCGATTCCAGGAGCGAGGAAGCCCGTGCAAGCAGGCCGTCACCCTGTGCGAGTAGTTCGTTCATCCGGGATTCATCCAGTGGGCGTCGATCTTCCCGGTCACCTTCCCGCATAGCGGTGATCAGGGAAAGGTTTTCGAGCGTCAGCAGGTTCGTTTGCACCAGCGCAGAGTCGATCCATTCCGGATCCGACGGCGTTTCGGCATTGTGACCCTGCCATAGGGCCAGGGCTTGCAGGGCTGTTTCCACGGCGTCACGCATCGGCGCTAGTGCTTCCGTTGAAAAGCCGCCTTCATTGAGCACCTTTGCCATGCGTCGTTTATGCTCACCCCGGGCCAGGTGGTTGCGCGCCTCTTTCAGCCGTTTTAGGTGTTCGTCATCTTTCGGCGCATCCTCCGTGGAGACACGGTAAAGGGTTCTGACGGTATCCTGGTTGGCGCTCAGGATACCGGCCCCGATCAGCTGCTGGATGGTTGCGAAGGTGTCCCGGTCGAGCAATTTCAATTGCGGCGTCCGGTCGGGGAAATGGTCATTCAATTGCAGGGAAAGAGCGCTCTGCAATGCGTCATCCAGACGATCCGTCACTACCAGCAGGGTTTGCTGTTCGCCCTCCCCATGCAATTCCATCAGTTCCAGCTGATGACTCCACTGGGAAAGAACATCGTCCCGTAAACGATCAAGTGGATCGGTGGGTGCTGTTGACGGTTCTTTTGCTTCACCGGTCATCAGGGAATCAAGCCGCTCCAGAAAGGCGGCCCGGCCCGAAGGCAGGTCCATCTCTTTTTTTCCCTTGCCGTCCACCACGCCTTCGGCCAGGGAGCGTTTCTGCTCCAGCAGAGAAAGCATGCGGTGCTCGATAGAGTCTTCAGATACGAGATTGATCACCTGGACTGGGCGCTTCTGGTGTTTACGCCAGGCGCGGGCAATGCGCTGTTCCAGCTTGGCCGGGTTCCAGGGCATATCTAGGTTGACCACCACATCGGCCACCTGCAGGTTGAGTCCCAGGGCGCCCGAGTCTGTGGAGAGGAACAACCGGCATTCCGGATCGTTCTTGAAACGGCGGATCTCGTCACGGCGCGTCGGCTGAGGGACCTTGCCGGTATGCCAGGCATAGTCCAGTCCCATCTCATCGACCTCCTTCCGCAGCAGTTCCAGCATTCGCTGCCACTCGGAAAAGATGATTATCTTGTGATCGCCATCCTCCATGAGTTCCTGGAGAATGTTACCGAGTTCCTTCAACTTGGGAGAGATGCGGCAATCCTGGTCGAGAATATAGGGCGTATCGCAGAGCATGCGCATGCAGGCGAGATAGCGTTGGAGCTGTTCCATCTCCTCCTTTGTCAATGGCCTTTTTTTGGCCATGGCGGCAAGACGCGCTGCTCTCATTTCGTATTCTCCGTAGCGCAGCACCTGCTCTTTATGCATGGGGACGAAATAGGTGTTCACGGTTCGGCCCGGAAGTTGTCCCTCCACCTCCTCCTTGCGACGGCGCAGCATGACGGGCCGCAGTCGTTCATGTAGCCGGTCGAGATTCTTGTAGCCGATGGCTCGTCCCTTCTCGTCGAGTTGGTAGAAGTCCCGGTTGAAGCGAAACAGGGGCCCGAAGATATGCGGATCGAGGAACTGGAAGATGGAGTAGATCTCGTCTATGCGGTTCTCCACCGGTGTGCCGGTGAGCACGAAGGCATAGGGGCTTCTCAGACGCTTGATTGAGATGGCTGTTTTGGTCTGCCAGTTCTTGATCCGCTGGGCCTCGTCGAGGATGATGACATCCGGTTTCAGGATGGTGTTGATCTCCTCCGCGTCCGGTCGGATCTGCTCGTAATTAGCGAGAGAGAAGAATGCCGGCGCCTCGTATTGCTGCAGGCGCTTGGCGCGAGGTCCCTGGATGATGCGTGAGGGGAGGTCGGTGAACTTGGCAATCTGCTCCTCCCATTCGCCCTTGAGGGAAGCGGGGGAGATCACCAGTACCCGCCGGATACCAAAGGTGCGGCGTAGCAGCTCGCAGGCGGCGATTGCCTGTACCGTCTTGCCCAGCCCCATCTCATCCGCCAGCAGGGCGCGGCCAGTGAATGCCAGGTGCAGCATCCCCTCCTGCTGGTAAGGATAGAGGGTGTGTTTGACCAGCTCGATGCTCGCTTTTCCCGACGCCACCCCGGTCTCGAAGTGTTGGCGGCCGCGGATCTGCTGTTCGCGCCTGTCCAGTGTCTCAAGCCAGGCATTCAGCTCTTTCGAAATCCGTATCTTACGCCGTACAGCTCCGTGAGCGGCATCGATCATCCGCTTCATTGCGGGCAGTTTATCGAGTGGATCACCCGACAGGATTTTATCGTCTCCGAAGAAAGGGGCGAGGAGAGCATTGGCCTTGAAACGGCGTTGGCCACCCCTTGGCCAGCGTATCCGGGTCTGGTGGTCCCGCCGGTCCAAAAAGATTTCGATGTACGGGCTGCCCTTGTCCGCCGCATCTTTGAAGGCGCGTTTGCGCCTGTGCTGGAGCCGGTTCAGTGTTGCCTCGATATGCTTGCAGGTGCCCAGGCCGTTGATGCGATGGTCGGGGCAGTCGCAATTGTTGATCGGCTCTGCAAGCGAGCGAATTTCTACACGATAGGTTTGCCCGCCATCGGAATCAACCTGATAGATACCGAAAAAATCATCGCCTTGTGTCAGGGGTTCAATCTTGAACGTCTCGGTGGTGCCGCGCAAACGCCGGCGTTCGATCTCATCGGCGTCACTGGTTGACCAGTATAATGGGCGTGCCCGTTTTTGTGGGTTTTTGCTGCGTGTCTTTGATTTCGACATGACGGGTAGTTATTGTATAGATGGCTTATGAACGTACAGAGCATTCTACTGAATATCGTCAACAACGGCCTTTAACGAAGAACCATCGGATCCAACATTCTTTATTCGTCAAACAACCGAGCAGCGCACAATTTCCAGGACAACAAAAAAGCGACATCAAACGATAATTAACCCGAATTTCCCACTTTGCGTGCAGAACCGACGAAATCTGGCGACTGTCAAAATCACTTTGATCTCATTTTTTACGTTGGGTGTAATTCGTCCTTGCGGAGCGTGAGGATGCGATATATCCGCGGGGTGAAAATCAAGACCAAATCGGAAAAATGGACTACCTTCGATATTTGAGTAAAGTCCTTATCCTTGGTCAGCATCTGCAGAAATAGCTTGACAGAAAACGCGGAGTTGTTTAAGCCCTGCCGCGTCTTGTTAGCACTATTGTGGGAGTTTGATAGACTTCAGGCTCGCCCTCAGGCTGGCCTCGTACTTCGCAAAATTCTCTTTGGTGGAGTTAAAATTGAATACAAGCATCTCATCTCCAAAACCGGTGAGAAACATGATGTTATATATGTCCGTATCGATCGCACTGGACGTCATTTCCATAAAGATCCACTTCTGACCCGAATGCTCAATAATTTCATTCTTTTTCCAATTGATACCGGGGACCATTCTTTCAAATAGCTGGGTGAACGACTTCTGCACGTCGCCGAGCTTGTCCTGAGGAATTTGGTGCGGTTTGAGATCGTACGCTACCGTGGTGGATGCCGATTCATCGCCTATGACAAATTTGGGCGCACGGTTGGTTGGCCACTTCAGGTCGATAATCTCCTGCGAAACTTCCTTAAAGCCTTCAGGCGGTTCGAAAGTGATCTCCGTATCACCTACTTTAATAGGATCGGCGAAGGCCAATGACAACCAGACGGTCGCGAGTAATAATGTTGATAGGCGTTTCATTGCTCGGCTTTTTGGGGTTTTAAACTAAGCTCTGTTGAAAAATGAAGAGACATCGAGGGATCGATTAGCCAGCGCTGTGTGCTGGCCGGCACTTAGCCTCGGCTGTAGATTGGGTGTGGTCCATGGAGACTCACCGATCCCGCAGCATTCTTCATTAGCGTACAAATATCTCTGTCGGCCTGACAGCGTGCCGAATCGCCCAAGGCACTGCCCAGAATGCGTGGACGGACTATTCCTGAATTCAAGTGTCTCAACATTCTCTACGCACCCAAGCCGTAAAAAAGTTGTCGCCGATAATGAGCATAGATGTCACCATTGCTAAAACTATGCCGTGTTAACGAAGACTTCGATTTTTACGCAACACAGTCGTGTTCGACTATTGTGCTAGCCAGTTTTCGATATTCAGCCTGGGCACCCGTGAAAACTCTGCGGTATTGGCGGTTACAACGGTCATTCCCACTGAAAGCGCATGGGCTGCGAGTAACATGTCATTGGGTCCAATGGGGGTCCCCTGGCTCGTCAGGTGATGTCGTAACTCTCCGTAGTGGTGGTCGGCCGGCACTTTCAGAGACAGGATGTCAACAGCAGAGAGGATCAGGTCAACCCTGTCTGCCAGCTGCCTGGAACCTGATTTCAGGGCGCCGAATCGAAGCTCCGCGGCGACGATAATACTTGTGCATACCGTTTCTTCGCCTACCGCTGCAACACGGGTTGCCACGATGCCTTGTGGCTGACGCACTAGATCCGAGAGGATATTGGTATCCAGCAGGTAGCGCAGTGGCATTGTCAGAGTGCCGTCTCGTCCAAAGGGGGCAGATCTTCGTCAACATCAGGAAAGCATTCATCCAAGGCAGGGAGAGTGGCCAATAAGGCGAGCAGCCGCCCTTTTCGGACCGGCTCAACGATTAAGCGATCGCCCTCCTTGCGTATGGTCGCCTCACTCCCCTCGAGTTCAAATTCCCGAGGGATGCGAAGCGCTTGGTTTCGCCCATTGCGAAACAGGCGAACATGTCGTTCAGATTGTGGCATGTAAGTATTTCAAATTTTAGGCATATGCCGAAGCCTATGCCATTGTTATTTGCCTGTCAATGAGTGTGGGTCCCGAAAATGGGCGATCAGGGACAGCATATCGATTGGCAACAGGTCTGTCTGCACCAGAATTGAGTCGATCAGACCCAGTGCTGGGAACATCTCGTCGTCGTGACCTTGCCATAAGAACAGGGCTTGCAATGCCGACCTGATGATGGGCTAATCCGATTCGGTGCTCCTGCTGTTTGGTTATAAACCTCCAGTGTCGACGGTGGTTACGCTGCTCCCGGCTGTTTTGAATATGTACCTGCGCCGAAACAATCGGCGCGTGATGACCCATTCGCACAACACT